>NZ_JANJFL010000026.1:0-71737 GCF_024584215.1 Pseudomonas sp. LJDD11
CTTGCCGGCGCGCTGGGCCGTGCCCAGGGCGCTCTCCAGATCCCGGTAGAACCTGCCGCTTTCAAGGCGATCACCGTCGCTGCAGGTGGCCGTGGTTTTCAGTCCGAGGTCGATCCCCACTGCATCCTGGCCTGGCGATAACTGGCGGTCGACCTCGACCACGACGTTGAAATACCAGCGTCCACGGCTGTCCTCGTTGAAGCTGCCGGATCTGAATTTAAAGCCCGCCAGGCCGTAGCTGTCCCAGACCTTGAAGTGCTGTTTGTTGAAGACGACCTGGCCGTTTTTCCAGACAGCAGCGCCGGCCTTGAGGGGCACCCAGCCCAGGCTGCGCCGAGCGCCGCCCGAGCAGCGCCAGCGGAGCTGGCGCTTTTTGAACTGCTTGCGCCGTGTGACATATTCGTCGGCAACAGCCTGCACCGATTGGCTGTGCAGTCCCAGGTCTTTGCCGGCCCCGTTGGTGTACTTGTGAATGTCGAACGCCGACAGAAAACGACCACGCTCACGAATCGTGCGACTGCTCAACTCGTTTACGTAGTTCCACACAAAATTCACAGCGCGAGACGCTTCACGCAGCTGCGCTGCGTGCTTGTCTCGCACTCGAATCTTGAGGGTTTTGGTCGCTTTCATTTCAGTCATGAAACACAGAATAGGGGCGGTTTTTGGGGTTTTAACCCCTATGATCGCTTCGCGGTGGCGCTTTCATCCCCCACCTGAAGGAAGGGGCTTTTCGCGCCAGCTTGGTAATGTCTTTGTTCGTGTCCGATGAATGGATTATGGTCATGCGCGCTGCTCTGCCTGACTTCATTTGTTGGACAGATAGGATGAGTCTTTCTGAAACGAGTCCATGCTAAGCCCGCTGTTATGGAGGTCGCCGGAAAATAGTAGTCATCGTTTTAACCTCACTGACACCTGCCACACAGGCCGACACAGGCCGATTCCAGAAAATCAGAATCGGCCTACAGAACAACGCCGGGATCAGGGTCGGTCAAGCCCTCAGAACTTCATGGATTCGTCTTTGAAACCAAACTTCACCATCAACCTCTGCCACAACCCCATCGGCTTCGGCACCTCGGCCAGCAAGTGCGGCATGTCCTGCCAGCGCACCCATGAATCGTTGCGCCATTGCAGCAACTCAAGGTATGGCCCAGCCATTCCAGGCGATTGATGCTCGGTTCTTCAAGCATGCGTTCGGCACGCCGGTGCAGTTCGGGCAGGACTTCGTGGGTCAACCACTGACGCAGGCTGCGGTTCTCCGGGACGTAGTGGTGGATCAACAGGGCGAAGACGCCGGACTCGCTGATCATCAGGCAGCGTTCGTAAAGTCCGTGGGAGTTGAGCCAGACCATGCGGCGCTGGTCGTGGTCGAGTTTGAGAGTATTGCGTTCGTCGAGCCGCTTGCCCATCAGGCGGGCCAGGTCTGCCAGGCAGAACCACGCCTGGCTGTCATGGCGGATGGTGCGCAGACGGCGGTGATGGCGGAAAAAGGGCTCTGCGTCGAAGTGTTCGGGGCAGGGTGGACAGGTGGTTAGTAAATGCATTTTCGAAGGCTCCAGATTATCAAGGAGCTGCCCCTGGCCGTCGCCAAACGAGAAGGTGGCAGCTGTGCGAGGGTTGGCGAACCGGGTCAGGAGCCACGACCGGCAGACCTAAAGGTCTCCGACGCACAGCCGCCATAAAGCGACGTGCGTGAGGATACACACAACGTCTGGCGCTGCGTAGCTGCTGACAATCGGGTCGCCAAACCCGGCTCGCTGAATTTGCAGCGAGTGTCGGGCAGGGTAGTCAGACGTCCAGCGTGTGAATAGAGGGTGTCCGGTGATCCGGAAAAATTCAGAAATGGACTACAGGCTGTTTGGCACTTTATAGATCAGGCGTTCTTCAAATGCCTGTACCGTCATGACAGGCTTGTTCGCCTGAAAGCCCTTACACCGAACTGACCCTGAATTGAATACAAGGAACTGCCATGGACGCTGCCATACCTCTCCAATTCAACCCCATCGACCTCGACCGTCACGCCGACCTGTGCGTGCGCTTTCGTGAGGACGTGTTCCAGTTGGCGCTGGGCACGACGCTGCCGCTGCATGGCGAAGACGGGCAGGGGGCGGGGCGTTATCTGGACTGGCTGGCGCAGCGCTCGCAGGCGCTGCCGGGCAGCATGATGCATGTCTGGCAGGGCGACGAGATCGTCGGGCAACTGGAGTTGAACCAGCCGCAGCCGGCGCTGGGCTATGTGCATCTGTTCTATCTCACTGAGCCTTACCGTCATCTGGGCCTGGGCCAGCAGTTGCATGATCGGGCGATCGCGTTCTTTCGCCAGCGGCAGTGCACGACCCTGCAGTTGTCGGCGAGCCCGGACAACCTTCCGGCGCTGCGTTTTTACCAGCGCAATGGCTGGCGTGATATCGGCCCGCGTGAGGCGACACCGGGGGCTAACCTGTTCGAGCGGGTCATGTGAGATTTTCACTGGAGTGAGCTGTTTCAGCATTTGCTGAAAAGCCCGGTTCCAGTGAAAAGATTCATGGCGGCGCGCTGCCTAGCCGTCTTGTTCAAGCCGTCAGCCGATCATCCCGGAAATCGCGCAGTGCCTGTTCGATCTCTTCGCGGCTGTTCATCACGAACGGCCCGTACTGCACGATTGGCTCATGCAAGGGTTTACCGGCAATCAGCAACACCCTGGCTCCGGCAGCGCTTTGAATACGCAGTTCGCCGTCTTCTCCCAGACGCACCAGGCGGCTGGCGGCCACTGCCTGCGGGTAACCGCCTACCTCGATTTCGCCTTCATACACGTACAGCAACGCCCGATGCCCGTCCGGCAACCGCGGGCTGATGCTGGCGCCGGCCGGCAGGTGCAGGTCGAAATACTGCGGCTCGGTGTCCGGGCGCTGTACGGCGCCGGCCTGTTGCACCTGACCGTCGTCAAACTGCCCGGCGATCACCACCACCTCAATGCCATTGGCGGTGGTCAGGCGTGGAATATGTTCTGGCTGAATGTCCTGATAACTGGCATCCATCAACTTGTTTTTGCCCGGCAGATTCAGCCACAGCTGGAAACCGCGCATCACGCCTTGCTCCTGCTCCGGCATCTCGCTGTGGATGATGCCGCGGGCTGCGGTCATCCACTGCACGCCGCCGCCTTGCAACAGGCCGACGTTGCCCATGTGGTCTTCGTGGCGCATCCGCCCTTCAAGCATGTAGGTAACGGTCTCGAAACCACGGTGCGGGTGCGGCGGAAAGCCGGCGATATAGTCGTCGGGCTGGTCGGAGCCGAACTCGTCGAGCATCAGGAACGGGTCGAACTGCTCCACCCCAGGGCCGCCAAACACGCGAGTCAGCTTGACCCCGGCACCGTCGGAAGCGGGCTGGCCAGTGTGGATCGACAGGACTTTGCGAAATGTGGTCATGAGTGGCGCTCCGTGTGGTGCAAATGAACTTGGCTAAATTGTATATCGTATTGATCGATTGAAAGGCTCAAAATTTCTTTATAAATTATCAGTATGTTTGATGAGTCTGCTGGCATAGCTCTACGCTACGTTTTTCAGCGGGCATCAGCTCAGACGTTTCCTACGTTATAGGAAGTACTGTCTTGCATCCGTGGCTTGGGCTTGACGATAAATTTGCGTCGAAGACTGCTTAGGGGCAATGCAATGTTAATGGGGCACGTATCTTATTTTTTTAGACGGCCGGATTTTAAGGGGCGTTCGAATCGCAAAGAGCTTTTCTCTTTCTTGATATCGTTTAGCGTTATTTTCTACCTGTATCTGCAGATCAGATTGTTGGCGCCAGGGTCTGACCTAGTATGGCAGGTCGAGTTGCTGATGATCTATATCCTGGCGCCTTTACCCGCCTTGCTTGCACGTCGTATTCATGACATTGGCTGTAGTGCCTGGGTCAGCCTGGCTTGGTTGCTGCCGTTCGCAGGTCTTGTTCTCTGTGCATGGATGCTTCTCGAAAAAGGAGAACCGGGGGAGAACTATTACGGATTGCCACCCGCTTGAAATATCTGGCGTGTCAGGGGCGCCTGACTTTCATTTGTGATGAGTGCGTCGGCAGAATTTGGCCCGGCAGGGAACTCAACCCGTGAAAATGATGCTCATCGCCTGTCGCGATATGTTGCAGTTCAGAGGACGTACCCGGCGACGGAATTTTTTGTATTACCAGCTCTTTTATACGGCAGGGGTGATCGCTCTTTTTATGTTTGAGAGTGATTCGAGGATCGTGAGGGGCAGTGTTCAACTGGGGGGAGTGACGGCTGGATTCATCGCCCTCAATTTAGTACCCGGTCTGGCCATCACGTATCGGCGACTTCACGATGCCGATTTCAACGGGCTGTGGTTTTTGGTCACCTTCATTCCGCTTTATGGGCCTTTGTTTCTGTTGATGCTGTGTCTGTCATCCGGGTCGGTAGGCGTGAACAGCTATGGGCCTTGCCCACGCAGGTCTAAGGCTGCCGAGAGCAAAGTGCAGAGCGGTCAGGAAACGTGCGTAACTCGCCTTGACGGATCGGCATGACGTTGTGGGATGTCATGTATTTGTCCGTGAAAGTTGAGTTGCAAGCTTCTGTACAGACTGCGCCGCTGAGTCTGGCAGCTCTCCAGTTGATTAATCTGTCCAGATAGTAAAGGTGCACGATGAAAGAAGTTATTCAGGTCTATACAAAGGCCTTTGACTTTGACGGGCGTTCGAGTGTCAGAGAGTTTGTTTATTACTCGGTTTTCCTGTTGACGATTTTGGGTGGGCTGGTTTATCTGGTGTTTGATAGCGCCACCCAGCTCCCTGAGCAGGTGGTAGAACTTTTCATTCTACTCAACGTTTTGCCCAATCTTGCTTTGACTGTGCGGCGTTTACATGACCTGGATAAAAGCGGGTGGTGGATATTGATCAGTCTGGTTCCTGTGGCTGGGCCATTGACTCTTTGGCTTATGATATTTTTTCCAGGTTCGCAAGGCGCTAATCGCCATGGTGCTGCCCCTTCGAGGTTGCACAAAGCCAATGACTCCTGAAGGCAGTCGACACGGATGAACGACGCAGTAAAAAGGCCAACCCGGTCACCCGGATTGGCCTTTGTCGTTACTGCGCGCCTTACTCGGCAATCATCAACTTGCGTGATTCGCTGTACACATAACGCACTTTCTCGTACTCGAACGGCGAGTTCATCTGGCCGTAGCGGAAGCTGGTTACGTAGCGTTTGTCGATGCCGCGCAGAATCACGATTTCCGGGTGGTCGCTGCTGACCTGGGCGACGTTGAGGAAGTTGATCTGCGACTCAGCCGCCACGTCGAAGATCAGGCCGCCGGTGTCACGCAGGTTGGATGGGCCGAACAGCGGCAGGACGATGTACGGGCCGGCCGGCACGCCATAGAAGCCCAGGGTCTGACCGAAGTCCTCGCTCTGTTTGGGCAGGCCCATCATGGTCGCCGGGTCCCACAGGCCGGCCACACCGATGGTGGTGTTGAGCAGCAGGCGCCCGGTGGTTTGCAGTGAGCGCTGGCCCTTGAACTGCAGCATGCTGTTGAGCAGATTGGGCACGTCGCCCAGGTTGCTGAAGAAGTTGCTTACGCCACTGCGCACAAAACCTGGAGTGATGTAGCGGTAACCGTCGACCACCGGCAGGAATACCCACTCGTCGAAGCGATAGTTGAAATGCCAGACTCGGCGGTTCCACGACTCCAGCGGGTCATAGACTTCCAGGGCGTTGGTCGAGGCACGCTCGAACTCTCGCTGGTCCAGGCCGGGGTTGAACTTCAGCGACTTGAGCGGCTGGGTGAAGCCGTCTTCGTCGTAGTTGCGCACCACCGTGGCCTGGTCCTTGGTGGCGTGGGATATTTCAGTCTGGTCGGCCGCTTGGGCCATACCGGCAGCCAGCAGGGCGGCAAGCAGTAAATGACGTTTAGCCACGGAAGAACTCCAGCATGGCGTCGCTGTTGACGCGGTAGTTGAGGTTGCCGCAATGACCGCCGTAAGGATAAACGGTCAGGCGATCGCCGAAAGTCTGGCGCAGGAAGCCCAGGTCGCCAGGGCCCAGAATCACGTCGTCAGCGTTGTGCATGACGGCGATCTTGCTGTTGTTGTGCAGGTAGTCCTTGAGCGAATAGAGGCTGACCTGGTCGACCAGTTGCAGCAAGCTGCCGCCATCGGTGCGGGCACGCCACATGGGGATCAACTGCTCGGTCATGTAGCAGTCGAAGTCGCACTGCATGGCGCGCTTGAGGAACGGGGTCAGGCTGGTGCCTTCGCTGATCGGGAACTTCGGCGGGGTGATCAGGCCGCGGCGGTTGATCAGGTCCGAGGTAAAGGCGATGTCGGCGGAAGAGAAACGGAACGAGGTGCCGATCAGCATGGCCATCTGTTCGTTGCTCAAGTGTTCCTTGGACATCTGGAAGTCATAAAGCAGTGCATCGTTGAGGTCGATGTAGCCTTTTTGCTGGAAGTAGCGGGTCAGCTTGGCCAGCACCAGTTCATAGAAGGTGGTGGTGTTGTTGATGCCCTTGACCTGGGTCTGCACCAGCTTGTCGAGGTTGCTCACCGAGGTGTAGAGGTTGACCGGCGGGTTGAGCAGCAGCACCTTCTTGAAGTTGAAGCTGCGCCGGGTTTCGTCCAGGTGGCTGACGAACGCAGCATTCAGCGCGCCCAGGCTGTAACCGGTCAGGTAGAAGTCGGTAATCGGCAAGTCAGCGTGCTGGGCACGAACGCCTTGCATCACCCGATACAGGTCTTCAGCGTCTTCTTTGGAGAGCCCTGGCGTTGCATAACGCGAAGCCGAGCTCATGAAGTCGTAGCTGGTCGGCGACGACAATTGCACAACGTGGTAGCCCGCCCCGTAATACAGCTTCTTGAGGTATTCGTTGAGGGTGCTGTTATACGCCGCGCCCGTGCCGGCAATCAGAAAAATCAGCGGCGCCGCATGATCCTGGCGGGCCAGACGATAACGCAGTTTTTTCACCGCCCAGAAATTGTCAGGCAGGGTGAACTCGCGCTCTGGATGCAGGTTGAGATAGAAATCGTCCTGATCGATGTCGTCGTCGGACGGCAGATCCGGACGCAGATCAGGCGGGGTGGTGGCGATGGTCGCTTCGAATGGGTTAGTCAGCGGATAGCCATAAGTGGCCGGGTCGACGTTTTTAGCCAGGGCGGCTGCACTCAGGCAGAGACCACCCAGGACTGCAGCTAAGCGCAGGAGACGGAGCATGACTAAATCCCTTGGGAATGAGGTACAGAAAAGGTACGCAGGCTATGACCGTCGACATAGTGCCAAAGTGCCGTACCTGCGCGCGATCCTTTCTGGGCATCTCTAAAAACTGACTGCGTTTTTTGAAACGCCCATGTAACGGCGGTGAAACGATACACCTTTCGTCAAGTCAGGCATGTAGGAATGTGCGCTTTTTAGCGTAGTAATTGCGATGCAGGTCGGCTTTGCCGCGTTGGGGAGGTGTGAAAGGCCAGATAGCACAAAGGGAGCCATGGGCTCCCTTTTGAGTCGTGTCGCGTGCTCTTTTTATTTTTGTAGGGTGGTGTGTTGTTGTTTTTGTTGGGCCACCCTTCACTGCATTTCATGCGACCTCAATGGAGGTCAAGAGCAAACGTATTTTTTTGAGCGCTGACTCGCTTCAATCGACTGCCTGCACAGCAGTGCGATCCAACCAGTTCTGTGCTACCTCAAGGTAGTTTTATTGTTCTGTGCCTGTTTGCGTGGTCTTTTGCAAAAGACCCGGTGGAGCTGAATCTACTTCAAAAAAATCTGTTGGCTTCGTCTCTGCCCGTGTTGTTCTTGTTATGTCAGATCCGTACGTCTTGTTTTTATTAGGTTGCTGCCGTTTTTCTTGTTCTTGTTGTACAGGAGATAAAGCACTACCCATGCCAACTTTTTAATATCCTTATAAATCAATGGCTTGCGATTTTTCAGGAAAGTCTGCGCATCGGCATCGGGTCGATGTGTTCCCGTGTTACCCGCTGCGGGTCAGCATGGACCCCGTATCGGTAACACATTGTGTTCCCTCCACCGACGCCCTGAATGGGTGCGCTGGCGATATTTTCAGGTGAGTGGCCAATCGCGCGGCTACTGCCATGCAGGGGCATCACTAAGGATGGTTTTCAGTTGCCAACCAATCGAGGTGTCGTGATTTTGGTGTGCATGTCGTTGATGGCGGTGTGATGTCGTTTACCGCTTGCCAGGGGTCGCTGGCAGATCATGTCGCTTTGCAGGGGGGGCAGATTATCAATGGGCCGCAGCGGTGAGCGCCGTTGCCGGCAAGAGTTATTGAAACGTGGAGGGTGCGCATCGCCCCATATTCGGGCGTGGTGGGCAGTCCTGAGAAAAACAACGTCAAAAATGCCCGACGCTGGTCGGTGCAAGGACTCTACCGGGGAAGTAATGATGAATATGCGCAAAATTCTGGGGGCGGGTGCCGCTCTGGTACTGGCCGCCAGCTCCACGCTGGCCATTGCTGAAACCAAGACAGTGAGTATTGGCTACGTTGAAGGCTGGTCTGACAGTGTCGCCACCACCTTCGTGGCCGCCGAGGTGCTCAAGCAGAAGCTCGGTTATGACGTCAAACTGCAGTCGGTCGCGGCCGGGATCATGTGGCAGGCGGTGGCCACTGACAAACTCGACCTGATGCTCTCGGCGTGGTTGCCAGGCACCCATGGCGAGTACATCGCCAAGTACAAAGGGCAGGTGGTGGATTACGGTCCGAACTTCAAGGATGCCCGCATCGGTCTGATTGTTCCTGAGTACGTGAAAGCCCAGAGCATCGCAGACCTCAAGACTGACGACTCCTTCAAGAACAAGATTACCGGTATCGATGCCGGTGCCGGGGTCATGCTCAAGACCGACCAGGCCATCAAGGACTACGCTCTGGACGGCTATAAACTGCAGGCCAGTTCCGGTGCCGGGATGATCGCCGAGCTGACCCGTGCGGTAAAACGCAATGAATCCATTGCCGTTACCGGCTGGGTGCCGCACTGGATGTTCGCCAAGTGGAAACTGCGCTTCCTGGAAGACCCTAAAGGCGTCTACGGCGCTGCTGAAACGGTCAACAGCGTCGGCAGCCTGAGCCTGGAAAAGAAAGCCCCGGACGTGGTCGCGTTCCTGAAAAAATTCCAGTGGGAGTCCAAGGACGAAATCGGTCAGGTGATGCTGGCCATCCAGGAAGGCGCCAAGCCTGAAGTCGCTGCCAAGGACTGGGTAGAGAAAAACCCGGCCCGCGTCGCGGCCTGGACCGGCAAGTAACTGCTACTTCCCCTTTTGCGGCCTGCGGGCCGCCTTTTCGAAAACCACCCGGCGCGCTTCGTCGGGTGGTTTTGCGTTTTATACGGCCGGTGCTCAGCGCAACCGGTATCTGTCTAATCTCTCTTTCCTGACATTTGCCGACGCTGCTTCGCAGCGGCCGGTGCAGGTCGCCTGCCTCCAGACTCACAAATTAATATCGTTCTAATACTAAGGTCGTCTGGAGTCGTTCCAAGAGCTGACTAAAGTGAAGCAGTGTCATCTCATCCTATGCTGCGAGGACAAAAACAATGAACGACAGCATCTACCAAAAGATACAAGACAACCCCAGGTTCAAGGAGCTGGTGGCCAAGAGGGAGCGTTTCGCCTGGATTCTTTCAGCGATCATGCTCAGCCTCTACGCCGCCTTTATCCTGTTGATCGCTTATGGCCCCCACATTCTGGGCGCCAAGCTGAGCGCAACGTCCACGGTGACCTGGGGCATGCCGATCGGGGTCGGCCTGATCGTCACCGCGTTTATCCTGACCGGCGTCTACGTACGCCGTGCCAACGGTGAATTCGACGAGCTGAACAACGCCGTACTCAAGGAGATTCAGCAATGATCCGTCGTCTCTCTGCGGCACTTGCGCTGACCGCTTTCGCACCCGCACTGATGGCGGCTGACGCCCTCACCGGCGCAGTGCAGAAGCAAGCTCTCAACGTCCCGGCGATCGTCATGTTCGTCGCGTTCGTGGTGTTCACCCTGTACATCACTTACTGGGCCTCCAAGAAAAACAACTCGGCGTCGGACTACTACGCCGCCGGCGGCAAGATCACCGGTTTCCAGAACGGCCTGGCGATTGCCGGTGACTACATGTCGGCGGCGTCATTCCTGGGTATTTCCGCACTGGTTTACACCTCTGGCTACGATGGCCTGATCTACTCGATCGGCTTTTTGGTGGGCTGGCCGATCATTCTGTTTTTGATTGCCGAGCGCTTGCGTAACCTGGGCAAATACACCTTTGCCGACGTGGCGTCCTACCGCCTCAAGCAGATGGAAATCCGTACCCTGTCGGCGTGTGGCTCGCTGGTAGTGGTGGCGTTCTACCTGATCGCGCAGATGGTCGGTGCCGGCAAGCTGATCCAGTTGCTGTTCGGCCTGGACTACACCGTTGCGGTGATCCTGGTGGGTATCCTGATGTGCCTGTACGTGCTGTTCGGCGGCATGCTGGCGACCACCTGGGTACAGATCATCAAGGCGGTGATGCTGCTCTCCGGTGCTTCGTTCATGGCGCTGATGGTCATGAAACACGTTAACTTCGACTTCAACCAACTGTTCTCCCAGGCGGTTGCCGTGCACCCTAAAGGTGAGGCGATCATGAGCCCGGGCGGCCTGGTTAAAGACCCGATCTCGGCGTTCTCGCTGGGCCTGGCGCTGATGTTCGGTACGGCTGGCCTGCCACACATCCTGATGCGCTTCTTCACCGTCAGCGACGCCAAGGAAGCCCGCAAGTCGGTGTTCTATGCCACCGGTTTCATTGGCTACTTCTACATCCTGACCTTCATCATCGGTTTCGGCGCGATCCTGTTGGTCAGCACCAACCCGGTGTTCAAGGACGCGGCTGGCGCGTTGATCGGCGGTAACAACATGGCGGCGGTGCATCTGTCCAACGCCGTGGGCGGCAGCCTGTTCCTGGGCTTTATCTCTGCGGTAGCCTTCGCCACCATTCTGGCTGTAGTAGCCGGTCTGACCCTGGCAGGTGCTTCGGCGGTCTCCCATGACTTGTATGCCAGCGTGATCAAGAAAGGCAAGGCCAACGAGAAAGACGAGATCCGCGTGTCGAAGATCACCACCATCGCGCTGGCTGTGGTTGCGATCATCCTGGGTATCGCCTTCGAGAGCCAGAACATCGCGTTCATGGTCGGCCTGGCATTCTCCATCGCTGCAAGCTGCAACTTCCCGGTGCTGCTGCTCTCGATGTACTGGAAGAACCTGACCACCCGTGGCGCCATGATTGGCGGCTGGATGGGCTTGATCAGCGCCGTGGTGCTGATGATTCTCGGCCCGACCATCTGGGTGCAGATTCTGCATAACCCTAAAGCGATCTTCCCGTACGAGTACCCGGCGCTGTTCTCGATTGCCATTGCATTCGTGGGCATCTGGTTCTTCTCGATCACCGACAAGTCCAAGGCAGGTGAGGATGAGCGTGCGCTGTTCGTGCCACAGTTTGTCCGTTCGCAAACCGGTCTGGGTGCCAGCGGTGCGGTATCGCACTGATTGACAGCTAAACCGCGACAACAAAAAAGCAGCCGTCAGGCTGCTTTTTTGTGGGGCCGATTTTAGCGTGGCTGAACATCCGTCGGCGCGATGTCCAGCCGCGCATTCATATCCTGCCCAGCAACACCAGTACCAGCAGAATGACCAGAATGGTCCCGACCACGCCCGACGGTCCGTAACCCCAGCTACGCGAGTGGGGGAACACTGGCAGGCCGCCGATCAGTAGCAGGATCAGGATGATGATGAGAATTGTACTGATGCCCATGATGAGTTCCTTCTTTCAATATAAGGGAGCCAAGATTGCCGGAGGAATTCATGACACCCTTGATGTCATGTCTCGTGGCCTCTTGAATAATCCGACTCTGGGCGTTGAATAAAGGTTCTAAGCGCTTTGAATATATTTTTACAAATTAGCTTCGTTAAAATACCGGGTAGCCCAGTCTGAAAGTTGCAACTTTCCTGGCGGTATAAAGTCTGCGAGTGCGCGGCAGTGAAAGATTGAACTTACAGCGGCCGGTGACGTATTCGCCGCCGATTAAAAGGAGGGGTTATGTTGATGCGTCTGGCGGCCGATGCGGTATTGGTCGTGCACCTGCTGTTCATCGTGTTTGTGCTGTTTGGCGGTTTGCTGGTGCTGCGCAAGCCCTGGCTGGCGGTGCTCCACCTGCCTGCGGTGGCCTGGGGGGCGGCGGTGGAGTTTCTGCACCTGTACTGCCCGCTCACGCCACTGGAAAACCACCTGCGCAGCCTGGCCGGCCAGCAGGGTTATGACGGCGGTTTCGTCGAGCATTACTTGATCGCGCTGATCTATCCGGCGGGTTTGACGATGCAGCACCAGTTATGGCTTGGCAGCGTGGTGCTGGTTATCAACGCCCTGGCTTATAGCCTGGTGTGGCGACGTTGGCGTAGACGCTGAGCGATGCAGTAATTACGACTTTTGCGTCTGCAATGTAGGTTATTTCCTTCAGCTAATTCCGGCGAGTGTGCAGGACATGGCTGATTTTACTTCGCCACATTGAAGCACTCTGCCGCGCGCGGCACTCTGCCCATTCACGGGATTGCAAGAGTGCACAAACATGTTGGTATTAACACGCGAAGTAGGCGAAACCTTTTCCATCGGTGACGAAATCACCGTGCAAGTGCTGGGCGTCAGTGGTAATCAGGTGCGCTTCGGTTTTGACGCCCCCAAACACGTCAAGATCCATCGCGCCGAAGTGTTCCGGCGCATTATCAAGACCTTGTCCGAACCTGATGAGCAGCCGCAGCCGCAGCAACAGTCGCCGGCAGCCTGAGCGGCTCAGGGATTATCCGGATTGCTCAGTCGAACAACTCTTTGGGCACTTCATGGCGAGCCATCAACTGGCACTGCTGGCTCTCGATGTCGAAGAAAATCACGGCCTGGCCTTTGCTGAGGGCGTGACGCACCCGCAATACCCGGGTCTGCAGCGGCGTGTCGTCGCCGTTATCGGTGCCGTCGCGGGTCACGAAGTCTTCGATCAGGCGGGTCAGGGTGTCGGGTTCGAGTTGCTCAAAGGGAATCAGCATGGATGGCTCTCGCGGCAGGGCCGGGGATGATAGTGCAGGGCCGCAGGTTATGCACCCGGCAGGATGCATGCCCTGCGGCAGCCAGACCGGCTCAGCTGCTTTCGCGACCCTGGCCGATCAGGCTATCGACCGGCGGCACGCGGGTTTCCGGTTCCATCTGAGTGTCGTGCTCCAGCTGGTGGCTGAAGCTTTCCAGCGAGGCCTTGGCCGGTTGCGCGTCACTGTCGAATACCGGCGGGCTGAGGATGTAGGCGCTCAGCAGTTTGCTCAGCGCCGCCAGGCTGTCGATGTGGGTGCGCTCGTAGCCGTGGGTGGCGTCGCAACCGAACGCGATCAGCGCGGTGCGGATGTCATTGCCGGCGGTAATCGCCGAATGGGCATCGCTGAAGTAATAGCGAAACACGTCGCGGCGTACCGGCAGTTCCTGCTCGGCGCCCAGCCGTAGCAAGTGGCGCGACAGGTGATAGTCATACGGGCCGCCGGAGTCGAGCATCGCCACACTGACCGCGTGTTCGCTGGAGTGCTGGCCGGGAGCGACCGGCGCGATATCGATACCGACGAACTCACTGACGTCCCAAGGCAGTGCCCCGGCCGCACCGGTGCCGGTTTCTTCGGTGATGGTGAACAGCGGGTGACAGTCGATCACCGGCTCCAGACCGCTGTCGACCACCGCTTTGAGCGATGCCAGCAGGGCAGCTACACCGGCTTTGTCGTCCAGGTGGCGGGCGCTGATGTGGCCGCTTTCAGTGAACTCCGGCAGCGGGTCAAAGGCGACATAGTCACCGATCCCCACACCTAACGACTCGCAGTCGGCGCGGGTCGCACAGTAAGCGTCCAGGCGCAGTTCGATATGATCCCAACTGACCGGCATCTGGTCCACGGCGGTATTGAAGGCGTGCCCGGAGGCCATTAGCGGCAGCACGCTGCCACGGATCACGCCGGTGTCGGTGAACACACTGACCCGGCTGCCCTCGGCAAAGCGGCTCGACCAGCAGCCCACCGGCGCCAGGCTCAAACGGCCGTTGTCTTTGACCTCGCGGACACAGGCGCCGATGGTGTCGACGTGGGCCGACACCGCGCGGTCCGGGCTGCTCTTGCGGCCCTTGAGGGTGGCGCGAATGGTGCCACGCCGGGTCAACTCGAAAGGAATATCCAGTTCTTCAAGGCGCTCGGCGACATAGCGCACGATGGTGTCGGTAAAGCCGGTGGGGCTGGGAATCGCGAGCATTTCCAGCAGGACTTTCTGCAGGTAATTCAGATCCGGATCAGGGATGGTTGCATTAGACATGATGGAGGGCTCCTCTGGAGCAGCTACTGCTTACACGCTACACGCTGCAAGCCGGAGTGGATATGGCTTGCAGCTTGCAACCTGATGCTTGTAGCTGTGTTTCAACTATGAGCGGGAAGGCTATGGGGAAAGAGTAGATCGACAAAGCGTTCTGCGGTGGGTTGTGGTTCATGATTGGCCAGCCCGACCCGTTCATTGGCCTCGATGAACACGTACTCGGGCTGGTCGGCGGCCGGCACCATCAGGTCCAGGCCGACCACCGGAATATCCAGTGCCCGTGCCGCGCGCACGGCGGCGTCGCTGAGCACCGGGTCAAGGATCGCTGTGACATCTTCCAGGCAGCCGCCGGTGTGCAGGTTGGCGGTGCGGCGCACGGCCAGACGCTGGTCCATGGGCAGGATATCGTCGTAAGCGAAACCGGCATCGCGCACCGTGCGTTCGGTTTCCTCGTCCATGGGGATCCGGCTTTCTCCACCGGTTGCCGCCGCGCGGCGGCGGCTCTGGGCTTCGATCAACTGCTTGATGGTATGGCGGCCGTCACCGACCACCTCTGCGGGGCGGCGGATCGCCGCTGCAACCACTTCAAAGCCGATCACCACAATGCGCAGGTCCAGGCCTTCGTGGAAGCTTTCCAGAATGACCCGGGTATCGAACTGCCGGGCACGCTCGATGGCTTGCTGTACTTCTTCGATGCTGCGCAGGTCCACTGCCACGCCTTGGCCCTGCTCGCCGTCGAGGGGCTTGACCACGATCCGGCCATGCTCTTCGAGAAACGCCAGGTTGTCGTCGGCGCTGCCGGCGCGCACTTGCGCGGGCAGGCATAAGCCAGCGGCTTTCAAGGCGCGATGGGTCAGGCTCTTGTCCTGGCACAAGGTCATGCTCACGGCGCTGGTCAGGTCGCTGAGCGATTCGCGGCAACGCACCCGACGGCCACCGTAACTCAGGGTGAATAACCCGGCATCGGCATCATCGACTTGCACATCGATACCCCGCCGATGTGCTTCCTCGACAATGATCCGCGCATAGGGGTTGAACTCTGCTTGCGGACCAGGACCGAGAAACAGCGCTTCATTGATGCCGTTCTTGCGCTTGATGGCGAAGGTCGGCAGGGTGCGAAAGCCCAGCTTGGCGTACAACGCCTTGGCCTGATGGTTGTCGTGCAATACCGACAGGTCCAGATAGCTCAGGCCGCGGCTCATGAAGTGCTCGATCAGATGGCGCACCAGCACTTCGCCGACACCCGGACGGCTGCAGTTGGGGTCCACCGCCAGGCACCACAGGCTGCTGCCTTTTTCCGGGTCGTTGAACGCCTTGAGGTGATTAAGCCCCATGACACTGCCAATGATCGCATTACTGCCTTCGTCTTCGGCCAGCCAGTACACCGGGCCGCCTTGATGGCGTGGGGTCAGCAATTCAGGATCAATCGGCAGCATGCCGCGAGCCAGATACAGGTTGTTGATCGCCTGCCAGTCGGCCTCGCTCTGGGCCCGACGAATCCGGAAACCGCGAAACACCCGATGCGCCTGCCGGTAGTCGCTGAACCACAGGCGCAGCGTGTCGGACGGATCAAGAAATAACTGCTGGGGCGCCTGGGCCAGCACCTGCTGCGGCGCAGCCACATACAGCGCGATATCGCGCTCTCCGGATTTTTCGTTGAGCAGCTCCTGGGCCAGCGCCGCCGGCTCCGGGTAGGTGTGGCCGATCAGCAGCCGCCCCCAACCGCAATGCAGGGCCAGTGGCTCGCTGTCCGGCTGGCCGCCGTCTTCGGCCAAGCGCGCCTGCAGGCGTTCGTAGGACGGCGACTGGCGCCGCAACAGTCGCTGGCTGTAAGCCGTTGCATGGGGTTTCATCGATCAGAGTCCTTGTTCGCTCAGCCACAGGTTCAGGGCTGCCAGTTGCCACAGCTTGGAGCCGCGCAGCGGGGTGAGCTGGTCCTTGGGGTTGGTCAGCAACGTGTCGATGATTGCCGGGTTGAACAGGCCGCGATCCTGGCTCGGGTCGAGCAGCAGCTCGCGCACCCAGTTAAGGGTATTACCCTGCAAGTGCTTGAGGCCCGGTACCGGGAAATAACCCTTCTTGCGGTCAATCACCTCGGCCGGAATCACCAGGCGGGCCGCTTCCTTGAGGACATGTTTGCCGCCGTCGGGCAGCTTGAAGCGCGCCGGTACTCGTGCCGACAGTTCGACCAGGCGATAGTCGAGAAACGGGGTACGGGCTTCCAGACCCCAAGCCATGGTCATGTTGTCGACCCGCTTGACCGGGTCATCGACCAGCATCACTGTGCTGTCGAGCCGCAACGCTTTATCCACTGCCGCCTCGGCACCTGGCCGGGCAAAGTGGTCACGCACGAACTCACCCGCAGCGTCGTGATCGACCAGCCACTTCGGCTGTACGGTGGCGGCGTACTCTTCATAGCTGCGGTCGACGAATGCTGCGCGGTAAGCGGCAACCGGGTCGGCTGCACCATCGACCTGCGGATACCAGTGGTAACCGGCAAACAGCTCATCCGCGCCCTGGCCGCTCTGGACCACTTTGCAGTGTTTGGCGACTTCCCGGGACAACAGATAAAAGGCGATGCAGTCATGGCTGACCATCGGCTCGCTCATGGCCCGGAAGGCCGCTGGCAATTGTTCGATAATCTCGCTTTCCTGAATGCGCAACTGATGATGGCGCGTGCCGTAGTGTTTGGCGATCAGGTCAGAGTACTGGAACTCGTCACCGCGCTCGCCACCGGCATCTTCGAAACCGATTGAAAAGGTCGACAGGTCTTCGACACCCACGTCACGCAGCAGGCCAACCAACAGGCTGGAGTCCACGCCGCCCGACAACAGCACGCCGACGTCCACCGCAGCACGCTGACGAATGCCCACCGCTTCACGGGTGCTGTCCAGGACCCGCTCGCGCCAGTCTTCAAAGCTCAGATCGCGCTCGTCGTCATGCGGGCCATAAGGCAGCGTCCACCAGACTTGCTGCTCGGTATTGCCCTGGGCATCGATCAGCATCCAGCTGGCTGGCGGCAGCTTTTCCACCCCGGCCAACAGTGTGCGTGGTGCCGGCACCACCGCGTGGAAGTTCAGGTAGTGATTGACCGCCACCGGGTCGAGCTGCGAGCTGATGTCGCCACCCTTGAGCAACGCTGGCAGGCTCGACGCGAAGCGCAGGCGCTCGCCAGTGCGCGACAGGTACAGCGGCTTGACGCCGAGTCGGTCGCGGGCAATGAACAGCCGTTTGGCGTCACGTTCCCAGATTGCGAAGGCGAACATGCCGTTGAGCTTGGGCAGCAGTTCCTTGCCCCAGGCGTGATAGCCCTTGAGCAGCACCTCGGTGTCGCCGCCGGAATGGAAGGCGTAGCCCAGCGTTTCAAGCTCGGCGCGTAATTCCGGAAAGTTATAGATGGCCCCGTTGAAGGCCAGCGACAGGCCCAGATGGTTGTCGATCATCGGCTGCGCCGAGCCGTCCGACAAGTCCATGATCTTCAGCCGTCGATGCCCCAGGGCAATCGGCCCCTGGCTATGAAAGCCCCAGGCGTCCGGGCCGCGAGGTGCCATGTGATGGGTGATACGTTCAATGGCGGCAAGATCCGCCGGTTGATGGTTAAAACGAAGTTCGCCTGCAATTCCGCACATAAGTCCTTACCGGGTTTCCGTTGGGGAGGGTGATCGCGAAGGCGGTCACTCTGAAACTGACCCGGAGCAGGAGCGGGAGTTTTAGATCAATCGGTTATAAGGAGGCGGCAGTGTCTGGCTGCTTGCTGGTCTTCTACACCACTTTTAGGGCGTTCAGTGCGTCGTATAGCGCTTGGGCACGCTGCAGTAAATCAGCATCCGGCGCCTCGCCCCAGCAGGTGACAGAGGGCGGATCGCCTCGATACGGCTCGCTGCCTTTGGCATGCCGCTGGGTTCTTTCCAGCATGCTGGTCCGCTGGTCGGTATCCAGTGTGATACCCAGCAGCGGTAACAGACGGTCGGGTACGGCGTCGGGCAGGCTGGCGTAATTCACCGGTACAAGCTGGCCCTGTTCTGCCGCTGTCAGTGCGGTCTGCATGAAGCGGTTCAATACATGCAGGCAGTAGATGTCCAGATTGCCCGGCAAAAGATCGTCCGATGCCTGTACCCATGCAGGGTCAAGCATGCCGGGCAGCATCTGCGGGCCGCGCTGGCGCTGATGTGAGGCCATGACCTGCAACGGCTGACGGTAGAGAAACAGAGCAGGAACATCCGGGAAGGCTTCGCGCAGGATTTGCAGGTGTTGCAGGTGCCAGCAGTCGAGCTTGATCACCAGATGCTGTTGCTGCGTAGTGCGGCGTTGGCCCAATGCACGGACCACGCCGCGGAGCAGGTTAATGCAACTCTCACGCTCAAGAGCGCCTTGCTGGTATTGATAAAGCAAAGAGTCGATCACTGGCGGTTCGGATAGCGCCACGCATTGCGGCAGGGTTGCCAGCATCTGGGTGAGCAGGGTCGAGCCGCAGCGTGAAACGTGAAATACCAGCGCACTCAGGGGCATGCCGTCAGATAGCTCATCCAGGACTGAAAAATCAGTTAAGCAGCGTTGGCGTTGATCGAAAGGCTGGCGATTGAGCGTTTCAATGAAAAACGGGTCGTCAAAGCGCAGCGTTCCGAGATGACGCCACCATACCCCAGCCGGTGCAGTCCTGATGAGTATCGGGTACCAGCCTTGCAGCGACTCAGGCTGTTGCTCCACAGCTCGTAGCAAATGCTTGTACGCAGGGGCGAAAATTGGGCGGTCGGGCTGGTGATTATCGGGCACGATAGATTTTTTCCAGGCGCTGTGCCATCGCCAGGCCTGCGGGTGATGGCAGTGCCCGCAGGTTGGCGATGATCTTCAAGGCATTATCATGGCAGATGCTCGGGTCGCCGTAAGGTCCGGGGTCACGAGCAACAAATCCGCTGGCAACGAACAGGCGCTCCAGCCAGGGATTGACCACACAGTCGAGCATCAGGTGAACACGGGGTTGCCGGCTGCGGTTGTAAACGGCATGAGTGCAGGCTGCGTTCAGGTACCAGGTGTCGCCGCGGCTGAAATGGACACTTTCGTCTTCAACGACAAACACCACTTCCGGTCCGGTTTGCAATGCAATGTGCAAGCGGGCAATGCCGTCCTCGAAGGCACCGCCGCGATCACGATGGGGTTTGATATGTGCGTCTGGTGCCAGAGCCATCAGGCGCACAGAGAGTTTTTCGCAGTCAAAACGAGCCAGAGCCTGCTGCACGAGGGGGCATTGTGCTAGGGCTTCGGTATCCTGGTAGCTGGCATCATCCACTGCCATGATGTTGTCGGCCTCGCCATTGATCGAGCGCAGCGCCAAGCATTGCCAGTCTCCTTCGTACGTACCAGTGTTCATGTGGCTGATCCAGCGTGACTGAGGCAGGGCGCGAATTTGCTGCTCCATTTCGCTGGTATCGAAGCTCAGCGGCAGCTTCAGGTAGCGACAGGGGTAGTCAGAACCGCTCATGTGTCGGCCAGCCAGCGCATACGCTGCGATAGCTCATCACTGTCCACTACTCGAAAGCCCAGCCGCTTATAAAGGCGTAGCGCGGATGTGTTTGAGTGTTGTACGCGTAGTTCCAGCGGCAAATGAGCCTCGGCTGCCTGATTTTGCGCCCAGCGCAATAGTCGGGTGCCCAGGCCTTTATTACGCCAGGGGCTCAGTACAGCAATGTCGATGACATGCAGGCGCTGATGATTGGTGTCGAGGATCAGCCGTGCGGCAGGTTCCTCCTGGTCCAGCATTAGCCAATGACGTGCGTCAGGGAATTCACGCTGTACGCCCTGCTCTTGCACGCGTTGTTGCATGTCCAGTAACGGTTCAAGCACAGGGTTTTCAGCCAGCATGGCGAGATCGCTGCGGCTGCTACGATACAGGGCTTTGAGAAACGCATGATCGTCCGCCATGGCTTCTCGCATGCCGGGTGCGTAAAGGGAGTTGGGCATTTTGTCGACTCTGTCGAGAATGTCGGGCCGGCGATACACGCCCCCGGATCAGCGAGGGCGTGAGCAAGGTTCAGTTGCGTGGGGGATAGATACCGAGCAAGCAGATGATGAAGTTGAGTGTCTGGTACGGCGGTGTCATGTCGGCCGTTGATGTCAGCGTTACAGGGGCATTGGTTGTGATATTTTTGTCGACCGTCACTTTGCCGGTCGCAGTATTGACCACTTGGGTTTTGACTCCGGCAAGCGTTACTGGTGCCACAGGCGTCGCTGTCGATGGCAAGTAGATTGCGGCGGCGTTGGTCTGCCCTGCGGTCGTACTGGTGAGGACAGCGTCCTGGGTTGGCACTAAGGCGCCACCGGTAAGTGCAGTGCCTACCTGAACGGTGGTCGTGGCATTGATCTCGACCGATGCCGGGTGAATATGTCCAGGCAACTGGGCCACTGTAAGTACGGCAGTGGTTGTGGTGGACGACGACAGATTACCGCCCTTGGCGCCAAGTTTTGAGATGTCCTGCCCGTTGAGCGGGGTGCCGCTCACACCAATTGGCGTTGCCTTGCGCAGGTCCGGCAACTTGAACGTGGTCTGGCCATCGCCGCCATACCGAGTGCCCAACAGGCTGTAAAGAGCGGCATTTTGCTGGATGGGCAAGCTACTGCCGTCACAGAACATCCAGCCTTTTGGAGCCCAGTTCAGAGGCCAGGGTAGAATGGTACCGATGAATGCTTCCATGGAATTTCCTTTCGGACGTTGTCCGGTTGAATGCTTGCCTTGACGTTCGTTCTGTACGAGGTGCTGTACTGGTCATTGACCCGTTTTTCAGTTGAAATTCGGGTAAATGCCGTCGTCCACGCAAATGATGAAATCGCACGTCAGGTAAGGCGGTACCGAAGGTAATGTGACTGGTGTGCCAAAAGGGGCCGGTGTATTCGTATTGTTCAATTGCAATGTCACCTCACCGCCCGAAATCTGCGACTGCACGCCGCCCAGGTTCACCGGTTTGGTCGGCGTGACACTCTTATCCAGATAGATGGCTGCCGAGGGGTTGCCGGTAAAGCCGGTGCCGCCGGTGCCACAGAGTGAGCACTGATCGGCTGGGATCATGGCACCACCGGTATTCGCCGTGCTTGCAGTGATGGACGTGGTGCCGGTCAGGCCGGTAACGGTCCCTGTGGCCGTATGGGTGTGGGGAGGTACCTGGTTGGCAGTGAGCACAGCCATCTGATTGGATGTGACGGTTGGTGCGCCGCTGGCGACGCCGACGGTGCCAATGGTTGTGGCGCCGACCGGAAAATTGCCAGAAAGGTTGGGAAGATTGAACGTGGTCGTCCCGTTACCGCCGTATTTGGTGCCAATCAATGAGTAGAGCGCAGCGTATCGCTGGATTTGCAAGGACTGGCCGCGGCAGTACATCCAGCCCTGGGGTGGGTAGCCAACTGGCCATGGAAGGATCGTTCCGTAGAAAAAAGCATCCATCGATCTGTTCTCACATGAAGGCTAGTGACTTAGCCTTTGTTTTAATTGATAAATTCAGTGGCTACGTAATTTCTGGAGCAAGCTCTCAGGGTCTGCTCGGATAAAGGCCTTCAAGGCAGATGATGTAGTTGATTGCGACCGACGGCGGACGGTTGCTGACTGGCTTCTCTATCAGAATTGGCGCGCCGCCGACGTTATTACCCACGGTGACCTTGGGGACGTCTGATATCTCGGTTTTGACTCCGCCCAGAGTGACAGTGCTGCCTGACGCAGGTGGGGCAGCCTGGTAGATGGCCGCAGCCCCCGGATTGTTTGAGGTGCCTGTGAGCACAGCATTGGCGCTGGCCAGAGGCACGCCGCCGGTCGTACCGGTGCCCAGGCTTATCGACGTGCTGCCGGACAGGTTGGCCAGCGACATCGTGGCCGGATGGGTGTGCTCGGGCAGATTATTGGCAGCCAGTACCGCAGTGGTTTTGAGCACAGTCGCTTGTGCTGCGCTCCCTTTTTGCAGCTGCGAAGCATCGGGGGGCGTTGCAGAGCCCACGGGGAAGCGGTCGACCAGATTAGGCAATCCAAAGGTCGTGACGCCATCGCCGCCATAGATTGTGCCGATCAGAGAATACAGGATTTGGTAGTCCTGAATCTTGAGTGTTGTCCCATCGCAAAGATGCCAGCCGGTGGGGATGCGAATGCCTGCCCACATGTAAATAGACCCAACGAAAACATCCATAACATCTCCTTTTTGATTCACTCGTTACACAATCGACCGTCGGTGTCAGTAACAGTCCCGATCGGTTGGATTTCTATGGTCAAGAGGTTTGAAAATCGCGGGCGTGGATCTGAAACCGCACAACAAAACGTGCGCCGACGGCCTGAGGTCAGGCATTGCCGGGAGTCAATATCGGATGATTAAGAAGAGTGGCGAGCGAGGCGAAGCGTGAAGGAAGAGCGCATGCTGAGGGAGTGCTGGAAATACCATCAAATCAATCCTTGATGAGCAACACGAGAGATGTTTCATGGCCAGTGGCCGTTCCTTATGCTGAAACATAGTTCATAAAGGCTACAGTTTTTGCAAGCTTTTATTTCGTTTTAATTGAGGGGGGGCGGCGGACCGCTTTTTTTGGGGTGGCTAATTGATACTCACCTTGTCGGAGGTGGATAAATACACAGCGATACAGCTCACTAAAGAAAAGGTTCCCGCGGCCGATGCAATTGTGTCAGCTATGCCGTTCACGTCTCATTGGCGCTAGATTCTGCAGTCGGGTTTGCCTGGCCTGTTGAAAGGTTCTACCTGTGCCGCTTTGCTGGTCAAAGTGTCATTTAGCAGGGTGCTGTATGTGCTCGACGGAAAGATATTGCACGGATGGGTCAAACCCATCAAATGACCACTGATTTTGCCAGCTGCGATGCGTGTATTACGTATTCATAAGGGAAGGTAGGACCACCTATGTCTGTCCGCAACATCAAGACCAACACCACCGGCGCCAGCTTTTTCAACCGTCATGTCGCCACTGTGTTGCAAGCCGGCACAGTGTCAGGCGTGCTGCTGCTGACGGGGTGTATGAGCCTCGATCCACAACCGCTGGAGCGCGGTGCGCTGCAGGAGCAAGTCCATCAGGACACGCTCACTGCCCGGCAGAACGTTCCCGCCATTGCTGGCCCGTTGACACTCGACGAAGCCATTGCCCGTGCTTTGAAGTACAACCTCGACTCCCGTTCCCGAGAGATGGAACAGGCGCTCGCGATGAGCCAGTACGATGTCGGTAACTTCGACATGCTGCCGAAGATGATCGCCGCGGCTGGCTACAGCCGTCGCAGTGAGTACGCCACCACCCGGGCGGTGGATTCGGTCACTGGCGAACCGTCGTTGGCCAACCCCTATATTTCCAGCGACAAGCAACATGCCACCAGCGATCTGGGTCTGACCTGGAGCGTGCTGGATTTTGGCTTGTCGTACTACGAAGCCAAGCAGAACGCAGACCGCGTGCTGATCGCCTCCGAGCGTCGCCGTCAGGCCATGCACGTGCTGGTGCAGGACGTGCGCAGCGCGTTCTGGCGTGCCGCCAGTGCGCAGAAGCTGCAAGCTTCAGTCAAGCAGTCCACCGCGTTGGCCGAGTCGGCACTGGCTGATGCCCGTCAGGCTGAGACCGAGCGCTTGCGCTCGCCGGTCGAGTCGCTGCGCTACCAGCGTCAGGTGCTGGAAAACCTGCGCCTGCTGGAAGCCATCGAACAGGAACTGGGCACTGCAAAGGTTGAGCTGGCGGCGTTGATCAACGCACCGCTCGGCGCCAATCTGACCGTGGTAGAACCCGCCGAAACCTTCAACAAGCGCGTGCTGGACCTGCCGGTTGAGCAGCTTGAAGCCCATGCGCTGGAGCAGAATGCCCTGTTGCGCGAGCAGAACTACAACACGCGTATTGCCAGCCAGGAAACCCGCAAAACCCTGCTGCGGCTGTTTCCCAATCTCAGCCTGAACTACAGCTTGCGTCACGATTCGGACAAGTACCTGATCAATAACAACTGGAACGAGGCGGGGGCCCAGCTTTCCTTCAACCTGTTGAATATTCTCAGTGCCCCGGCGCAGATGCGTTTGGCCAAGGCCGGCATTGCTGTTGCCGACCAGCGTCGTGTGGCGACTCAGATGGCCGTGCTGGCTCAAGTGCATATCGCTCGCCTGCAATATGCCAATGCCCTGCAGCAGTTCCAGCGTGCCGACGCTATCTGGCAAGTTGACGACCGCCTCAACCAGCAAACTGCCAACCGTGCTCAAGCCCAGGCGGTGGGTGCGCTTGATACGGTTGCCAGCAATACCTCCGCGATTCTCAGCCAGCTACGCCGTTATCAGGCCATGGCATTGGCCAATGCTGCCGCCAGCAAGCTGCAGGCCACATTGGGCATGGAACCGGCCATCGGTAATCTGAACGAAGTGCCTCTGGCGCAATTGCAGCAAGAAGTGCACGCCTCGTTGGCGCAGTGGAACCAGGGGCAACTGGCGGCGCCAGCCGTCGAGGCCGGCAAATGATCCATCGCAATCTGTTGCAGGGCCTTGGTCTGATCACTGGACTGGCCTGTTTGCCTGTGGCGCTGGCGGCCGATCCTGCCGCCATGCCGTCTACCCTTGCAACGGCGGGCACTGAGGTGCGAGATATCCGCGCCCAGTTGGCGCCGCGTCAGTTCACCACCTTGGCGGCAGAAATCGGCGCCAAGATCAGCAGCCTTCCGGTGTCCGAAGGCGGTGCGTTCAAGAAGGGCCAGACACTGGTCGGTTTTGATTGTTCGTTGCAGCAGGCGCAGTTGAACAAGGCCCGCGCCGGGCTGAGCGCCGCTGACAAGACCTGGAGCGCCAACAAGCGCCTCAATGAACTGAACTCCATCGGCAAGGTGGAGTTGCAGGTTTCTGAAGCCGAGGTCATGAAGAACCGTGCTGATGTGTCGCTGATGAGCACCATGCTCGGCAAGTGCAGCATCACCGCGCCGTTCAATGGTCGTGTGGTCGAGCAGAAAATGCGCGAGCAGCAATTTGCGCAGCCCGGCCAGGCGATTCTCGACATTCTCGATGACAGTGTGCTGGAGGTTGAATTCCTTGCCCCTTCGCGCTGGCTGGCGTGGCTCAAGGTGGGTACCGTTTTGCAGCTGAACGTTGACGAAACTGCCAGGCAGTACCCGGCCAAGGTTACCCGTATCGGCGCCCGGGTCGATCCAGTCAGCCAGTCTGTCAAGCTGGTGGCGACTATTGATGGGCATTTTCCCGAACTGATTGCAGGCATGAGCGGTACGGTGCTGATCAAATCACCCGTCAGCCCCTGACGCGACAAGGATATCGCCATGGCCGTCGTTGCTCAGAAATATCATTTCATTACCGGGTTACCCCGTTCGGGCTCTACGCTCCTGTCTGCGCTATTGCTGCAGAATCCACGCTTTCATGCAGGCATGACCAGTCCGGTCGGCATATTGGTCAATAACCTGATTACCCATTTTGGCGCAGGTACCGAGCTGGGTAGCATGCTTAGCCAGCCTCAGCGGCAACGACTCGTGCGTGGTGTTTTTGATGCGTATTACGCGGACAAATCCGACAAGCAGGTGATTTTCGACACCAATCGCAGTTGGAGCGCCAGCATGCCTTTGCTGGCTGAGCAATTTCCCGAGGCCAAAGTGATTGCCTGTGTGCGCAATGTGGCATGGGTCATGGACAGCCTGGAGCGTCGTTTTCGCGCCAATCCGTATGAAATCACTCGTTTGTTCGGCGATGGTGTCGAGCGCAATACCGTTTACAGCCGGGTAGAAACGTTGGGCCAGCGCAACCGCTTGGTCGGCTACCCGTGGACGGCGCTCAAGGAAGCGTTTTACGGCGAGTACGCCAGTCGACTGTTGATCATTGACTACGATTTGCTGGCCCAGGCACCTCAGAAGGTCATGCCACTGCTGTATTCATTCATCGATGAACCGTTGTTTGACCACGATTTCGAGGCTGTCAGTTATGAGGCGCAACAGTTCGACGCAGCGCTGGGCGTACACGGTCTGCACACCGTGCGCAGCAAGGTAGAACTGCAGAAACGACGTACCGTTTTGCCTCCTGACCTGTTCGCCCAGTTCAACGAACTTGCGTTCTGGCAAAATCAGGACGGCAGTGCCGCCAGCGTTATCACGATTAAACCGACGACTGGCTGTTAATGCAAAGCCAGACGCTACCGATATATTCCCTGAATCGTTGTTTGCCTCGCAACGCTTGTACTGCAAGGACTGCCCCATGAGCAAAGATCATACTCCGCCCCAGGCCTTCTCTAACGCTCCCCGAGCTCTTCAGCGTCGCAAGCCTTCGCCGTTGGCGCTGGAAGCAAGGATCATGTTTGATGGTGCTGCCGTTGCCACCGCAGCCGACGCGGCCAAGCCGGCAGTAGCAGGCGAAGCGCCGGCATCGCACATTGCCGAGTTGGCCAAGGCCGCAGCAGCGCAGACTGGCAGCCGGAATGCGGATACAGCCAGGGCGGCGGGCGAGGAACGTCTGGTAGTTGAGGGCGTCAGCGAACCTCAGAATGGTTCGGGCAGCAAAGTGCTGTTCGTTGACGCTGCGGTCAGTGATTACCAAAAAATTGTCGATGCGGCGCAGCCGGACGTGAAAGTCGTAGTACTTGATACTGCGCGCGACGGCATCGTGCAGATCGCCGATGCGCTCAAGGACATGCGCGATGTGACTTCGATCAGCATTGTGTCCCATGGCAGTGACGGGTTGCTGCTATTGGGCAACAGCGCGCTCTACAGCGACAACCTGGAGCATTACCGCGCTGAGCTCACGACAATCGGTACTGCATTGCGGTCCGGGGGCGAAATTCTTCTGTATGGTTGCGATGTAGGCGCAGGCAGTCTGGGTGACAGCTTCATCCATAACCTTGCAGATGCAACGGGTGCTGTTGTCGCCGCTTCGAGTGACGATACGGGTAATCTCGCCGGTGGCGGCAACTGGGATCTTGAGATCTCGACCGGGAGCCTCACCAGTGCCGCGGTGCTGAATACTTCACGGTTGGCCGACTATGACTACACGCTGGCTTCGTTCAGTGCCACGAGTGTCTCTCAGTTGCAGGGTTTGCTGACAACATCAGGTGGTAATAACCAGGCTGACACCATCACGTTGGCCAATGATATTCTTTTCAGTAGCAGCGATCTCACCCTGACCTTCTCGATCAATGACGGCTTCAAGACAACCATCATTGGCAATGGTTTCAAGATCGACGCCCAGAACTATACGCAGATCATGCATATCAATGCAGGCTCCGGCAGTATTGAGCTGCAAGGTGTGACCTTGACCAATGGTATGGCCAGTGGTCGGGGTGGCGACAGTGTTGAAGAGACCAATTCTGCTGCCACGACAACTCCGAATGCGGCTGAGGGCGCTTTGGGTGGCGCCATCTACAATGCGGGCACATTGAGCATCGTCAATAGCTCGATCATCAACAACAAGGCCACAGGCGGCGGCGGTGGCGGCGGTCATCTCAATTCAAGTTCCGGTGGCGCTGGTGGCGGTGGCAGTGGTGCCGCCGGACACGGTGGTGCCAGCGGCGGCACCCACAACACAACTGCTGGTTATAATCCAGGCGGTGTTACCACCCAAGGCGCTGCTGGTGGTGGGGGAGAAGGCGGTGCGGGAGCTGGCGACCCTTACGCAGCAAACGCTCGTCCGCTCGGTGGTAACGGAGGTTCTTCGGTCGCCGGCT
Organism: Pseudomonas sp. LJDD11; assembly: GCF_024584215.1. Taxonomy (NCBI): domain Bacteria; kingdom Pseudomonadati; phylum Pseudomonadota; class Gammaproteobacteria; order Pseudomonadales; family Pseudomonadaceae; genus Pseudomonas; species Pseudomonas sp. LJDD11. The sequence continues at coordinate 27,955 of NZ_JANJFL010000026.1, forward strand.
CTGTCACCGGTGGTAAAGCTCAAGTGTATGCCGGCTTCGCCACTGGTGGTGACGGCGGCGTTGTGTCCCTCAACGGCGTGACCATTGGTGGCGGCGGTGGCGGGCAGGGTGAAAGTGCCATTGGTGGCAACGGTGGAACGGCGGTGGGGGCCATTTACAATGCCGGTACGCTGACGATCACCGGCAGCTCCGTCACCGGGAACATGGCGGCAGGCGGTGGCGGTGGCGGTGGCGCTGGCAGCGCTGGTAATGGTGCCCAGGGCATCGGCGGTAAAGGCGGTGACGCCTACGCCGGGATTCGCAGTATCGGTAGTGCAACGTTGACCGTGACCAGCAGTGATGTCTCCAATAACCTTGCAGTCGCCGGTAAGGGCGCAGAGGGGACCGGCGGCAAGGCCGCTGACGGCATCGCTGTCAGCGATGCGGCAACTGCCCTTCCTCCGACCATCAGCGGCACCGTCGCCAGCCAGCCGGTCAACGACAATGCCACGCTGCAGCCGTTTTCCGGTGTCACCCTCACCGGCGGCAACGTTACTGTCACTATCACTCTGGATAACGCGAGCAAAGGGGCTTTCACTTCTGCGGCGGGTTTCACCAGCAGCAATGGTGGTCTGACTTATACCAGCGCCTCTGGCAGTGCTGCTTCTGTGCAGGCTGCATTGCGCGCCCTGGTCTACCAGCCGGCCAATAACCATGTGGCGGTCGGCAGTACCGAGACCACTACCTTCACGTTGTCGGTCAACGACGGCACCAACCCGGCGGTAACTAACAGCACTACCACGGTGGTCGCCACCTCGATCAACGATGCGCCGACCCTGACCGGCAACATGACGGTGCCGACGGTTCTCGAAGATGCCAGCAGCAACAACGGTACATCGATCACCAGCATTGTTGGCGCCGCCTTTTCTGACCCGGATCTCAATGCGTCGCTGGCTGCCCTGATCGTGGTGGGCAACCCGGCCAACCTGGCAACTGAAGGCCTTTGGCAGTACTCCACCAATGGCGGTACCAATTGGTACGCAATCGGTACGGTCAGCGTTACTTCCGGGCTGATACTTTCGCCTGCGACGCTGGTGCGTTTCGTGCCGGTGGCCGACTACAACGGCACCACTCCGGCCTTGACGGTTCGTGCGCTGGACAATACGTTCCCGGGTTCTACCAGTAGCGCAGCGGCTTCTCAAACTCGCGTTACCATGGATACCAGCAATAACGGTGGCAGCACGTTTATTTCTGCTGCGACCAGAACCATCAGCGGCACCATCACGGCGGTCAACGACGCGCCTTCGTTCACCCAGGGCGGTAACGTGACCGTGCTGGAGGACGCCGGTGCGCAAACGGTGACTGGCTGGGCCAGTAATCTCAGTGTCGGGCCGGGCAACGAGTCAGGGCAAACCCTGACCTTTACCGTCAGCAACGATAACAATGCGCTGTTCAGTACTCAGCCCGCCATCGATGCGAATGGCAATCTGACGTTTACCGCCGCTGCCAACGCCAGTGGTACTGCGACGGTCACTGTGACCCTGAAAGATTCAGGCGGCACAGCCAATGGCGGGGTCGACACCAGTGCGGCGCAGACCTTTACCATCACCATCACCGGGGTCAACGATGCACCGACCGGGCTGGGCAATCTGACCTTGCCGGCGATTCTGGAAGACGCGAGCAGCCCTGCCGGTACTGCGATCAATGCGCTGCCGGGCTTCAATTTCGTTGATGTCGATGCCGGTTCCAGCCTCAGTGGCATCGCTGTAGTGGCCAACACTGCCGATGCCGTAACCGATGGGCTCTGGCAGTATTCGGTCAATGGCAGCGACTGGTATGCGGTCGGTACGGTCAGCAATACCGATGCCCTGCTGCTGTCGGCCAGCACGCAGTTGCGTTTTCTGCCGGCGGCCAACTACTTTGGTAGTCCGGCTGCGTTGAGCGTGCGAGCGATAGACAACACCTTCGCTGGTGCTTACAGCACCAGCACCGCCTCGCGACTGGATGTGTCTGGCAATGGTGGCTCGACGCCGTTCGCGGCCAGCACCAACACCATTGGCATCAGCGTGACCAGCGTCAACGATGCGCCGGACTTCACCGCGGGGGCCGATGTGACTGTCCTGGAGGACGCCGGGCCGCAGACCATCGCGGGCTGGGCCACCAATCTGTCGGTCGGGCCTGCCAACGAGTCCGGGCAGACCCTGATGTTTATCACCACCAATAGCAATAACGCGCTGTTCAGCGTCCAGCCAGCGATAAACCCGAGTACCGGTGACCTGACCTTCACTGCGGCGGCCAACGCCAATGGGGTCGCCACTGTTACCGTGCGGCTGAGCGACAGTGGTGGCACCGCCAATGGTGGAGTGAATTTCGTCGAAAAGACCTTCACTATCAGTGTAACGGCGGTCAATGACGCACCCTCGGGAAGTCCGACCGTCACTGGCAGCGCTCAGGAGGGCCAGACCCTGACGGCCAGCACTTCGGGCATTGTCGATGTCGATGGCCTGTCAGGCGTCACGTTCAACCACCAATGGCAGGAGTTTGCCAACGGCAGTTGGTCAGACATCAACGGCGCCAACGCTGCCAGCTTTGTTCTGGGCAGCGATCAGGTCGGCAAGTCGGTGCGCGACAAGGTTACCTACACGGATAACGGTGGCACCCTGGAAACCCTGTTCAGCGGGCCATCAGCGACCGTTGCCGGGGTCGTGCCAGCAGTCAGCTCGATCGATCGTGCTTCGGCCGAGGTGGTGCTCGCCTCGGCAACCAGCATCGTCTACAACGTGACCTTCAACGTGGCGGTCACTGGCGTAGACGCCAGCGATTTCATCCTGACGACCACCAGTGGTAACGCCTCTGGCGTTATTGACTCGGTGAGCGGGACAGGCAATACCCGGCAAGTGACGGTCAGTAGCCTGGCCGGTGACGGTACCTTGCGCCTTGATCTCAAAGGCTCCAACACCGGCATCGTGTCGGGTAGCAATACCGCTATCGGCGGCGGCTTCACTACCGGCCAGACCTACACCGTGGACCGCGTAGCGCCGGTGATCAGCAATCTGCAGGGGCCCGACGTGCCACAACGGGTCGGTGACACCATCACCGTGACGCTGACCGTGAGCAACGATGGCGGCGTGCCTTACACCCTCGCCCCGGGCAGTACTGTTGCCGGATATTCGCTGGTCAATCTGACACCCATGAGTAGCACTCTCTACAGAGCGCAATACGTGGTGACCGATGGCGGCACCGATTACGCCGGCTCTGCCAGCCTGCCGGTGAACGTCGGTTTGATGGATGCTGCAGGCAATACCGCCACCTGGACCACGGCCATTACCCAGTCCAATGACTCAATCAATGCCAATGCGCCGAGCGGCATGCAACTGAGCAACACCAGCCTGCAAAGCGCCAACAGCGCCAACGCGGTGGTCGGGACACTGAGTACCACCGACCTGAGTGTGGTGGACTCCTTTACCTACACGCTGGTCGCTGGCACCGGCTCCACCGACAACGCCAGGTTCACGGTGGTCGGTGATGAGCTGCGGGTGAGCAGTCAGGCGCTCACCGCCGGTATCTATTCGGTACGCGTGCGCAGCACCGATAGCGGCGGTAACTCGTTCGAGCGCAGCTACAGCATTGCGGTCAATGCTTATGTGCCGCCAGCAGCCAACCCTGATACGGCGCTCGCCACCGAGGCAGGCGGGGTGAGCAATGCCACGCCGGGCGTTAACCCGACCGGCAACGTGCTTACCAACGATGACGGCAGTGATGTACGCACGGTGACCGCGGTGGGAGGGGGCACCGTGGGCAGCCCGCTCACCGGGACCTATGGCACCCTGACGCTCAACAGCGACGGCAGCTACAGCTACGTGGTGAACAACAACAGCGCGGCGGTGCAGGCATTGCGCACCACGGCTGACACCCTGACCGACACCTTCCAATACACGATCGCCGACAATACCCTGGCCATCAGTACCTCGACCCTGACCATTACCATTCGCGGTGCCAACGACGCACCTGAGGTCAATGGCATCGTCAGCGTGCGCGAGGTGACCGAAGGCACACCGTGGACCTATACGTTCCCCAACGGCATGATCACCGATGTCGATGCCGGTGATTCGCTGACCTGGAGTGCCAGCCTGATGGGCGGCGGAGCATTGCCGGCCTGGCTGAGCTTTGACCCCGCCACCCGTACCTTTACCGGCACCCCGACCACCGTGGGTGATATCCGCGTGACCGTCACGGCGACGGACCTGAGCAACGCTTCGGCGAGCCTGACTTTTACCGTGCGTACCAGTGCTGTACCGGTGGTGACCCCGCCCGTCACACCACCAGTCAACCCGCCAACCGAGCCGGTAACGCCGCCTGTCACGCCACCGGTGACACCACCGACCGAACCCGTCACGCCGCCTGTTACGCCACCGACTGAACCGGTGACGCCGCCGGTCACGCCACCTGTGACACCGCCGGTTGATCCGGTGACCCCGCCGGTGCAGATCGCTGATCCGCAGGTGCCGAACACACCGACCCCGTTGCCGCCAGTGCTGGCGCCTGCCACGAACGTTGCTCTGCCGAGCGTCGGGTCCGGCAGCGTACTGGCGGATACGGGAGCTACGGTCAATGCCAACCAGTTGATTACCGAGCAGCAGCTTGGCGGTGTCAGCACTATGACGGCGATAGAGATTTCGCGCCCTGAGGGGGCCAATCGCAGTATCGTCGAAGCAGCGGGTTCCGCTACTGGCGCTCAAGCCGGCTTCACCCAGTCGCCGGTTTCCGGCGCTACCTTGGGCGTTTTCGTCAATCCACTCAACGACAGTGCTCAGCGCCAGGGTTCAAGCTTTATCAGCTCGCCAGCACTGAGCAGCGGCCTGACCGATGTTGGCCGTGGCGGCTTCCAGGTGGTGTCGCTGGTCTCTGAGCAGCCAGGCCTGCGCGTGCTGAGCGGCGTTGCAGACCAGCAACTGAGCGCTGGCCAGACTTGGAACTTCACCGTACCGGCCGATGCCTTCGCCCACACCGAGCAGAACCCCGGCATCACCTTGCGTGCCACCCTGGCCGATGGGCGGCCGCTGCCGGCCTGGTTGAGCTTCAACGCAGCCAGCGGCCAGTTCGAAGGCCGTCCGCCGGAAAATTTCAATGGCGAACTGGTGATCAAGGTCCAGGCCCGTGACCAGAATGGTCGCACTGCGGAAGCTAACTTCCGGGTCAATGGCCAGGGCAGTGCGGGTGCGAATGGCCGTGCCGAAGCGCCAAGCGGGCGTAGCGGTTTGTCTGAGCAACTGCGTGCCGCGGCCAAGCGGGCGCCGTCGCTGGCTGCGGCGGGCGCATGACCGATTTGTCTTCGCCGCAGCCACCGCAAGGCGTGTCGGCCGCGGCGCTGGACCTGCTGCTGAGCCTGGCCCGTCGGGCCAGGCATGCCAGCGACAGCGTCGAGCTGGACTTTTTGGCGGTCAACGAAGGTCATGCGCTGGTGCCCTATCGCCAGGCGGCGCTGTGGTTCGAGCAAGAAGGGATAAGGGCGCTGTCGGGCGTGGTGCAGAAGGAAGCCAACGCACCTTATGTGCAGTGGCTGGAACAACTGTGCCGGGCGCTGCATGCACAAGGGCAGGGGCCTCGCCAGGTCACCTCCGTTGATGTGCCTGAGGCACTGGCCCGTGAGTGGGGTGACTGGCTGCCGGTGTACCTGCTGTGGCTGCCGATGTCGGGGGAGGCCACCACTGGGGCCTTGCTGCTGATGCGCGACACGCCCTGGCAGCCCATTGAGGTGGCGTTGCTGGATGAATGGCGTGATGTGTTGCAGCACGCGTTCGAGGCGCGCCTGCGCAGCGAGCCGCCGTCATGGCGTCGCCGGCTGGCGGGGCTGCGCCGTAGCTGGCGGCGCCCGCGTCGTCTGGCATTGCTGGCTGGCCTGATCATCGCCCTGGGGTGCCTGCCGATTCATCTGACGGTACTGGCGCCGGGCGAACTGGTGCCGGCCAACCCGGCCACCTTGCGGGCGCCGATGGATGGTGTGCTGGGCGCGTTTATGGTTGAGCCCAATCAGCAGGTGGTCAAGGACCAGCCGTTGTTCACCTTTGACGAGGCCGCCCTGACCAGCCGCTTGGAGGTGGCCCGGCAAGCGCTGGTCACCGCCGAGGCCGAGTACCGGCAAACCGCGCAGATGGCGGTCTACGACCCCAAGGCCAAGTCGCAGCTGGCCATTCTGGCGGGCAAGATCGAAGAGCGCCGTGCCGAGTCCGACTACCTGCAAGGTCAGTTGCAACGCTCGCGGGTGGTGGCGCCACAGGACGGTATTGCGCTGTTCGATGACCCCAGTGAGTGGATTGGCAAACCGGTGACCACCGGTGAGCGGATCATGCGCATCGCACTGCCGCAGGATGTCGAAATCCAGGCCTGGCTGGCGGTGGGCGATGCGATCCCGCTGGAGGCCGGAGCACCGGTCAGGTTGTACCTCAATGCCAGCCCGCTGACACCGGTGGCCGCCCGGTTGCGCTATATCGCCCACGACGCCGAGCAGCAACCCGACGGCAGCTACGCCTATCGGGTGCGGGCCACCCTGGATGCCACCACTGATCAGCGTGTGGGCCTCAAAGGCACGGTCAGGCTGAGTGCCGAGCAGGTGCCGCTGGCTTACTGGGTGTTGCGTCGCCCGCTGGCCGCGGTGCGCCAGATGCTGGGGGTCTGAGGTGGCGGTCATGGCCGCTGCGGCCGCCGGGCCTGCGGCGCCGCCGGTCATGGCGCCGCTGCGCGAGGAACTGGCGTTGTTTCCAGGTCCCGCCCTGAGCGACGGGCAACCGAGCTGGACCTTGCACGACCCGATCCGCAACCAGTTTTTCCGCATCGACTGGCTGAGCTTCGAAATCATTTCGCGTTGGGAGATGGCTGAGGCCGCAGCGATTGCAGCGGACATCTCGCGCCAGACCACGCTGCAGGTGCTCGCGGAAGATGTGCTGGAGTTCACCCGCTTCCTGCACGACAACCAGTTGTTGCAGCGCCTGCCCGGCAGTGCCACAGCCATGGCCGCGCAGGTGCGTCAGCGCAAGGGCGGTTTCTGGCACAACCTGTTGCACGGTTATCTGTTCTTCCGGGTGCCGCTGGTGCGCCCGGATGCCTGGTTGCAACGCACCCAGGGTTGGGTGGCGCCATTGTTCAGCAAGGGCTTTGCCTGGCTGACCCTGATGGTGCTGGTGTTGGGGCTGATTCTGGTCGAACGCGAATGGACCCGCTTCACCTCCACCCTGATCGATACCTTTTCCTGGCAAGGGCTGGCCGGTTACGGTGTGACCATCGTGCTGATCAAGATCCTTCACGAGCTGGGGCATGCCTACACCGCCAAGCGCTATGGCTGCCGGATCCCGGCGATGGGTGTGGCGTTTCTGGTGATGTTCCCGATGGCCTACACCGACACCAACGAGGTGTGGAAGCTGGCCCGCCACAAGCAGCGTCTGGCAGTGGCTTCGGCGGGGGTGGCGACCGAACTGGTGGTTGCGGCCTGGGCGACCCTGGCCTGGGCGCTGCTGCCCGATGGCCTGCCCAAGTCGTGCGCGTTCATGTTGGCGACCACCACCTGGATTGCGACGCTGGCCATCAATACCAGCCCGTTCATGCGCTTTGACGGTTACTTCCTGTTGTCTGACTGGTTGGACATGCCCAACCTGCATGGCCGCTCGTTTGCCCTGGCGCGCTGGCACCTGCGCGAAAAGCTGTTTGGCCTGGGGCTTGAGCCGCCGGAGTATTTTTCTCCGAGTAAAACCCTGGGGCTGATTCTGTTCGCCTACGCCACGTGGTTGTACCGGCTGGTGCTGTTTCTGGGTATCGCGGTGCTGGTTTACCACTTCTTCATCAAGGCCGTGGGCATTGTGTTGTTCATCGTTGAAATAGGCTGGTTCGTGTTGATGCCGTTGATCAAGGAAGTGCGTCTGTGGCCGCAGTTGTTGACGCTCAAGGGAAGCCGCCGGGGGCTATGGCGGCTGGCATTGATTGTGCTGCCGCTGGTGCTGTTGCTGGTGGTGCCGTTGCCGACGCGGGTCGGGTCTTCGGGGCTGTTGCGCCCGGCAGAGAGTTTTCCGGTGCATGCGCCGGCCGGCGCACAGCTGGTCAGCCTGAGCAAGGCCAACGGTGAGCCCGTGAGGGCCGGTGAGGTCATGCTCGAACTGGCCTCGCCGGACCTGCAGCGGCGCTGGAGCCTGGCCCGCACGCAGCTTGAGACGATCCGCCAGCAGGCGGCCAATACCGGCATCGACCCCGCCTTGCGGCAGAACATGCAATTGCTCGCGCAACAGGAAAGCACGGCGCGCGCCGAACTGGCCAGTGTTCAGGCCGAACTGGCGCGCTATGCGCCGCGTGCGCCGTTCGATGGCGTGCTGTACAACCTCGAACCGGGCCTGAAGCCCGGTGTCTGGGTCAGTGCCCACGAGCGTCTGGCGACCCTGGTGCAGCCCGGTATCTGGCGGGTGGAAACTTATCTGGATGAGGACGATGTAAGGCGGATCAAGGTCGGCGACCGTGCGCGCTTCTACGCCGACGGCCGCGCTGACCTGAGCCTGTCGTTGCGGGTGGAGGCCATCGAACAGGATGCCACCCGGCAATTGCTCAATGGTGAGCTGTCCAGCGCCGCCGGCGGCTCGGTGATGACCCGCGACAAACACGGCAAACTGATCCCGGAGCGGGCGGTGTACCGGGTGACGCTGAGCAGCGAGCAACCGCCAGAGCTGGCGCAACTGCAAAGCTGGCGCGGCAAGGTGGTGATTGCCGGTGACTGGCAATCGCTGGCGCAAAGCTTCCTGCGTTCGGTATTGGTAGTGATCTGGCGCGAGACCGGGTTCTGAGGCGGCTGCGCCAGGCTGGCTAGCCAGGTCGACTGCCGGGGGCTTCTGGCTTTTTTGATCACGCTGCTCCTTGGAAAGTGTTCCCAGCGAAGACTCAATACTGTTCGTTTAGGCGCCGTATACCTCTGTGGGAGCTACCTTGGTATGGGCGGCACTCCGACGAAGAGACCGGTAAAGTCACAGCAACTGCTGCGAATGTGCCGCCGTCTTGGTCGGGATGCCGCCCAGACCAAGGTCGCTCCCACCGAGACCTATGGTGCCTAACTGAACAATATTGCGCCTGACCGCAAACCACCGTTCAATACCCGGTCATTTCCAGATACCCGACCCCGCTCTGGCTGCCGCTGGCACGCACCGGCCCCTCCCAGTAAGGCACGTCCAGGTCCATCCACGCCTTGGCGTTGAGGGCCTCGGTGATGATCGACAGGTTCTTGCCGGGGATTTCTATCGACCAGCGGGTCGGCAGGCTCCGGCCTGCCACGCGGGTTTCGTTCAGCGGCGCAAGACGAATGTCATCGCCAGTGAGTGGCTGGATCTGGCCATCCGGCGCAATCCAGCTGCCGATCAGGTAGGCCGGCCGGGTGGTGCGACGGATGCGGTAGAGCATCAGCCGTGTGCCATCTTGTAGATGCAGAGAAAACCAGTCCCAGCCGTTCTGCTCGGCGGTCAGCGGCTGGCTGCTCCATTCCCGGTCCAGCCAGGCCTGGCCGCTGACCTGATGAGTCTGACCGTCAATCTGCAATTGACCCTTAACCGTGTAGAACGGCTGGCTGTAGTAATACGACGCTTGTCCTTGCTCAGACTTACGGCTGTAGCCGTGCTCGCCCTGCAGCACCATGGGGCGTTCGCTGGTCAGGTGCAGCGTGTAGCTGAAAGCGGCAGCGCTGGCTTGCAGGTGCAGGTCGCGCATCGGCTCGCTGGCGCTGCTGGTCATTGACCAGTCGTCAATCCAGGCCGCGAACGGTGTCAGGCTGACGCCGGCCTGACCGACACCGCCGCGTCCCAGGCGCTGGGCAGCGTGATGCGAGGTGGCGGAGGTGGCTGCCGCGTGCCCCATCCAGAGCGTGGTGTCTTGCCAGCCGGCGCCGCTGCTGCCGGGCTGCAGGGCATTGCGAAACAGCGTCCATTGCACGCCGAAGGGCCGGCCTTGCGGGTCTTGCAGGTTGGCCGTGACATACCACCATTCAATGTGAAAGCCCGGGTGCGGGGCGTGATCGGCAGGAAAGCTGAACGGCCGACCCGCAGTGACCTGAGTGTAGCCATCAGCCTGCCCACCCATGCCGGCAAAGCCCTGTTCTGCTGGCGGCTTGTCGTCACAGCCGGCCAGCAGCAACAGGCTCAGCACGCCAAAACGCCAGCTATTGGTCACGATCAAAGCTCCTGAGCAGGTCGGTGGGCTGGCTGCGGTACAGCCGCCAGAGCGGCCCGGCCGAGGCCAGCAAGGTGGCGAGCAGGGCCAGCGCCGTGAGGTTCAGCCATTGCAGCGGGAACAGCTGAGTGGGCAGCCGCCAGCCAAAGGCCTGGACCTGAATCACCGCGTTCAGGCACCCGTTCAGCAGCACGCCCAGCGGCACAGCGGCCAGCAAGGTCAGGCTGGCCAGCAGCCAGGTCTGGGCAAGGTTGAGCGCTACCAGACGACGACGGTCGACCCCTAATGCCCAGAGTGGCGCCAGTTGCCCGAGACGATCCTGGCTTTGCGTCAGCAGGCTGATGAACAGCGCAATGCCCGCCACGCCGAGGATCAGGCTATTGAGCGCCGCAGTGGCGGCGAAGGTGCGTTCGAAGACTTTGCCGGACCAGTCTTTAAGCTGCTGCTGATCGACGATCCGGCTATCGTCGAGGCCGAAGCGTTGTTGCAACGCGGCGCTCAACACGCCAGCGGCCTGCGGCTCGGTACGCAGGCTGAAACGGCCAGGCAGCAGGTCGGGCCAGTGCTGTAACAGGTGCCGCGAATCGACCAGCAAATGGCCACGTGAATTACCGTAGTCGGCATACAGGCCAATGATGCGTGGGTGCCAGCGGCCTTGCGGTACCGGGATCTCCAGCGTGTCACCAACGTCCAGGCCCAGACGCCGGGCCAACTGTTCGCTGAGCATCACGCTGTCCTGTTGCGCCAGTTGCTGCCAGGCATCCTCGGCGCTGCCGGCCAGTAGCGGCCAGTGTTCGCGGTAATGCGCATGGTCGATCACCCCATGCAGTTCGGCTGGCCAGCCTTGCAGGCGCACACTGACTTGCCAGTCCGGCAGTACCGCTCTGACCCCCGGTTGTTGCGCCAGCCAGTCGGGCAGGGTACGGGCCTGTTGCGGGGTGGCGACGGTGACGTACAACTCGGCGCTCAAGCGCTGCTCCAGCCAGGTGTTGAAGGTCTGGCGAAAGCCTGCGGTCATGCCGCCGGCACCGATGCTTGTGGCCATCGCCAGTAACAACGCCATCAACGCCAGACTGAGGGCCGGCAACTGCTGCCGGCAATCGGCAATGAACCATTGACCCAGCACCGAATGGCTACGGCGCAGAGCCACCGCCAGCAACCCGTCGAGAATCACCGGCAGGCCCAGCGCCGCGCTGAGCAACAGTGCCGAGACCAGCACAAAACCGCTGATCAGGCTGTCACCGAACCCGGCGCCCAGCGCCACCGCCAGACCCGCCAGGGCAATCTGGCGCTGATGGCGCAGCCAGCGTTGATGCGCTTCACGCCAGGCCTGAGCACGGGCCAGCGCCAGCACTGGCAGGCGGGCGGCGCGTAGCAGGCTGCTGGTGCCGGCGAGCAGGGCACCGAGCAGCGCCACGCCGAGGCTGCCCAGCCACCAGCCCGCGCCCAGATTCAGCTGCCCGGCCACCTGTGCGCCATACAGGCCGCGCAGGCTGGCGGCCAGGTCAGGCAGCAACAGGCTGGCCAGCACAAAGCCGCTGGACACCCCGGCGATGCCGGCCAGCCCAGCCATGCCGACCAGCTCCAGGGCCAGCGCGGCCACCAGCATGCGCACGCTGACCCCGCTGGCGCGCAGGTTGCGCAGCAGGCCGCGACGTTGTTCCAGCGCCAGGCCGATAGCCGCATGGACAATGAACAGGCCGACCACGAAAGCCAAAGCCCCCAAGGCATCGAGATTGAGGTGGAAACTGTCGGTCAAGCGCGCCAGGTCGTCATTGGCATCACCGTGCTGCAGGCGTAACCGGTCGGCAAACCGCGGGAGCAGTTCTGGCTGGGTGGCGGCGAAGTCACTGGCCAGCAGCAGGCGGCTGACTTGCCCGGGCATTGCCAGCAGGGTTTGCGCCTGGCCGATATCGGTCAACAGCAGCATCGGTGGCATCGTTGCGACGCTTTGCAATGGCGGCAGGCGCTGGCCGTTGTCCAGTGCTGGTTGCTGGCCTTCTTGCAAACCCAGCGCCCGCAACGTATCGCTGGCGATCCAGCTGACGCCGGGCGGGCGCAGGAAATTCAGCAACTGGTCGTTGCCCAGCGTCTGGCCCGCCAACGCAGTGCCGCGTGGCAGGGTCAACGGTTCGATGCCGAGCAGTTGCAGGCGCTCACCGTTGAGGCTGACCCGGCCTTGCAGTTGCGGCGACACCGGCCAGCCGGCCCGGCGCAGTTCGACAAACAACCGCTCGGAAAATGGCCCACCGTCGGGGCTGACCAGCCAGCTCTGGGCCTGGCCGCCGAGCAACTGACTGGCGCGCTGATAACTGTCGCGAGCCTGGCTGTTGAGCGCCTGCACGCCGGTCAGCAACCCGGTTGCCAGCCACAAGCCGACCAGCACGCCGGCCAACTGCACCGGATGACGCCGCCAGTGACTCAGCAGGGCGCACAGCGTCCAGCCGAGTGCGCTCATCTCAGTGGGCTGCGGCGTCGTCGAGCCGCCCTTTATGCAATACCACCCGTCGAGCCAGGCGGGCGGCGATGCGCGGACTGTGGGTGACCATCAGCAGGCTGGTGGGGCTGTCGGCCAACAGCTCCATGAGCAGTTGCATGACGTCGTCACTGCTGGCTTCGTCGAGATTGCCGGTCGGCTCGTCGGCGAGCAGCAAGGCCGGCCGTGCGGCCAGTGCGCGACCGATGGCCAGCCGTTGTTGCTGGCCGCCAGACAGTTGCTCGGGATAGCGATCCAGCAAGCCATTCAGACCCAGACGCTGTGCCAGTTGCGCTTGCCAGGCGCGGTCGTGGCGCCCGGCCAGACGCGCCTGAAAGGCCAGGTTGTCTGCCACCTTGAGGCTGCCGATCAGGTTGAACTGCTGGAACACCAGGCCGATACCGCTGCGCCGCCAGCGCGCCAGAGCGGATTCATTCAAGCCGTCCAGACGCTGGCCGTTGACAGCAATACAACCGCTGTCTGGCCGGTCCAGGCCGGCAATCAGGTGCAACAGGGTGCTCTTGCCGCTGCCCGACTCACCCATCAACGCCAGGCTTTCGCCAGGCGCCAGTTGCAGGCTCACGCCATCAAGCACTTGCAGCGGCCCCTGGGCGGTGGGGTAGTGCTTGATGAGGTCGTCAACCTGCAGCATGGCGCGGTTCTCTATGAGCGGTCAGTTTTGCCCGCAAGCCCGATTGGCCGCCAGGGCCACGTCCAGCAAGCGGGGTGGCGGCAGGTGCAGGCCGTCCATCAGCGCGGCGTACTCTTCGGCATTGGCCACTTGCAGGCGCGGATTGTGACGGCGCTCTTCGCCAATGGTCGAACAGGTCCAGCCCTTGTAGTCGTGCGCCGGGAACACCAGCGTGTCGTCGCCCAGATCCAGCAGGCGTTGCAGGCTGGCCCACTGCTGGCGGGCGCTGCCATTTTGAAAGTCGGTGCGGCCACTGCCGCGAATCAACAACGTGTCGCCGCTGAACAACCAGGCCGGTTGACGGCCGCGGGCGGCGAGCAGAAAGCAGTACGAATCGCTGGTGTGCCCCGGCGTATGCCAGACCTTCAATTCGCGACTGCCAAAGGCCAGGCTCTGGCCGTCATGGAAGTTGAAGCTGGCGCAAGGCACGTGGCTTTCCTGACCCAGGCCGGTGTTGCAGCCGGTGGCATCGCGCAGATCACCCAGGCCGGTGATGTGGTCGGCGTGCGTGTGGGTGTCGATGGCCATGATCAGGCGCAGATCAAGGTCGGAAATCAACCGCAGGTAATCGTCCAGATGCTCTTTGACCGGGTCGATCAGCAGCGCCTGACCCTGATCGGCGAGCAGGTAGCTGTAAGTGGATGTCTGGCTGTCGAACAGTTGACGAAACAGCATGCGAGTCTCCGTTTTTCAGCGTGTGCAGGTAACCACCGTAGGGCTTATCGCCGCTCAGGTCAAAGCCGCCTGTGCAAATGCCTGTTACAAAAACCCGCCGAATCTAGCTTTTGCCCCCACGAATCAGGCTGCGCAGCGCGAAGCGATTGGGGTGGCAGGCCTCGGCCACACTGCGCGGCAGCGGCAACGGTTCGTCTTCCAGCCAGGCCGCGAGCAATTCGGCGCTCAACGGTGTGGTGATCAACCCTCGTGAACCATGGCCGCTGTTGACGTACAGGCCGTCGAGCCATGGACAGGCCAGTGGCGGGACTTGGCGGGCGTCTTTGCTCAGCGCCGCATAAGTGTGGGCGAACGCCTGCCCGTCAGCCAGCGGGCCGACGATAGGCAGATAATCGGGGCTGGTGCAGCGAAAGGCTGCCCGGCCTTGCAATTGCGCGCCGTCCAGACCGGCGCCATGCAGGCGCTGGCTGAGGTCCGGCGAGATGTCCTCCAGCAATTGCAGGTTGCTCTGATGTTCGGCCAGGGTCGGGCTCAAGTCCTGGTTATGAAAGTCAAAGCTTGCGCCCAGGGTATGTTCGCCGCCACGCGCCGGCGCCACGTACCCTTCGGCGCAGACCACAGTCGCGAGCGCCTGGCTGGCGGCGGTCGCCGGCAGGCGAGTGATCTGCCCGCGAATCCGTTTGAGCGGCAGCTCGGCACTCTGGCTAAAGCGCTGCACATCGGCGGCATTGGCAAGAACCACCACCGCAGCGCTGGCCAGTAACCGGTCATCGGCCCAAGCCTGCCACAGGCCATCTTCGTGGCGCAGATCCAGCGCCTGGTGGTGGGTCAGAACCGTGATATTCGGGTGTTCGACCTGTTGCTGACACAGCGCCGGCGGATGCACCCAGCCGCCCTCGGGGTAGAACAGCCCGCCGCCGGGCAGGCTCACCCCGGCCTGTTGTTCGGCGGCGTGCTGGTCCAGCACGTGCAACAGGCTGGCCGGGAAGGCTTCGGCCAGTTTTGCCTGGCGCTGCGCCTCTTTGTCATCGAACGCCAGTTGCAGCACACCGCAGTCGTCCCAGTCGCTGCCACGCTGCAAACGCTCCAGCAGGCGCCGGGTATGGCCGAAGCCGCTGAGGATCAGTTGCGACAGCGCCGTGCCATGGGCTGAAAGCTTCAGGTACAGCACGCCCTGCGGGTTGCCCGAGGCTTCGCTGGCCAACTGTTCATGACGCTCCAGCAGGCTGACCTGCCAGCCACGCACGGCCAGGCTGCGTGCCGTGCTGCAACCGGCCAGGCCGCCGCCGATCACCAGGGCTTTGCGTTCACCGGCAGGCCGCGGTGGGCGGGCGAACCAGGGTTTGACCGCAGGGGGCGCCTCGGCTTCGTCGGGCCAACCGATAAAGGCGCCGCGAATGACTTCCCATTTATGGCCGATGCCCGGCACGCGCTTGATCTTGAAACCGGCCGCCCCCAACGCCCGGCGTACCCAGCCGGTGCTGGTGAAAGTGCCCAGCGTGGTGCCGGGCGCCGACAGCCGCGCCAGTTGCGCAAACAGCTGCTCGTTCCACATCTGAGGGTTTTTAGCCGGGGCAAAACCATCGAGAAACCAGGCGTCGATGCGCCCGTCCAGTTGTTCCAGCATCTGCTGCGCATCGCCAATCAGCAGGGTCAGGGTAATACGCCCGTCGTCGAACAGCAGCCGCTGAAAGCCTGGATGAATGGCTCGGTACTGGTGCAGTAATTGCCCGGCTTGCGCAGCCAGTTCCGGCCACAGCGCCAGGGCGCGTTGCAGGTCGGCATGGCTGAGGGGGTACTTCTCGACACTGACAAAATGCAGGCGTGCGCCGACCGGTGCACACTCGTTGAACAACTGCCAGGCGCAGAAGAAGTTCAGCCCGGTGCCGAATCCGGTTTCGCCGATGACCAGCCGCCCGTCCGCCGGCAAGGCCGTAAAGCGGGCGCGCAGGTCGTTCTGGATCAGAAACACATGTCGGGTCTCTTCCAGGCCCGCATCGGTGGCGAAATACACGTCATCGAAGGCGTTGGAGCGTGGGTTGCCGTTTTCGTCCCAGCTGAGCTGGGCGTTCTGGAAGGGGGCGGTCATGGCGGGCTCTGCGGTGGACGAGGCGGCATTTTACCCGGTCGCAGGCTGAACGGATTGACCCATCGGGCGAATTGATGGTCTTAATGGGCAAAGCGCTATCAACGAAGATTCGTAAAGGGAGTTCCAGGATGTTCGAATCCGCTGAAATCGGCCATGCCATCGACAAGCAGGCGTACGACGAGCAGGTGCCCGCGTTGCGCGAGGCATTGCTTGAAGCCCAGTACGAGTTGCATGAGCAGGCCGGGCGGCAGATCATTGTGCTGATCAATGGCATCGAGGGCGCCGGCAAGGGCGAGACGGTTAAATTGCTCAACGAGTGGATGGACCCACGCTTCATCGAGGTGCGCACCTTCGACCAGAAGACCGACGAAGAACTCGATCATCCCCCGGCCTGGCGCTACTGGCGACAATTGCCGGCCAAGGGCCGGATGGGCATTTTCTTTGGCAACTGGTACAGCCAGATGCTTCAGGACCGGGTGCATGGCCTGCTCAAGGACGCGCAACTGGACCAGGCGATCAGCGGCGCTGAGCGGCTGGAAAAGATGCTCAGCGATGAAGGCGCGATCATCTTCAAATTCTGGTTCCATCTGTCGCGTAAACAGATGAAACAACGCCTCAAAAGCCTGCGCGACGATCCGCTGCACAGCTGGCGCATCAGCCCGCTGGACTGGCAGCAGTCCAAGACCTACGACAAATTTGTGCGCTTCGGCGAGCGGGTGCTGCGCCGCAGCAGCCGTGAATATGCGCCTTGGCATGTGATCGAAGGCGCCGATGCCAACTATCGCAGCCTGACCGTTGGTCGTTTACTGCTCGAAGGCATGCAGGCGGCGCTGAACACCCCGCCAGTCGAACCCCAGGCGCTGGCGGTCGGACCGCGCGGCACCCATGACGATGAACTGACCCTGCTCGACAGCCTCGATTTGAACCAGCAACTGGACAAGGATGAGTACGAGCATCTGTTGATCACCCAGCAGGCGCGTCTGTCTCGCAACATGCGTGACAAACGCATGAAACGCCATGCGCTGGTGGCCGTGTTCGAAGGCAACGATGCGGCCGGCAAGGGCGGCGCGATCCGCCGCGTGGCGGCGGCGCTGGACCCGCGCCAGTACCACATCGTGCCGATTGCCGCGCCGACCGAAGACGAACGCGCCCAGCCGTACTTGTGGCGTTTCTGGCGGCAGATCCCGGCACGCGGCAAGTTCACCGTGTTTGATCGCTCTTGGTATGGCCGGGTGCTGGTCGAGCGAGTCGAGGGCTTCTGCAGCGAGACCGACTGGTTACGCGCCTACGGCGAGATCAACGACTTCGAAGAGCAGTTGACCGACGCCGGGGTGGTGGTGGTCAAGTTCTGGCTGGCGATCGACGAGCAGACCCAGCTGGAGCGTTTTCAGGCCAGGGAAGAGATCCCGTTCAAACGCCACAAAATCACCGAAGACGATTGGCGCAACCGCGAAAAATGGCCGCAATATCGCCGCGCAGTCGGTGACATGGTTGACCGCACCAGCACCTCGATTGCGCCGTGGACGTTGGTGGAGGCCAACGACAAGCGCTGGGCGCGGGTCAAGGTGCTGCGTACCCTCAACGAAGCGCTGGAAGCGGCATTTGCCCGCGACAGCAAGAAAAAATAGTTACGCAGGCCGCTGATCGCTGGCGTGCTGCGCGGGGGTGCAGTCTCTGAGCGTTGGCGCAGCATCGTGCCGCTCGGGGCTGCGGTTCGGCAGGTTGGCAGCCAACGCTTCGGCCAGGGCGCGCAGGATGGCGCTGTACAGGGGAGGGAGGTCACGCATGGGGTTGTCCTTGATCAATGGTGATGTCCACGCGCTGCAACGGCCTTGGGCGTTACAGCGGCGTAACAACAGCTAAGAACAACTTTGCGCGAAGGTCAGACGTTTTTTGCATAAGGCTTATAGCGGTTTTGCAAGCATCAAGCCTGGCGCTAGCGCCGTGGCGGCAGTGTCTTTTGCCGTGCAATCCACAGGCTGACCAGCACCGCGCAGAGCAGCAACAGCACGCGCACCCAGGTCAGCGGCACGAACCAGCACGACACCCCGATGCTGAACCACATCACGCCGATGGCGTAGACCTTGGCTTTGAGCGGAATGCCATGACCTTCCAGATAGTCCCGGATCCACGGGCCCAGGCGCGGGTGTTCGACCAGCCAGCGGTAAAATCGCGGCGAACTGCGCGCGAAACACGCCGCGGCCAGCAACAGGAAGGGAGTGGTGGGCAGCACCGGCAGGAAGATGCCGATGATTCCGAGCAGGACACTCAGCCAGCCGATCGCCAGCAGTGCATAGCGCACCAGCCCGTGTGAGCGGGTGCGCGATGACGGGGTGACCAACTCAGTGGTGGCGAGGCTTGAGGATTGCCGGTTTTTCTTCCGGTGCCTGGCACAGCAGGAACAGGGCTGTCAGGGCTTCAGGGATCTGGACAATCATGTCGTCCATCAGGCCGGCGTCCTGGGCGATGTCGGCGAATTCCGGTTGTTCGTCGAACAGGCCCGAACCGACCATGATCGGCAGCAGCATTTCACTGACTTCTTCCTCGGCGCTTTCGAACCAGGCGTTCTCGCGCAGGAACACGCCTTCCATGAAGCCGATGCACCAGCCGCGCAGTTCCGAGTCGTCCGGGTCGTCGCCCAGGTCCAGGTCGCAAGGCAGTTCGAACTCTTCGTCCGAGGCCAATTGGCGGGCAATATGCGCTTGCAACAAGACCAGAGTGGTTTCGATTTCTTCGCGCTGCGCGTCGCTGGCGTAGTGCGGTGGCTCAGCGAACAGTGCTTCGATCCACTCGCGCTCAGGCACCTGCTCCGAGCAGATTGACAGGGCGGTCAGGTAGCCATGGGCGGCCACGTAGTCCAGTGCTTCATCGTGCAGATCATCTGCATCAAGGAAGACTTGCAGGCGGGTAAGTTGCTCAGCGAAGGACATTGACGGACTACCTTGGAAATAAACGATGCCAAATTCTAGGCTCTCAACGGCCTGGGCGCCAGCAGCGTGAGCACTGCCGGGCAATATTGACAGCTGATGTACAGAGCCTCCGCTGAGTAGGGCGCTCGGGTATACTGCCGCGTTTGTAGCCGCGCGGCTCGACCGACGCGGCCTGCTGTAGCAGCACAACCCGGGGTTTTTATGCTCGAACAGGCTCAACGCATTCTCAAGGACATCTTCGGCTACGACAGCTTCCGGGGGCGCCAGGGTGCGATTATCGAGCGCGTGGCCAGCGGCGGCGATGCTTTGGTGTTAATGCCCACCGGCGGCGGCAAATCGCTGTGCTTCCAGGTGCCCGGCCTGTTGCGCGACGGCCTTTGCGTGGTGGTGTCGCCGCTGATCGCGTTGATGGACGACCAGGTTGCGACCCTCGATGAACTGGGGGTGTCGGCCGCCGCGCTGAACTCGACCCTGAGCGCCGAGCAGCAGCGTGAACTGGCCGCGCGCATGCGCCAGGGCCAGCTCAAAATGCTTTACCTGGCGCCCGAGCGGCTGGTTCAGCCGCGTATGTTGTCGTTCCTGCAGAACCTCAATATTGCGCTGTTCGCTATTGATGAAGCGCACTGTGTATCGCAATGGGGGCATGATTTCCGTCCCGAATACCTGCAACTGGGTCAACTGGCCGAGCTGTTTCCCGATGTGCCGCGCATCGCCCTGACGGCTACAGCCGACAAGCGGACCCGCGAAGAGATCGTCACCCGTCTGCATTTGCAAAATGCCGAGCGCTTTTTGTCGAGCTTCGACCGGCCCAACATCTTTTATCGCATCGTGCCCAAAGAGCAGCCGCGCAAGCAGTTGCTCGCGTTCCTGTCCGAGCGGCGCAGTGATGCCGGTATTGTTTATTGCCTGTCGCGCAAAAAGGTTGAGGAAGTGGCCGAGTTTCTCAGCAACAGCGGCTACCCGGCGCTGCCTTACCACGCCGGCCTGCCCGCCGAGACCCGGGCCAGCAACCAGCGGCGCTTCCTTAACGAGGAAGGCCTGATCATGGTCGCCACCGTGGCGTTTGGCATGGGCATCGACAAGCCCAACGTGCGCTTTGTCGCGCACCTGGACCTGCCCAAGTCGCTGGAAGCTTATTATCAGGAGACCGGCCGCGCAGGGCGTGACGGTTTGCCCGCTGACGCCTGGATGGCCTACGGCCTGCAGGATGTGCTGATGCTCAAGCAAATGCTGCAAAACTCTGAGGGCGACGAGCGGCACAAGCGCCTGGAGCAGCACAAGCTCGATGCCATGCTGGCATTGTGTGAAGAAACTCGCTGCCGACGCCAGGCACTGCTGGCCTACTTCGACGAAGAGCTGCCACAACCCTGTGGGCACTGTGACAATTGCGTCGACGGGGTGCAGACCTGGGATGCCACCGAGCCTGCCCGCCAGGCGCTGTCGGCGATCTACCGGACCGGCCAGCGCTACGGGGTGGGCCATCTGGTGGACGTCTTGCTCGGCAAGTCTACCGACAAGGTGCAGAACTTCGGTCATCAGCATCTGGCGGTGTTCGGGGTTGGCAAAAGCCGCTCGGAAGGTGAGTGGCGCACCTTGTTCCGGCAACTGGTCGCCCGTGGCCTGGCCGATATCGACCTGGAAGGTTACGGCGGGCTGCGCCTGACCGACAGTTGCCGGCCCTTGCTGCGCGGTGAGGTCAGCCTAGAACTGCGCCGCGATCTCAAGGCCCAGACCAGTACCAGCCGCAGTAGCGGCGGCAGCGGTAGCCCGGCCAGCCAACTGGTGCGTGGTGAAGAGCGCGAACAGTGGGACGCGCTGCGTGCCCTGCGCCGACGCCTGGCGCAAGAGCATGGGGTGCCGCCGTACGTTATCTTTCCGGACTCGACCCTGCTGGAAATGCTCCGGGGTCAGCCACGCTCCATGGCCGAGATGGCCAGGGTCAGTGGCGTGGGCGCGCGCAAGCTGGAGCGTTACGGCGAAGCCTTCCTTGAAGTGCTCAGTGGTCAGGCCGAGGCGCCCAAGGTGGTGGCCGACCTGCGCCACGAACTGATCAGTCTGGCCCGTGCCGGCATGACCCCGATTCAGATCGCCGGGCAGTTGCAATGCTCGGAAAAGAATGTCTACAGCCTGCTGGCTGAAGCCATTGCCGGCCAGCAACTGTCGCTTGAGCAGGCGCTTGATCTGCAAGCCGAACTGCAAGAAGAAATCCAGGACGCGTTTCTCGACGGCGAGGGCGAGCTGCCGGCGGTCAGCGATGTGGCCGCGCAATTCAGCGGTCGGGTCCCTGAAGGGGTGTTGTATTGCGTGCGTGCCGCCCTGCAGTCGGAGTTCGAGGCGTAACAGGTTGCGACGAAAGGTCTCGGCGCTGCGCTTGATCGCGGCCAGAGGCCATGCTTAGCTGGCTAATAATTAGATTAACCATGAGTTTGTTATGCCTTTGACTGATGAACACCGCTTCGGGATGCAACTGGCCCAGATGACCCGTGGCTGGCGCGCCGAGCTGGACCGGCGTCTGGCGGGGCTGGGCTTGTCCCAGGCCCGCTGGCTGGTGCTGCTGCATCTGGCTCGCTTCAATGATGAGGCGCCGACCCAGCGTGAGCTGGCGCAAAGCGTCGGCGTCGAAGGGCCGACCCTGGCCCGCCTGCTCGACAGCCTTGAAACCCAGGGCCTGGTTCGCCGCCAGGCGGTTGTCGAAGACCGTCGGGCGAAGAAGATCCTGCTCTGCGACAGCGCCGCGCCGCTGATCGCGCAGATCGAATCCATCGCCAATACCCTGCGCGCCGAGTTGCTCACCGGTGTCGATGAAACAGAACTGCAACTTTGCATGCGGGTGCATGCGCGCATACTGGAAAACCTGGAAAGAACCTGAAGCGTGGCAGCGGGTTCTCGCTCATACTTGGGCACAATTCAATGCGGGAAACCAGGAACGGTTTCCATAAGGGGTCGCATGCTGAAAAGAGTGGAGCGCGGCGTAAAAGTTGCCCTGAAAGCGGGCGGACGTCGCCACGGGTTGGCGATGTGGGTAGCGCTTTGCTCGCTTGGCTGGTCGGGTATGGCCGCAGCATTGGGGATGGGCGAGATCCGTTTGCACTCGGCGCTCAACCAGCCGTTGAACGCCGAGATTCAGTTGATTGAGACCGCTGGCCTCGACCCTGAAGACATCGTTGTCAAGCTTGCTTCACCCGACGCATTCACCAAAGCGGGTATAGAACGGGTCTTCTTCCTCAATGACCTGCGCTTTACGCCGGTCATCCGCGGCAATAGTGGCTATATACAGGTCTCGTCGAACAAGGCTGTGGTAGAACCCTACCTGAGCTTTGTCGTGCAGTTGTCCAGACCCAACGGTGACCTGCTGCACGAATACACCTTGTTGCTCGATCCGGCCAACACCCCTGAGGGCCTGGCGGCGACGCGTAACCGCAAGCCGCTTCAGGAAACAAGCGTGCAGGATTCGCGCATGCCCAAGGCGCCGCCCATGGCGGTGCAGGGCAAGCATTACATCGTTACCGACGGCGACACGCTCAACAGCATCGCTCGCCGGTTGCAGGGCCCCGGCAGCAACGGTTCGGCGGCGCAACTGGCAGACGGCATCCAGGCGCTCAACCCGCAGGCATTTCCAACTGGCGCGGGCAGTGCCCTGCGGGCCGGGCAAAACCTGCTGTTACCAGACGCTGCGGTAGTTCCCAAACCGCCTGCAGTCGAACCGTCAGCCGCTGACGCCGTTGCAGTGCCTGCTGTGGCGGATGCCCAGAAAGCGGCGCAACTGGCTGCCGATGCCATTGAAAACCAACAGCTCGAAGACTTGAAGAGCCTCAATCGCGCGTTGCAGGAACAGGTGTTCGAGCGCGACAAGGCCGTCACTGTCTTGCAGGCCCGGCTGGCCGAAATGCGTGACGCCGCTCAGGCTCCGGACGTGAGCACACGAGCGATTGCCGGTAACCCGGCTGCACCTGCTGCTGTGGTTGCGCCAGCCGCTGCGCCCGCAGCTGAACAGGCCAGCACCGACAATCCTCTGTTCAGCCTGCCGGTGTTACTCGGTGTGGTTGCAGCGTTGCTGCTGTTGATCCTCGGTTTGCGGCTGCGCCAACGTCGCCAGAGCGTGTCGACGCCTGAGCATGTTGAGCCAGCCGTCAGTGACGAGCGGCTGATCAAGCCGGCTCAAGCGGTGGCGCTGCCCGTCTACGAAGTTCCTGTCGTCGCGCCTCCGGCTGCCGCGCCTGTGCAGAGCGCCAGTAATGGCGCGTCGTTGAACAAGGTAACGAGCAGCCAGCGTCTTTCCGGGGCGGCGCCAGATGCATTGGATGGTGTGAGCATCTACATCGCTTACGGACGTTTTAATGAAGCCTTGGCTATCTTGCGTGATGCCCTGAGCAAGCAACCTGAGCGAGCAGATGTTCGCGAACGTATTCTTGAGCTGCTTGGCGAGCAGGGCGACATTGCGGGATTCGAGCAGCAAGAGCAGGCAGCATTGGAACATGGCCTGAGTCGTGAACAGATCCAGGGAATACGTGATCGTTACCCGCAGCTCAAACCGTCACCCGCCGTTGCCGCCACAGGGGTGGCCGTGGGCGCCGCAGCGGCGGCTGCTGCGGTTACCGCGATGGTCGGACCGGCAGTTGCTGAACCCGCGCAGCCGAAGCCCGAGGCCCCGGCACAACTGGACGAAACTGCAGCCGCTGCGCTCAATCCGGAGCACGACGATGAGTTCCAGCTGAACCTGGATGATTTGTCCATGGACGCTGACTGGGATCTGGTCGATCCGTTTGACAAACCAGCGCACCATGGCAAGGCCGAGGTGCCCGAGGCTGCACCGCTGGATCCGCACTTTGCATCCAACCTTACCGAATTGCCGGAAGTTTTCGAACTCGATGACGAGCCGTTTCGGGGGGCGTCTGTCGAGTCCGCGCAACCTCTTGAGGCGGGTGATTCCCTGGACCTGGATTATGGTGCAGATGATTCTATCGAGATCATCGCGCCCTCCGGTGTCGATCAGTCGCTGTCGGGCTTTGATCTGCTGGACGGGCTGGAGGGGTTTTCCGGGCTGGATGAGCAGAACATCCAACCCATCGAACTGGTCGAGCCCGTCGGCAATGACGCGCTGGACGATGCATTTCTCGACAGCTTTGCCGACGACGACGGCATGGAATTCGACCTGATGGAACTGGACGAAGAGCCGCTGACTCAAGTCAATCAGGCTCAGTTGATGATCGATGAAGGTGACGTTGACGGCGCGCGGCGGCTGCTGGAACAGGTGGTTGAATACGGCGACGAGGCGCATCAGCAGATGGCCAGAGACTTGTTGTCGAGCCTGGACTGATTCTTCAGGCAAACAAAAGGGGTCGATCACGACCCCTTTTTCTTTGCCCCAAAAACCATGGCGCTGCCTGCGCGGCTAAAGCGGAGCACCGCCCGGCCACTCCTGCAATCAGTGCGACGGCCCTTGGGTGTTCAGCGACAGCAGCTGCTTTTCTTGAGCCCAGTCGAAGGGT
The DNA here is from genome assembly GCF_024584215.1 of Pseudomonas sp. LJDD11. NCBI lineage: Bacteria > Pseudomonadati > Pseudomonadota > Gammaproteobacteria > Pseudomonadales > Pseudomonadaceae > Pseudomonas > Pseudomonas sp. LJDD11. The sequence continues at coordinate 52,472 of NZ_JANJFL010000026.1, forward strand.
TCGTCATTTTCTTCGGCTTCAAAGCGACGCTCCTCCAGGGCCTGATAGAGGTCGATCTCTTCATCTGGCATGAAGTGCAGGCAGTCGCCGCCGAAGAACCACAGCAGGTCGCGAGGCACCAGGTGGGCGATCTGCGGGTAACGTTGAATCACCTGGCACATCAGGTCCTGGCCCAGATACTGGCTTTGCAGCGGGTCTTGCGGCAGTTGCTCGATCAACTCGTCGAAGCGCTCCATGAACAGCGCGTGGTTGGCTTCTTCCACCTGCTCGGCCTCGCCCAAGGCAACCAGAATGCTGCGCAGGTGGGTCAGCAGAGCCAGATGATGGTTGAGAATGGCGTCGGCCATGATGAATTCCTCGGATGTAAAAAAGGCGCGAGAGTATAAGCCTCATCGCGCCCGCTGTGGGATTGGTTATCTGACCTTGTCAGGGGCAGGCGCCAACTGCTCTTTGCTGAAGTCGTCGACGTCGATCACTTTGCGCCGCGCCTGCTCGGCTTGGTCCAGGCTGTGCGCTTCTGCGCTCTGCAGCACTGCGGCGCGTACCGCGGCGTCAATCAGCGACTCGTCACCGTGCACCTGGACCTGCCCCGATTTGACCGCCAGTTGCAGTTTGCGACGTATCGCCTGACTGCCTTGAACCTGCTGGTGAGCATGGTTGAGCGCACCGACGGCATCCTCCTGCGCTTGCGGGCGGTAGCAACCAGCCAGCAGTTGCTCCAGGGCCGGATCACCTTTGCTGCGGCCCAGCAGTTGCGCGACTCGGGCATCGAGAGCGTCGTCAGGGCCTTTGTGACGGCGACCGAACGGAAATACCACCGCCCGCAACGCACAGCCCAGCAAGCGGTTGGGGAAATTGCGCAGCAACTGATCGAGCGCCCGCTCGGACTCGCCGAGGCTTTCTTCCATGGCCCACTGCAACAGCGGGCGCAGATAATCAGGCGAGTCAAGATCGTGGTAGCGCTTGAGCGCTGCCGACCCCAGGTAAAGATGGCTGAGCACATCGCCCAGGCGCGCCGACAGGCGCTCGCGGCGTTTCAGCTCGCCGCCGAGCAGCATCATGCTCAGGTCAGCCAGCAGGGCAAAGGCGGCGGCCTGACGGTCCAGCGCGCGGAAATAGCCTTGGCTGAGACTGTCGCCGGGACGTTTGTCAAAGCGTCCCAAGCCCAGATTGAGTATCAGGGTGCTGGCGGCGTTGCCCACCGCAAAACCGATATGGCGCATCAGCAGGTCATCGAACTCGTACAGTGCCCGGTCATGATCTTCACGGCTGGCCAGGGCCATTTCCTTGAGTACGAACGGGTGGCAGCGGATCGCTCCCTGACCGAAGATCATCAGGTTGCGCGAGAGAATGTTCGCGCCTTCGACGGTGATGAAGATCGGTGCGGTCTGCCAGTTGCGCGCCAGGTAGTTGTTCGGACCCATGACGATGCCTTTACCGCCATGCACATCCATGGCGTGGCTGATGCATTCACGGCCGCGTTCGGTCAGGTGGTATTTGAGGATCGCCGACAGTACCGAAGGTTTTTCGCCCAGATCCACAGCATTGGCCGTCAGGATCCGTGCGCTGTCCATCAGCCAGGCATTGCCGCCGATCCGTGCCAACGCTTCTTGGATACCTTCGAAGGCTGACAGTGGAACGTTGAACTGCTCGCGTACCTGCGCGTACTGGCCAGTGACCAGGCTGGTGTACTTGGCCGCGCCGGTGCCTACCGCTGGCAACGAGATGGAGCGGCCCACCGACAGGCAGTTCATCAGCATCATCCAGCCCTTGCCAAGCATTTGCTGGCCACCGATCAGGTAATCCAGCGGCACAAATACATCCTTGCCGCTGTTCGGCCCGTTCATGAAGGCGGCGCCCAGCGGCAGGTGACGGCGGCCGATCTCGACACCGGGGGTATCGGTGGGGATCAGCGCCAGGCTGATGCCTAGCTCGGTCTGCTCGCCGAGCAGATGATCAGGGTCGTAGGCTTTGAACGCCAGGCCCAGCAAGGTCGCCACCGGGCCGAGGGTGATGTAGCGTTTTTCCCAGTTCAGGCGCAGGCCGATGACTTCCTGACCCTGCCACTGGCCTTTACAGATGATCCCGGTGTCGGGCATTGCCCCGGCGTCGGAGCCTGCCAGTGGGCCGGTGAGGGCAAAGCAGGGAATGTCGTCGCCACGGGCCAAGCGGGGCAGGTAATGGTTACGCTGTTCTTCGGTGCCGTAATGCAGCAGCAATTCTGCCGGGCCGAGCGAGTTGGGCACCATCACGGTGGAGGCCAGGTCGCCACTGCGGGTCGCCAGCTTCATTGCGACTTGCGAGTGCGCGTAGGCAGAGAAGCCCTTGCCGCCATACTGCTTGGGAATGATCAGGGCAAAGAAGCCATGCGCTTTGATGTGCGCCCAGGCCTCTGGTGGCAAGTCCATGTCCTGGCCGATCTGCCAGTCGCTGACCAGCGCGCAGAGTTCTTCGGTCGGGCCATCGATGAACGCCTGCTCTTCTTCGGTCAGGGTCGCTGGCGGGTAGGCGAGCAGGGTGTTCCAGTCCGGACGACCGCTGAACAGCTCGCCATCCCACCACACAGTACCGGCGTCGATGGCATCGCGCTCGGTGTCGGACATCGGCGGCAACACTTTCTTGAACCATTTGAACATCGGCGCACTGAAGTGTTTGCGGCGCAGCTCTGGCAGCACCAATGGCAGCAGCACGGCCAGCCATGCCAGCCAGAAAATGCCCAGCAACCAGCCCGGCGCGTGGCTCCAGATGCCCATGGCCAGCAGATAAAGGGCGATTACACCCAATATTGCGATAGGGGTAACGCGGCGGTGCGCCAGCCAGGCGCTGCCTACCAGCAATCCTGCGATCCACAACAACAGCATAAATAATCCTCCGTGACGGCGACGGTCGGGCCGTGTTCATAACATGGTTAGTGACCCTGCATGAGCCAGTAAGTTGCGACCGTTACAGGGTAGACTGGTCAGCGACGAATGGCGGTCATCACAGGAGGTAAGCAAATGCTCAAGATCTGGGGACGCAAGAATTCCAGCAACGTCCGCAAGGCACTGTGGATTGCAGAAGAAGTCGGAGTGCCGTACCTGAGCCAGGACGCTGGCGGTGCCTTTGGCCTGGTCGACGAGCCAGAGTACCGGGCAAAGAACCCCAACGGCCGGGTGCCGATGATTGAAGACGGCGACTTCGTGCTCTGGGAATCCAACGCCATCGTGCGCTATCTGGCCGCGCGTTACGGCGCAGCGTCAGGGCTGTATCCGGCTGATCCGCAAGTGCGCGCGCAGGCTGACAAATGGATGGACTGGACCACCTCGACGCTGGCCGAAGCCTTTAAACCGGTGTTTTGGGGCGTTGTGCGCACTGCGCCGCAAAAGCAGGATTGGGACTTCATCAACCAAAGTATCCAGACGCTGCATGGCCTGCTGGCAATCCCTGATGCCGTGCTGGCCGATCAGCCTTACCTGTCCGGTGATGCTTTTGGAATGGGCGATATTCCGCTGGGCAGCTTTGCCTACGGCTGGTTCGAGATGCCCATTGAGCGCCCTGAGCTGCCCCATTTGCAGGCCTGGTACGAGCGGCTCAAGACGCGTGCGGCTTATCGCAAGGCGGTCATGACGCCATTGACCTGAATGGCGTTAAAACTGCCGGCAGACGATCGTGTCCCGGCTCGATATTTATTATTAATGAATGTGTCTGTACTTGAGCGGTCTGTCCTAGCACCATTGCAGCATCTATTCGAGCGCCTCGTGCGCTCGTTCATAACCAGAAACTTTCTTCCTGATGGGTACGTTTTCCGCCATGAGTTCTGCTCTGTCCATTCGACAGCTCACAAAGACCTACGGCAACGGCTTCCAGGCCCTAAAGGGCATTGATCTGGACGTCGCCGAAGGTGACTTTTTCGCCTTGCTTGGCCCCAACGGCGCCGGCAAATCCACCACCATCGGCATCCTGTCGACCCTGGTCAACAAGACCAGCGGCAGCGTGAATATCTTCGGCCACGACCTGGACCGCGAACCGGCTGCGCTCAAGCGTTCGATTGGTGTCGTGCCGCAGGAATTCAACTTCAACCAGTTTGAAAAGACCTTCGACATCGTCGTCACCCAGGCCGGTTACTACGGCATCCCGGCCCGTATCGCCAAGGAACGCGCCGAGCAGTACCTGACTCAGTTGGGCCTGTGGGATAAGCGTGACGTGCCTTCGCGCTCGTTGTCTGGCGGTATGAAGCGTCGGTTGATGATTGCCCGGGCGCTGATCCACGAGCCGCGCCTGCTGATTCTCGACGAGCCGACCGCAGGCGTGGACATCGAGCTGCGTCGCTCGATGTGGACCTTTCTGACCGAATTGAACCAGAAAGGCATCACCATCATCCTTACCACGCACTATCTGGAAGAGGCCGAGCAACTGTGCCGCAACATCGGCATCATCGACCACGGTGAGATCGTGCAGAACATGGGGATGAAGCAATTGCTCAACACCCTGACCGTTGAAACCTTCGTGCTCGACCTCAAGCAGTCGTACAGCGCTGCGCCGCAACTACCGGGGTTTGCCAGCAAGCTGATCGACAGTCATACCCTGGAAGTGCAGGTCGACAAGAATATCGGCATCACCGCGCTGTTCAGCCAACTGGCCCTGCAAGGCATTGAAGTGCTGAGCCTGCGCAACAAAGCCAATCGCCTTGAGGAGTTATTTGTGTCCCTGGTGGAGAAGAACCTGGCCAAGGTGGCCCAATAATGAGTACCCAGAACAGCGAATTGCGCCCCAATCTGGTTGCCCTGAACACCATCGTCTACCGCGAAGTGCGGCGCTTCATGCGTATCTGGCCGCAGACCCTGCTGCCGCCAGCGATCACCATGGTTCTGTACTTCGTGATCTTCGGTAACCTGATCGGCCGCCAGATCGGCGACATGGGCGGCTTCAGCTACATGCAGTACATCGTGCCGGGGCTGATCATGATGTCGATCATCACCAACTCCTACGGCAACGTGGTGTCGAGCTTCTTCGGCGCCAAATTCCAGCACTCGATCGAAGAACTGATGGTCTCGCCGGTCTCCCCGCACACCATCCTCGTTGGCTACGTACTGGGCGGGGTACTGCGCGGTCTGATGGTCGGCCTGATCGTGACCCTGCTGTCGATGTTCTTCACTGACCTGCAGGTCCATCACCTGGGCGTGACCGTCGTGGTGGTGCTGCTGACCGCGACCATTTTCTCGCTACTGGGCATGGTCAACGCCGTCTTTGCCCGCAACTTCGACGACATCTCGATCATCCCGACCTTCGTGCTGACTCCGCTGACCTATCTGGGCGGCGTGTTCTACTCCATCAGCCTGCTGCCACCGTTCTGGCAGACCGTCTCGTTGGCCAACCCGGTCCTGCACATGGTCAACGCCTTCCGCTACGGCATCCTCGGCGTGTCCGACATCAGCATCAGCATCGCCATGGCGTTCATGGTCGGTGCGACCGCAGTGCTTTACCTGTTCTGCATCCGCCTGCTGGTCAGCGGACGCGGCATGCGTCAGTGACTGCTGATTGCCCGCCGGGTCATGGGACCCGGCGCGCCTCGTACTCGGCCAATGCGGCCTGAAACTCGGCGGAAGGCCTGGCCCACTGCTCCGGCGGCAGGGGCTTTGACCATTCGATGATATCGGGGTGGTCGAGGTCGGGGAGGGGATAAAGCTTCTTGCGCTCCAGATAATCGGCCAGCAGCACGTTGAAGACGAACAGGCCAAAAAAACCATCCCAGAGCAGGGTGAGGAACCAGCCTTTGCGCTTGGCGGCTTCTTTCAGGTCATTCAGGTAGCTGGCGAAGATGCCTTTGGTGCGAGTGAATTTTCTTGAGGGCTCATGGACCGCATCGGGACCTGATTCCATGTAGGTGCGGATATACTCCCACAGCGCTGTCGCTGTCTCTTTTGCACCACAATTGAAGCTTAATAAGTGTTGCTGGTTGCCCGGTCGTGAACTGGGGTCCGGGTTTTTTAGTTCTATTAGTAATAAGCCGTATGTTATTTTTCCTCCTTGAGTAATAGCACTGGCCTGGGCCGTGGCTGCGGTGATCTGCTCCCAAGGTGTGAGCCAATATTTACCGTTGCGCTTGAGTACTGAGACTTCACGGCGTTGGCGATTGAACCTGACAGGAAAAGATATGGGTTGGAGCAACGTGTGTGTTAATAATATTAGCGGCACAATGACTATTGCTAGCCCCAAAAGGAGGATGTCAATGTCGTTCAGGATATAAGACGCTGTTGCGGGGGGTATAAAGATTGCCCATAGGGTCGAGACTGTTGTTCCGATGCTGTAGTTGCTGATGTCCATAAAGACTTCGTTTTTTCGCAAGGCTACTCCGAGGTCGTCATGTGGGGGTTCTGTTGTTGGTAAGGGAAGTGGAGATAGATAGTTGTGTGTTGGGAGTGAGGACATGTTTTTAACTGTAGGCGTGGATTATGAGTTGGGTGGTGTGTTTAGCAATTTTGAAAACTGCTCCGCGCTCAGGGTGTGTGTCTGAGCAGTGTTGAGTCTTGGTGCTTCTCCATCTCGTAGTTGTATAATCCCATCGTCGGATGTGATGCTGTAAAGTAGTCCGCTTCCCCCACCAATAAATTGATCGATACCTAATAGTCCAGCTATAGGGGGTTTGTATTTGACGCATATTGATAATTGGCTTGGTAGCGAGGCAAATTTGCCTAGGCCATATTTGAAGTCTCCTTTCAAACGCAGTCCTTGACCTTCTCGGTGTGGTATCCAAGCGCACTGCGTATTTGCTAGCCAATATTTTCCAAGATCGTAAGTCTTATTTCGAGAGCTGCTTTCAGGATCATCAATCAGATCTATCCATGTGTTTTGATCTAGGGGATTGCCTATCAGTGATATTTCTAGTTCTGCGGCGGCAGGTGTGGCGCCAGGAAGATCAATGCATAAAGACTCTATAAATTTTTCTATTCTGCCTCCCAGTCGACCACCGCTGTGAATAGATCTGGCAACGACCTTGATGATGATTCTAGGTGTGTAAAGTAGAATTAGTAGCTTGCTTAGCTCTTCTTGCTGTGCTTTTTGGTCTGGTGGGGACAAATTTTTTGCCCGCTGGATAGACCAGAAACTATGGTGGAGAAAGTTTTGCAATGGGGTCTGTTGAAAAAACCACGCTGCCAGATAGATAACGCCCAGAACTGCCGTGATTAGTATCAAAGGAGCTATCATTATTGAGAAGCCCTTGATGGCTGCACCTATTGGCATGGCACCTGACACAACGGCATAGGTAAAGTTAGCTCCAATAAGCGCTTGAGCAGTGTAAGTAATAGTCTGTGCTCCGGTGACTGTTTTTCTCAGCTCCAGCCAGGGATCAATTGAGTTCTGGCTTTCTTCAATCTGAATTGACAGGGATTTGAACTCAGTGAATGCTGCTACAGCTGATAAGCTACTGATGAGTGCGCCAAACAAAGGTCTGGTTAATATAGGGCTTGGGGATTTGCCAAATTGATTGACCCCATATCCTTGGCGTGCGACGTTCTCTATGACGGCTGTCAATGCTGCTGCTGTGTAAAATGTCGCTGAAATGGTTTCATAGGTTCGCCGTTTGTCCATGTTTTCCAGTGGGCCAGCCTGGCTTAAGTAGCGCTCGGTATTAAATATGTTAAGCATCAGTATAATTAGAGGTGTGAGACCTCCGGCATTTTGTACTGCTTTGTTGTTTACGATGTCAGCGATCTTGCCTTTGGCGATAGCGTTGGCAGTGGTTTTTGTCCACTGTTTCAAGTCATCCGTTCCCGGGCCAAAAATTTCGAGTACTTTGAAACTTTTTCCTTGTGTCCATTTGAGCCTGGCCTTTGCGTTGATATGTAAGAATGTCATCAGGCCTACCCAGCTCTCACTTAGTCGTTCTGCTTTTCCTTGGAGCATCAGGATCGCTGGGGAGAGTCGATTGATCATTAAAATCCACAGGCTGTTGTTTGTGACCTTTTGCATGTAATTGAGTGTCTTATTTGCTGCGGGTCCTAGCGCTTTTGACAATGCATCTTTTGTATTGTTAAGGTTTTCACCGCTCAGCGCGGCCATAATCTCCCCTAAACGCGTTTCGTTGTGAAGCGCAGCTTCAAGGCTCGGGCTCCAAGAGAAGAGCAGTTGGCGTAATGCCCCCTTGTCTTGGCTGCGAACATAATGAGCATATTGTTCAGCTCCAAACAAAGTTAGGCATTGCGATGTTAGGCAATCCCGTGCTAGTCCTGTCAGCCAGTCACGACTTGCTTCGTCGTCAAAGTCGACGAACCAGGTACCGCTCTCGTGACGCAAAAGAAATACCTCTCTATCTGCATAGAGTTGTTTATGCCTCAAATCGACACTTTTGTAGTGGTCGGGGGCGGTCACGTCCAGCCAGTTATTCATTGTGCTCAGGTCAATATATTCTCCTATCTTGCCACTGAATTTGCCTGATCTTTGATTGTGACTCTTATGTTGTCTATAAACACGAGTCTCTATTTCCACATCTTTTTGTAGCTTTACAGGGATGAAATTGTTCACTGGTTTTTTTAACAGGCTGATTTCTTCCTTGAGGCTGGCGAGTTTCTGCTTGCCTTCCGGGGTGATCAATACAGCACTGGCGTTTGCGAGTCGTGATTCTTCGAAGCGAAGAGGATCCAGACGCTCATGGATTTTTAAGAGCGTATTTCCTTGTTCCGGGGTTATTTTTAGCTTCTCCTCCTTAAAACGATAATTGATCCGATCCGCCAGCTCCGCCCCATCCTCTGTCATCAGGCTGCGGATGAATCCACCCACGGTCAGACGAATCTGGTTGTCGCTGACCCACTGTTGGTGGGCGTCTTCGAACTGACTCTGGTCCCGATCAATATCACGCAACACACCCAAGTCATCATCCAGACAGGCAAACACTGCCCAGCACTCAGCGGCTTCTTGTCGTGCGCTGTCCAGCCATTTTCGGGTGTGCAGAGGCTGCCATGCTGCGGCGCTCCACTGGCCTGGAGCGGGGCGGCCCTGAGGTGCGTCAGCGTGCTTGGAGGCGATGCGGTCACGCTCGCCGACCCAATACATGGCATCCGTCCAAGCCTTGCTGGTCTCAGCGGTCGGGTTGGCAAACATCTGTTCCTTGAGCTGTTCTGCCTTCTTGTACTCGGCATCACCATTGAGCTGGTGATCACTGACCACGCCCCAGTGGTAGGTTTGCGGCATGAGTTCGGCAATGACCTGTTCTGCTGCCTCCAGTGGTGGGCAATGGGCGGCGCTCAAGTGGTTGGCAACCTGTGGTAAATCCAGCCGACGCATGCGTTTCTGGCGGGTGCCGGGGTCATTCAGTGCTTCGCAACTCCGGGCATTGAGCGGGTACTCGGCATACATCAGCCAGGCAGGCGAATGTTTGTCCAGCGCAAGTCCCGTAAGGCTGCCGTTAAGGGTGATGGTGTCATCATCGGTCAGCGGTTGCGGTTCGAGCATGCCTTGCGGGCAGATTGCAAAGCGTTGCAGCGGGCCGGGGCTTTGCCACAGGTAGAGAAAACCTTCGCGTAGCCGGCGTACCGCCATGGGGTGGCTCTGCGGCTCGACACCGGGCTGGCAACTGGCATGGTCGGCCGGGTACTCCGCCAGGGCGTAACGTGTCGGTACGACGAAGAGCTTGCCCTGGCTGGCCGGGCAGGTAGCAACCAGGCTGTCTATATCCTGACGAGGGCGTTGCCCGGCAGCCCGTTCGGCCTGGCTCAGGTTCAGCAGTGCGGATGAAGAGGATTTGTCGGTCATGTCTTTGCTTGCGCCGTGCGGGTCAGTTGCAGGGTCAATTCTTCAAGCAGCGCATCCAGGCGTTGCTGGGGGCTGGAGCTGGGTGCTTCAAGGATCTGGCGGTATGCCTGGTGCGCAGGTGCCGCAGGAAAATCAGGGCCTAGATGGGCATAGAGGCTGACCCAGCGAGTGACCTGGTCATCCGTGCCATAGCCATGGCGAGCGGCACTGAGCCTGCATGCCTTTGCCCATGCACGATGCGCGGTGGTGTCCATGCCGGCCAAAGCGAAGGGGAAGTAGCGGCGGCAATGCTCAATCAAGTGTTGATCGAACTGCTGGCGTTGCACCTGGCCAAGGACATCGAGCTGTTCTGCACTCAGGTGCAGCCAGGGTTTTGGCTGGTAACGCTGGCTGTCTGCTGCAGTTTCGCTGCGGTTGATCAGCAGTTCGTTGTTGTCATCGTCGGGCAGGCGGATCAATTGCACGGGGCCCATGAGACGGTCTCGTTCGAACGTTTGCAGGTCTGCCAGCCACAGGCGGGTAATACGTGGGTCGTAATAGCGGAATAAAACTGTCACGTCGCCGTCGAGCTTGACATGCACCAGGCTGCGCAGGTGATCCAGCAGCTCGGTTTCGCTGGCCTCGGTTTCCAGCCAGATTCCCGCTCGCGAGCGCCACTGCGTGTGGAACAGGTCTGCAAGCTTGCTGCCAGCGACTACGGGAACCAGTAGCGGACCGCAGTCGGCCAGCTCGGCATAGGCTGTGTTCAGGTACAGCGGATGGCATGCCATGAACTCGCCAACCTGTAATAAGTGTTGATCCAGACCGTCGATCTGCGCGCTGTCCAGAAGCAGGTAGGAACGCCTCATGCATTGCGCTCCTTGAGTTTGTGGCACACAGCACATACAGGAGCAGCCTTGCCTGCAGCGCTGCGCAATGCCTGTTTCTGTACATTGAGGGTCAGGTTTTGCAGTGCTGTCAGCGGTGCGGGCTGCGCCGCTAACGCCGGTGCGCCGGGTAGCGGGACGCCGCCGGGCAGGATTGGGCTGCTACTGAAAATACCGCCAGCGCCGAGTAGCAAGTGCTGGCCGCCGGCCTTGAGGGTGATGCTGGCGCCACCGTCGATAATCAGGTGCGCGCCGGATTTGATATGCACCTGCTGGCCAGCCTCAACTGTCAGAATCTGGCCGACCCGAACATGGCGGTTCTGGTCAGCCTGCAGATAATCGTCGGCTTTGATTTGTGTCTTGCGGTCGGCGTTGACCGTGCGCTGTTCTTCACCTTCCAGCACGCTGATGCTGTTACCTTTGATGGTTTCCTGCCGGTCGTTGCCCACCTCGAGGCGGCTGTCGTGGTTGATCTTCTGTTCCATGTCACGCTGGGCGCGCAGGTAGATCAGTTCCTGGCCGGCCAGGTCTTCGATATGTAGCTCGCTGAAACCGCCGTTGTGCGGTGTGCTGTGGCTGCGCAGCACGCTACGGGTCTTGCGCTCGGGCAATGGGTAGGGCGGCCTGTTGAGGTTGTTGGGCAGGCAGCCACTGACAATGGGGTGGTCCGGGTCGCCTTCGAGAAAGCTCACCAGCACTTCCATGCCGACCCGAGGGAGGACCGTTGCGCCAAATGTATCGCCAGCCCAACTGGAGGCTACTCGCAGCCAGCAACTGCTGAACTCGCCCGCTTGGTCGTTCCGGTCCCAATGGAACTGCACCTTGATTCGCCCGTATTCATCACAATGAACATCATGGTTGTCAGGGCCTGTTACCCGGGCAGTCTGGCTGCCGGCAATTTTGGGTCGGCTGTGGGGCAGCGGTGGACGAAAGAACGTGTCCGATGGTGTGGCCGTAAAACGGTTTCGATAGCCTTCTACCATACCGTCGACTTTGCGTGCGGCTTCTTCAAGTACCTGCGGCTGGTAGCCCTGATGTTCAAGTCGGGTCAGTAGCCAGGTATCGTTCCACTCCGTGCGGGGGTGATCGGTGAGTGCTACGAAATGCCCGCTGACCAGGCCGGGATGGTCACTCTCGCCATCTGCCTGACGGTAGTCTGCCCGGCGGCTTTCCAGCGCCCGCTGGGTCAAGGGTTTGCCGCGTTCTTCACCCGTGAAGCGCCCTGGCCAGCGATAGTCTTCCAGATTCGGCTGGATGATCTGCGGGTCGGGACCTGCCTGATATTCCAGACGCCGGCCGGCTTTGCGGAAGTCATAGTCACGGCGTGTGGTGCGGGCGGTGCGTGCTTCCAGGCGCACACCCAGACGCCGGACCACCTGCGTTTCGGCTTGCAGGCCTGCGACCGGTTGGTAGCGCAGCTCGAAACCCAGTTTGCGAAACATCGTCTGGTGGTCGGCGAACACCAGAATGTGCATGTCCCTGCTGTGCTCGAAGTGGTAGTGCAGGCCTTCTTCCGCGCACAGGCGCTGGATGAATTGCAGATCGCTTTCGCCATATTGCACGCAATATTCGCGAGGCTTGTATTTCATGGTGAGCCGGAATTGGCAGGTATCGCTGAACAGCCCATGCTCTTTGAGGATCTGCTCAATGATTTGTTGAACTGAGCGGGCCTGGAAGATGCGGTGGTTGATACGGTATTGCAGATAGCTCAGACGAGGCACCAGAGTCAGTCTGTAATGTGTCAGGCGCATGCCGCTGATGCCTTGCTCGACCCGCTGGATCTGGCCGTGAATGCCTGCGCCCTGGCTGTTGAAAGCCAGAAAGACCATCTGATGCAGCAATGCGTCCAGATCCAGTTGCGGGTCTTCGCTGACCGCTTCGATATTGAATCGATAGGGCATGCTGATGGCTTCTTCGCCGCTAAACGAAAGCACTTGCAGGTCGTACTGCGGATTCTTGAGGTGCAGGCTCAATAGCTGATCTGTGGCATGCATCTGCTGTTACCCGTTCAAGGCGCCAAAGTTGAAACCCTACCAAGCGGCCACACGGAAAAATGCAGGATGCTTCTGCGGTATTTGTAGGAAGTCGGTGCACGACTGAGTGGATATTCGCCGGTCAAATTCCGCAATACTCTGCGCCTGCACCCCCTCACTGATTTGCCCATCCTCAAGACCTTTTTGCCCTTGAGGATTCACCATGCGTACTGCGCTGGTCGCACTGGCGCTGGGCTTGCTGACCCTGCGCTTTCTGCCGGCCCTGCCGCCTGGCTGGCTATTGCTGCTGATGCCGGTGCTGGCCCTGATGCTATTGCCATGGCGCACTTATCCTGTTGCGTTATGGCTGCTGGGGTTCAGCTGGGCCTGTTTTTCGGCCAAGAATGCCTTGGATGACCGGCTGCTGCCGCGCCTGGATGGCGGTACGCTATGGCTGGAAGCGCGGGTGGTGGGGCTGCCGAGTGCGAACGATGGTGTGACGCGTTTTGAGCTGGATCAGCCGCAGTCGCGACGTGCCCGTTTGCCGCAACGTATCCGGGTGAGCTGGTATGGCGGGCCGCCGGTGGCCAGTGGCGAGCGTTGGCGACTGGCGGTCAAGTTGCGGCGGCCGGACGGGTTGGTCAATCCAGGCGCCTTTGATTATCAGGCCTGGCTGTTGGCGCAGCGTATTGGTGCGACCGGGACAGTGCTCGATGGTCAGCGTCTGGCACCTGCCCGTGCCGCCTGGCGTGATGCTATCCGCCAGCGTTTGCTGGCCGTTGATGCACACGGCCGTGAAGGCGCTCTGGCGGCCCTGGTGCTGGGCGATGGTTCAGGGCTGTCACGGGATGACTGGCAGATACTGCAAGAAACCGGCACGGTGCATTTGCTGGTGATTTCCGGGCAGCATGTCGGTTTGCTGGCGGGCGCGGTGTATCTGTTGATTGCTGCGCTGGCGCGCCGGGGGCTGTGGCCTGCGGCCTTGCCCTGGTTACCTTGGGCGTGTGGGCTGGCCTTTGTTGCCGCGCTGGGCTATGGCCTGCTTGCCGGTTTCGAGGTGCCGGTGCGGCGTGCCTGTGTAATGGTCGGGATGGTGCTGCTCTGGCGCTTGCGCTTTCGGCATCTTGGTCTGCTCTGGCCCTGGCTGGTGTCGCTGAATCTGGTGCTGATCTTCGAGCCGCTGGCCAGTCTGCAAGCGGGCTTCTGGTTGTCATTTGCGGCAGTGGCGGTGCTGATTCTGGTTTTCGCCGGCCGTTTGGGGCGCTGGCGCTGGTGGCAGGCCTGGAGCCGTGCCCAATGGCTGATCGCAATCGGTCTCCTGCCTTTTCTGATTGTGCTTGAGCTGCCGGTCAGCCTCAGTGCGCCGCTGGCCAATCTGCTGGCAGTGCCCTGGGTCAGTCTGGTGGTGTTGCCGCTGGCGTTGCTCGGTACTTTGCTGCTGCCTGTGCCTTGGTTGGGGGCGAGCCTGCTATGGCTGGCCGGGGGCAGCATGCAATTGCTGTTTGTTGCGCTGTGCTGGGTTGCCGCCTGGCTGCCGGCCTGGTTGCCGGAGGCCTTGCCGCTCTGGGTGTGGTTGCTGTGTCTGCTGGGGGCTGTGCTGTTGTTGCTGCCAGCCGGTGTGCCACTGCGACCGTTGGGTTGGCCTTTATTATTACTCTGTGTGTTTGTACCCAGACAACCGATTGCGCCGGGTCAGGCTGAGGTGTTGCAACTGGATGTCGGCCAGGGGCTGGCGATCCTGATACGCACCCGCCATCACAACCTGCTGTATGACGCAGGCCCTGCCTCGGGTGAGTTTGACCTGGGCGAGCGGGTGGTGGTGCCGGTGTTGCGCAAGGCCGGCGTGCGCCGCCTCGACACGCTGGTAATCAGCCATGCTCATGCCGATCATGCCGGTGGCGCCCTGGCGGTGCAGCGCAGTGTGCCGGTTGAGCGGGTACTTGGCGGCGAGCCCGAGGCAATGCACGCATCGCTACAGGCGCAGCCGTGCCGCACCGGCGAGCGCTGGGAGTGGGACGGCGTGCGTTTCGAGACCTGGCGTTGGGATAAGGCCTACAACAGCAACGAGGCGTCGTGTGTGTTGATGATCGATGCCAGCGGTGAGCGGCTGCTGTTGACCGGTGATATTGAAGCCGGGGCTGAGTGGGCGATTCGCCAGGCTGACTTCGATCTGCGTGCCCGCTGGTTTCAGGCACCGCATCATGGCAGTCGCACCTCGTCTTCGGCGCCCTTGTTGCGCCGGGTAATGCCTGAAGGCGTGCTGATTTCCCGTGGCCGCAATAACAGCTTCGGCCATCCGCACCCGATAGTGGTTGCGCGCTATCGGGCGCTGGGCATCGATATTCACGACAGCGCCGGGCAAGGCGCGATCAGTTGGCGCCTGGGAGCGTTCGAGCAACCGCGGGGTGAACGTGAAAACCGGCGTTTCTGGCGAGATTGACCGGCAATCTCAAGCACCCTCTTTCGACCCTATGTTAAAGTGGCGCCAATTTTTTCAAGGGAGTCGGCACTGTGTGGGAACTGGTCAAATCCGGCGGCTGGATGATGCTGCCGATCATACTGAGTTCGATTGTCGCGGCCGGCATCGTCATTGAACGTCTCTGGACCTTGCGTGCCAGCCGAATCACCCCGCCACACTTGCTCGGGCAGGTCTGGCAGTGGATTCAGGAAAACAAGCTCGACGGCGAAAAACTCAAGCAATTGCGCGCTGATTCGCCGCTGGGCGAGATTCTCGCCGCTGGCCTGGCCAACTCCCGGCATGGTCGCGAGATCATGAAAGAAAGCATCGAAGAGGCTGCGGCGCGGGTGATCCATGAGCTGGAGCGCTACCTCGCGGCACTCGGGTCGGTGGCGGCCATGGCGCCATTGCTCGGCCTGCTCGGTACTGTACTGGGCATGATCGACATCTTCGCTTCGTTCAATTCAGCCGGTAATACCGGCAATGCCGTGGTGTTGGCCGGTGGTATTTCCAAGGCGCTGATCTGTACTGCCTCGGGCCTGATGGTGGCGATCCCGGCGATTTTCTTCCATCGCTACCTGCAAAGCCGGGTCGATGAGCTGGTGGTTGGCATGGAGCAGCAGGCGATTCGTCTGGTTGAAGTGGTGCAGGGCGACCGTGAGGTAGACCTGGTCGACGCACCGGTCGATCTCAAGTCCCTTGCCAGGACCGGAGGCAAGCGCAAGTGAAGTTTCGCCGCCGCAAGCAGCGCGACAATATCGATATCAATCTGGTAGCGCTGATTGATGTGGTGTTCATTCTGCTGCTGTTTTTCATCCTGACCACCACCTTCACCCGTGAAACCCAACTGCGTGTCGATCTGCCCCAGGCCGTGACCGGTGCGTCCAATGACGATGCCGCACGCAAGCAGGTGGATATCGCGATCAATGCCGACGGCATCTTTTCGGTCAATAACCAGTTGTTGCCGCGCAACGATCTGGACAGCCTGATCGAAGCCGTGCAGCGCGAGTCCGGTGGTGATAACAGCCTGCCGCTGTCGATCAGTGCCGACGGCAAGACACCGCATCAGTCGGTGATTACCGCCATGGATGCCGCCGGAAAACTGGGTTTCAGCCATTTGCGCATGACCACGGTCGAAACCACGCAGGCTAACTGATGGCGCTTTCCGACCGGTTGCTCGCCGCCTGGTATCAAGGCCATCCGGCACTGTCCTTGCTGCGCCCCCTGGAGCTGTTGTACCGCCGGGTGGTCAACCGCAAACGGGCGCGCTTTCTGGCCGGGGAGGGCGGCATCTATCGGGCCTCGGTGCCGGTGGTCGTAGTAGGCAATATCACCGTGGGCGGCACCGGCAAGACGCCGATGATCCTCTGGTTGATCGAACACTGCCGGCAACGCGGCCTGCGGGTCGGAGTGGTCAGCCGTGGTTACGGTGCCACACCGCCGAGCCTGCCGTGGCGGGTGCGCGCCGAACAAAGCGCTGCCCAGGCCGGTGACGAACCCTTGCTGATCGTGCAGCGCAGCGGCGTGCCGCTGGTGATCGACCCTGATCGTGGCCGCGCCGTGCAGGCCTTGCTCGACACTGAGCCGCTGGACCTGATTCTGTCTGACGATGGCTTGCAGCATTATCGGCTCGCCCGTGATCTGGAGTTGGTGCTGATCGATGCCGCTCGTGGGCTTGGCAATCGTCGTTGCCTGCCGGCCGGGCCCTTGCGCGAGCCTGTCGAGCGCCTGCAAAGCGTCGATGCGCTGCTGTACAACGGCGCGCAGGCTGATCGCGAAGATGGCTTTGGCTTTACTCTGCAGCCTTCGGCGCTGGTCAATCTGCGCAGCGGCCAGCGAGTCGGTGTCGAGCATTTTGCCGCGGGTCAGGCCGTGCATGCGGTGGCCGGGATTGGCAACCCGCAGCGTTTTTTCACGACGCTTGAAGGGCTAAACTGGCGACCGGTGCCGCATGCCTTCGCCGATCATGCGGCGTTCACTGCTGAAGCGCTTGATTTCAGTCCCGCGCTGCCGTTGGTCATGACCGAGAAGGACGCCGTGAAATGCCGCGCCTTCGCTGCCGCCGACTGGTGGTATCTGGCCGTGGACGCTCAGCCGTCCACGGCGTTCGTCAGCTGGTTCGATGACTGGCTGGCACGTCTTAATCACTAATGGGAGCCATCATGGATACCAAACTGCTCGACATCCTCGCATGCCCGATCTGCAAAGGCCCCTTGAAACTCAGCGACGACAAGTCCGAGCTGATCAGCAAGGGCGCCGGCCTGGCTTATCCGATTCGCGATGGCATCCCGGTAATGCTCGAAAGCGAAGCCCGGACCCTGACCGCCGAGGAGCGCCTGGATAAATGAGCACTGCCTTCACTGTCGTGATTCCGGCGCGTTTCGGCTCCAGCCGTTTCCCTGGCAAACCGCTCAAGGTGATTGCCGGTAAACCGATGGTGCAGCATGTCTGGGAACAGGCACGTAAAAGCAGCGCCAGCCGTGTGGTGGTAGCCACCGACGATGCGCGCATCGTTGCGGCGTGCCAGGGCTTTGGTGCCGAAGTGCTGCTGACCCGCGACGATCATAACTCCGGCACTGACCGTCTGGCCGAAGTGGCCACTCAGTTGGGGTTGGCGACTGACGCCATTGTGGTCAATGTGCAGGGCGACGAGCCGATGATCCCGCCGGCGATCATTGATCAGGTGGCGGCCAACCTGGCCGCCCATCCCGAGGCCGGGATCTCGACACTGGCCGAGCCGATTGATGACGTCGCGGCGTTGTTCAACCCGAACGTGGTCAAGGTCGTGACCGACATCAATGGTCTGGCGCTGACCTTCAGTCGTGCGCCATTGCCCTGGGCGCGTGATGCCCTGGCGGTCAGCCGCGACGTGCTGCCGGCAGGCGTGCCTTATCGTCGGCATATCGGCATCTATGCCTACCGTGCAGGCTTTCTGCACGACTTCGTGGCCTGGGGGCCGTGCTGGCTGGAAAACACCGAGTCGCTTGAGCAGCTTCGCGCACTTTGGCACGGGGTGCGCATTCATGTGGCCGATGCGCTGGAGGCGCCGCCGGCAGGCGTTGATACGCCTGAAGACCTGGAGCGCGTAAAGCGCCTGCTGGAGGCATGATGGGTCGTCTGTCGAGGGCTGGCGCATGAGCCTGGATGTACATCGGCAAGTCTCTCTCAAGCCATTCAACACCTTCGGGGTCGATGTCCGCGCCAGCCTGTTCGCACAAGCGCATAGTGATGACGATGTTCGTCAGGCCTTGGCGCTGGCCGTCGAGCGACAACTGCCACTGCTGGTGATCGGCGGTGGCAGCAACCTGTTGCTGGCCGGTGATGTCGAGCGTTTGGTGCTGCGCATGGCCAGTCGTGGCGTGCGCGTTGTGCAGGATGACGGGGAGCGTGTCATGGTCGAGGCTGAGGCCGGCGAGCCTTGGCATCCCTTCGTGTTGCAGTGCCTGGAGATGGGGTTGGTGGGGTTGGAAAACCTCAGTCTGATCCCGGGCACGGTCGGTGCGGCGCCGATGCAGAACATCGGTGCCTACGGCGTCGAGATCAAGGATGTATTCCACAGCCTGGTCGCCCTGGAGCGGGAAACCGGTGAGCTGCGTGAGTTCTTTCTCGATGACTGCGCCTTTGGTTACCGTGACAGCCTGTTCAAGCAGCAGGCCGGGCGCTGGATCATCCTGCGGGTGCGTTTTGCGCTCAGTCGTCAGGCGCCGCTGCACCTGGAATATGGCCCGGTGCGTCAGCGCTTGAGCGAGCAGGGGATAGAACAGCCCACAGCACTGGATGTCAGTCGCGCGATCTGTGCCATTCGCAGTGAAAAGCTTCCGGACCCGGCCGTGCTGGCCAACGCCGGCAGTTTTTTCAAAAACCCGGTGATTGCGGCTGACCAGGCTGACGCTCTGAAACAGCGTTATCCGCAGCTGGTGGCCTACCCGCAAACTGACGGGCGGGTGAAGCTGGCCGCGGGCTGGCTGATCGAACAGGCCGGCTGGAAGGGCTTTCGTGAGGGGGATGCAGGTGTGCATCGCTTGCAGGCGCTGGTGCTGGTCAACTATGGCCAGGCCAGCGGTCTTGAGCTATTGAGGCTGGCGCAGCGTATCCAGGCGGATGTGCTTGAGCGCTTTGGCGTTGAGCTGGAGATGGAGCCTAACCTGTACTGACCGGTATTGTCCTGTAAGAGCCGCCGGGCGGCTCCTGCAGGGATAACTCAACAGCCATAAAAAAGCCCCGCCTGTTTTGCAGGCGG
>NZ_JANJFL010000026.1:71747-93633 GCF_024584215.1 Pseudomonas sp. LJDD11
GCCCATGATGGAATACCCCACAACCAATAAAAAGCCCCCCTTGTTTTTGGGGGCGTGGCTTTTTTACATCAGCAGATCAGACCAGCGGTTTGCTTTCGCGAGTCTGTTCTTCAGTTGAGGTTTCAGGTTGGGTAGCGGTTTGTTCAACCACTGCCTCGGCCTGTACCTGGGCTGGAGCAGGCTCGCTCACGGGCTCTGCTGCGGCAGCAACCACCTCGGCTTCAGGTGCTTGTGCCGGTACGGCAGCCGCAGCCGCAGCCGCAGCCGCTTCAGCTTCGGCTTGCAGGCGGCGACGCTCCTCTTCCTCGCGTTTGCGGCGACGCACTTCGCGAGGATCGTTAGGTGCACGACCCGAGCTGGCAACAGCTACAGCCGGTGCCTCTTCTACAACCGGGACGACCACAGGGGCTGGCTCGGCTGCTGGCTCAATGACTGGCTCGGGCTCGACAACGGCGACTGGCTCGACGACCGGCGCGACGTAAGGCGCAGGCTCTGGCTCGGCAGCAGGTGCCTCGACAACCGGGAGGCTCAGTTCGGCAGACTCGCTGACTGGCGCTGCTGGTGCTTTCTCAAGCTCGGTCACCGGCTCAGGAACAGGCTCTGGCGTCGGGGTGAAGTCAGCAGCCGGTTTGTTGTCGGCCACGATCAGTGGCTGGGCAGCGGTTTCGCTGGCCAGCTCAACTTCTGGCGCCGCTACAGCGACGACTGGCTCGCTGCTTTCGACGGCAGGTGTTTCGACGGCCGGGGCAGGTGCTTGAACAACGGCTTCGCTGGTAACGGTCGGTGCATCGGCGACAGGCGTTTCAACTGCGTCAGCAGGTGTTGGTGCTGGTGCAGCCTGGCTGTCGGTCGACGCCTGGGCCTGTTCGGCCTGACGATTGGCCTCGGCTTCGGCAGGTGCGCTGATCACGCCGCCGGCGACGGCTGCGGTGACCACCAGGCCGGCCGCCAGAGCATTGCTGTTGTCGGTTTCGCCAGACTCTTCGCCATCAGCGATTTCCACGCCATTGGCATCGCGTTGGCGCTCACGACGGTTGCTGCGACGACGCTGGCCACGCGAGCGGCGACGTGGACGTTCGCCTTCGGCGCCATCCTGCTCGTCATGGGCCTGCTCTTCGCTGTTGAGCGTTTCATCTTCAGCGGTTTCAGTGGCTTGCTCATTGCGAGGCTGGCGCTCTTCACGCGTGGCGCGCGGTTGACGCTCTTCGCGAGGCACGCGCTCTTCACGCGGAGCACGTTCTTCGCGAGGTGCGCGTTCTTCCTGGGCTACGGCTGGCTGGCCGGCAGCGGCTTCGGCAGCCGGTGCGGCATCCAGTGGTTCGCGCAGTTCACGGACGCGCTCTTCGCGTGGCTTGCGCTCGCGAGGCTGACGTTCTTCGCGAGGTGGGCGTGGCTGACGTTCTTCGCGTGTGCCGGACTCGTCACGGGCTTCGCGCAGTTCGCGTGGCGCGCGTTCTTCACGTGGGGCGCGTTCTTCACGCGGTGCACGCTCTTCGCGAGGTGCGCGTTCTTCACGCGGGGCACGTTCTTCACGTGGTGCGCGCTCTTCGCGAGGTACGCGTTCTTCACGTGGGGTACGTTCGCCACGTTCTTCACGCGGTTTGCGCTCTTCGTCGCGGCGGTTGTTGCGGCCACGGCTTTGCTGGCGACCGTTGCGGCGCTCTTCGTTGCGCGCAGGGCGCTCGGAAACGGCTGGTTTTTCAGCGGCAACCGGGGCAACCGGCTCGGGTTTGCTGGTAGCGAACAGGCTGACCAGCGACTTCACCAGGCCTTTGAACAGGCTTGGCTCGTGGGCTGGCGTCGGAGCGACCGGAGCCGCTACCGGGGCTGCCGCTTCGGCAGGTACTGGAGCATTGGCGCGAGCCGGAGCGGTTTTGACCGCGGCTTCCTGGCGAACCAGAGTGCGGGTGGCGCTGGCCTGTGGCGCGACGTCTTCGATCTCGGCCGCTTCGGCGGCGATTTCGTAGCTGGTTTTGTGCGTGCTGGCATCCGGATTGTCATCACGCAGGCGCTGCACTTCGAAGTGTGGCGTTTCGAGGTGATCGGTCGGCAGGATGATGATGCGGGCACGCGTACGCAGTTCGATCTTGGTGATCGAGTTGCGTTTTTCGTTGAGCAGGAATGCTGCGACCGGGATCGGCACCTGGGCGCGCACTTCAGCAGTACGGTCCTTGAGCGCTTCTTCTTCAATCAGGCGCAGGATGGCCAGCGACAGCGATTCGACGTCACGGATAATGCCGGTGCCGTTGCAGCGCGGGCAGACGATGCCGCTGCTTTCGCCCAGCGACGGACGCAGCCGCTGACGGGACATTTCCAGCAGGCCGAAGCGCGAAATGCGACCGACCTGAACGCGGGCGCGGTCGGCTTCAAGGCACTCACGGACTTTCTCTTCGACGGCACGCTGGTTCTTGGCCGGGGTCATGTCGATGAAGTCGATGACGATCAGGCCGCCGATATCACGCAAGCGCAACTGGCGAGCGATTTCTTCAGCCGCTTCCAGGTTGGTCTGCAGTGCGGTTTCTTCGATGTCGCTGCCTTTGGTGGCGCGTGCCGAGTTGATGTCGATCGACACCAGGGCTTCAGTCGGGTCGATAACGATCGAGCCGCCCGATGGCAGTTCGACCACGCGCTGGAAGGCGGTTTCGATCTGGCTTTCGATCTGGAAGCGGTTGAACAGCGGTACGCTGTCTTCGTACAGCTTGATCTTGCTGGCGTACTGCGGCATCACCTGGCGGATAAAGGTCAGGGCTTCTTCCTGGGCTTCGACGCTGTCGATCAGGACTTCACCGATGTCCTGGCGCAGGTAGTCGCGGATGGCGCGGATGATAACGTTACTTTCCTGGTAGATCAGGAAGGGCGCGGCGCGATCCAGGGACGCTTCCTTGATGGCGGTCCACAGTTGCAGCAGGTAGTCCAGGTCCCACTGCATTTCTTCGCTGCTGCGGCCAAGGCCGGCAGTGCGCACGATCAGGCCCATGTCGGCAGGGGCGATCAGTCCATTGAGGGCTTCACGCAGTTCATTGCGCTCTTCGCCTTCGATACGGCGCGAGATACCGCCTGCGCGCGGGTTGTTGGGCATCAGCACCAGATAACGGCCGGCCAGGCTGATGAAGGTGGTCAGGGCGGCGCCCTTGTTGCCACGTTCTTCTTTCTCGACCTGAACGATGACTTCCTGGCCTTCGCTCAGGACTTCCTTGATATTGACCCGGCCTTCAGGGGCCTTCTTGAAGTATTCGCGGGAGATTTCTTTCAGGGGCAGGAAGCCGTGACGCTCAGAGCCGAAATCGACAAAGGCAGCCTCAAGGCTTGGCTCGATGCGAGTGATACGGCCTTTATAGATATTGGCCTTCTTCTGCTCGCGGGCACCGGACTCGATGTCCAGGTCGTAGAGGCGTTGGCCGTCTACCAGTGCAACACGCAACTCTTCGGGTTGAGTTGCGTTAATCAGCATTCTTTTCATGTAGTACCGTCGGTTTCCGGGGCTGCCGGAAACGGCGTTCGGCACACACGACTTCTCACGGTCGGTGTCAGAGCACGTCAGGAGCGTGGGGACGCTCCAGTGTCCAGCGAGGTTCTTCAGCCAGTGGGGCTGAAGAGTCGCGACGACGTTCCTGCTTGCTGTGGTGACAGATGACACCCAGTCAGCAAAAGCTTTGATCAGGAGGAGGAATCGGCCATCGGGAGCGGACGCGATGATGCGTCTTGAACAGCGTCGGTGCTACACAGTCCGATGGTCGTGCGTCTCCACCCTACACGTATCCCTGATAATTCGGGTGCTGCCGCGCGCAGAATCCGCAGCGGGTTGGCATTTACCGCGATCCTCCCGTGGAGTTTCGCGCATCATGGCTCGAGGCGTAGTTCGCAGGACTCGCGCTCGAAGGGTCGGGAAGCGACTGCACCTTGTGAACTGGCCGTGGGTTCTGCGCTCGGGAAGGCGAGTCTTGACTCTGCAATCCGGCGTATTTCAGGCCTCATGTCACCTGCGCTCGTTACGTTTCCAGGCATCTTCGTTGTCACCGAAAGCCTTGCTGGGCGGCCTCCCGCCCGGGGAATTGCGTGGGTCAGGGCCGGTTGTCATCCGGTGATCTGCTGCCCGGCCGCTTTTGGCGGCGTTCGCGACTATAGCAGCAATCATTAAGTGCTTCAAATCCATAAAAAATTGTTATGATTCGCCGCATGACCAATATCACTCCCCCAACCCCCGGCGTCCAGCTGGTCGAGGTTGCCCCGGAATATGCCGGCCAACGTATTGATAATTACCTGATCACCTACCTCAAGGGTGTGCCCAAGACCTTGGTCTACCGTATTTTGCGTAAAGGCGAAGTGCGGGTTAACAAGGGTCGGGCCAAGCCTGAGTACAAGTTGCAGGCGGGCGACATTGTGCGTATTCCGCCGGTGCGCGTGCCGGAGCGTGACGAGCCGGTGCAGGTTGCCCAGGGGCTGCTGCAGCGCCTGGAGGCGGCCATTGTGCATGAGGACAAGGCACTGATCGTGCTCAACAAGCCAGCCGGCATCGCCGTACATGGCGGTAGCGGTCTGAACTTCGGGGTTATTGAGGCGTTTCGTCAGTTGCGTCCTGATGCCAAGGAGCTGGAGCTGGTCCATCGTCTGGACCGCGACACTTCGGGGCTGCTGATGATCGCCAAGAAGCGCAGCATGTTGCGCCATCTGCACGAAGCCTTGCGCGGTGACGGTGTCGACAAGCGCTATATGGCGCTGGTGCGCGGCAACTGGGCGAGCGCCTGCAAGCAGGTGAATGCGCCGTTGCTCAAGAGCAATTTGCGTTCCGGCGAGCGCATGGTGGAAGTCAACGATGAAGGCAAGGAGGCGCTGACCCTGTTCAAGGTGCTGCGCCGTTTTGGCGACTTTGCGACCATGGTCGAGGCGCGCCCGATCACTGGCCGGACTCACCAGATTCGCGTGCATACCTTGCATGCCGGGCATGTGATTGCCGGTGACACCAAATACGGTGAGGAAGATTTCTCTCGGGAAATCCGTGATCTGGGCGGCAAGCGGCTGTTTCTGCATGCCTATCGCCTGACCGTGCCGCTGCCTGATGGCGGCAAACTCGAATTGCAGGCGCCCGTCGATGAGATGTGGGCCAAGACAGTGGAGCGTCTGAGTGCGCCGTGACTACGACTTACTGATTTTTGACTGGGACGGCACGCTGGCCGACTCGATTGGCCGGATTGTCGCCGCCATGCGTGAGGCCGCTATCACCGGCGATATGCCGGTGCGTGATGATCCTGCGATCAAGGGCATTATCGGCCTGGGATTGCCGGAGGCGATTCGCACGCTGTACCCGCAGATCTCGCCCAACCAGTTGCTGGATTTTCGTCAGCGCTATGCCGACAGTTATATGGCCATGGATCAGGTGGCGTCGCCGCTGTTCGATGGTGTGCTGGATTCGATGCAGGCGTTTCGTGAGCAGGGTTACCGGCTGGCGGTAGCCACCGGCAAGGCCCGGCGTGGGCTGGATCGGGTGCTCAAGGCGCATGACTGGCTGGAGTATTTCGATATCACCCGGGCCGCAGATGAAACTGCCAGCAAGCCTGATCCGCTGATGCTTCACGAGATCATGGCGCATTGCGATGTCGCGCCGGAGCGCTCGCTGATGATCGGTGACTCGTCTTTCGATTTGCTGATGGCTCGCAATGCTGGCATGCATTCGGTGGCCGTGGGTTATGGCGCTCAGTCGCTCGATTCGTTGCGTGAGTATCGGCCACAATTGGCCATCGAACACTTTTCTGAGCTGCGTGTCTGGTTGGATGGGCGCGGTGCCTAATAGTCTGCGGGTAAGGTGAAAGAGCTATGTCTGATCAATGGAAAGCGCCAGATTCGCAAGATGGCGGTTCGCCTGAAGATGCCAAAAGCTGGAAATTGCTGGAGAAGACGCTGCTGGCGGGTGTGCAAGAGCAACGCAGGGCGCGGCGCTGGGGGATTTTCTTCAAATTCCTGACCTTTGCTTACCTGTTTGGCATGTTGCTGTTGTTCACTCCGTTGTTGGGTGACAAGAAGGCCGCGTCGCGTGGCACTGATCACACGGCTCTGATCGAAATCCAGGGCATGATCGCTGACAAGGAGTCGGCCAGTGCCGACAACATCGTGGGCAGCTTGCGCGCCGCTTTTGAAGACAGCAAGACGCGTGGGGTGATCCTGCGCATCAACAGTCCGGGCGGCAGTCCGGTGCAGTCTGGCTATGTATATGACGAAATTCGTCGTCTGCGTGCCGAGAAGTCTGCGATCAAGGTTTATGCGGTCATTACCGATCTGGGTGCTTCCGGTGCCTATTACATCGCCAGTGCTGCTGATCAGATCTATGCCGATAAGGCCAGCCTGGTGGGTTCTATCGGGGTTACGGCAGCCGGGTTTGGTTTTGTCGGGGTGATGGAGAAGATCGGTGTGGATCGTCGCACCTATACCTCGGGTGAGCATAAGGCGTTTCTTGATCCGTTTCAGCCGCCCAAGGCTGACGAAACGCAGTTCTGGCAGGGTGTACTGGATACCACTCATCGCCAGTTCATCGCCAGCGTCAAGCAGGGTCGTGGCGAGCGCCTGAAAGACAAGGAGCATCCCGAGCTGTTTTCTGGCCTGGTCTGGACGGGTGAGCAGGCCGTGGGGCTTGGGTTGGTCGATGGGCTGGGCAGCTCCAGCTACGTTGCTCGCGAAGTGATCGGTGCCAAAGATATCGTCGACTACACCATTCAGGAGTCGCCGTTCGATCGTTTCTCCAAGAAGCTGGGTGCCAGTATTGCTGAGCGTCTGGCGATGTGGGCCGGGTTTGGCGGGCCGTCACTGCGTTAGGTCAAGTGGTTTGAAGCAAGCCCGGCCATTGGTCGGGTTTGTTGTTTCTGGGGTGTTCAGGGAATGCTCACGCCTTCTTGCATCAGCATGTCTACCAGGCGGATAAGGGGCAGTCCGACCAGGCTGGTGGCGTCTGGTCCTTCGGTGCTGCGAAACAGCATTACACCCAGCCCTTCGGCCTTGAAGCTGCCGGCGCAGTCGTAGGGTTGCTCGGCATGCAGGTAGCGTTGCAGGGTGTCTGTGTCCAGTTCGCGCATGTGCACGGTGAACGGCACGCAGTCGACCTGGCATTGGCCAGTGCGGGTGTTCAGCACGGCCAGGCCGGTAAGAAAGCTTACGCTTTGGCCGCTGGCGGCCGACAGTTGCGCCAGTGCCCGCTCGAAGTCGTGCGGCTTGCCGAGTACTTCGTCACCGAGCACGGCCACCTGATCGGAGCCGATGATCAGGTGGTCCGGGTGATCGCCGGCCAGGGCCTGGGCTTTTTGTTGTGCCAGGCGCTTTACCAGATGGGTGGCACTCTCGCCGGGCAGGCGGCTTTCGTCTATGTCCGGCGAGCTGCAGGTGAATGGCAGGCGCAGTCGGGCGAGCAATTGGCGTCGATACGGCGAGCTGGAAGCAAGGAGCAGGGAAGGCATGCGATTCTCCGTGGTCTGAGCCGCAATTCTAATAAGTGCCGGCAAGCCCTGATAGGCCTGAATTTCCTTTGACATGCTAAAGGTGCATCCCTAGAATGCTGCGCCTATGTTGAATGACCCGATTCCATCTCATATTGACCCGCGCAAGTTGGCTGATCGCGGCACGACCCTCCAGGGTGAAGTGCTGCTGGCCGACCTGCAAAGACTCTGCGACCCATTGGCTGATAACGCCGGTGCGGTTCAGGCCAACTTCATTTTTGAGCGTGACGAGCGTCGCACTGCGGTTTTCCACAGTCGGCTCAAGACCTCGGTCAAGATGGTTTGCCAGCGTTGTCTTGAGCTGGTTACCCTGCCGATCCAGAGCGAATGTACTTACGTTGTGGTGAAGGAGGGTGCGAACACCCAATCGTTGCCGAAAGGCTATGACGTGTTGGAACTGGGCGAGGATCCTTTGGATCTGCTGGCATTGATTGAGGAAGAGCTTCTGCTCGCCTTGCCAATCGTGCCTGCTCATCATCCTGAAGAATGCCAGCAACCGGCGGGTCTCGATGAGCCCGAACCGAGCGTGGACGAGGTAACACGGTCCAACCCGTTCAGTGTATTGGCGCAATTAAAGCGTGACCCAAACGTTTAGGAGTTAATTATGGCTGTTCAACAGAACAAAAAATCCCGCTCTGCTCGCGATATGCGTCGTTCGCACGACGCTCTCGAAGCGAACGCTCTGTCCGTGGAAAAAACCACTGGCGAAGTTCACCTGCGCCACCACGTTTCGCCAGAAGGCGTATACCGTGGCCGCAAAGTGATCGACAAGGGCGCTGACGAGTAATTTCTTGTCCGCTCCGATCATCGCGATCGACGCAATGGGCGGGGACTTCGGTCCCCGCAGCATTGTTCAGGCAAGTATCGCCTGCCTGGCTGCTACCCCCTCGCTCCACCTGGCCCTTGTCGGCCAAGCTCCCCTTATTGACGAACTGATTGCCTCCCATCGCAAGGTCGACCGCGCACGCCTGCACGTTGTGCATGCCAGCGAAGTGGTTGGTATGGATGAAAAACCGTCCCAGGCCCTGCGCGGCAAGCCCGACTCATCAATGCGTGTCGCCCTCGGGCTGGTGGCTGGCGGTCAGGCTCAGGCGTGCGTCAGTGCCGGTAATACCGGAGCGCTGATGGCCTTGTCGCGTTTTGTGCTCAAGACCCTGCCGGGTATCGATCGTCCGGCGATGGTGGCGGCAATTCCGACCCGTACCGGCTATTGTCAGTTGCTGGATCTGGGAGCCAATGTCGATTGCAGTGCCGAAAACCTGTATCAGTTCGCTGTAATGGGTGCTGTGAATGCCGAGGTCATGGGGGTGGTGCGGCCAAGGGTCGCGCTGCTCAATGTCGGTACCGAGGACATCAAGGGCAATCAGCAGGTTCGTCAGGCGGCAGCGTTGTTGCAGGCGGCGCCAGGTCTGAACTACATCGGGTTCGTTGAAGGTGACGGGCTCTATCGTGGTGAGGCTGATGTGGTGGTGTGCGATGGCTTTGTCGGCAATGTATTGCTCAAGTCCAGCGAAGGCCTGGCGACCATGATCGCTGCACGAATTGAAACGCTATTCAGGCAGGGTCTGCTTGGCAGGGCGGCGGGCGTGGTGGCTTTGCCTGTGCTCAAGCGTCTGCAGGCCGAGTTTGCACCGGCGCGGCACAATGGTGCGAGCCTGCTGGGCTTGCAGGGCATTGTGGTCAAGAGTCACGGGGCGGCCGGGGTTGAGGGCTTGCAGAGTGCAATCCTGCGTACCGTCGTGCAGATCCAGGACAACCTGCCGCAGCGTCTGCGCGGGCGGCTTGAGGCGCTGTTGCCGGGCTTGTCGCCGGGGGCGCCGGAAATGTGACGCTGGCCGTCAGAGCGTCATCCAAACGTTCAGTCATATCGATTTGCTTCACTGCCGCCGGCTGGGCCGGGGGTCTATTTTTCAAGATAACCAATCAGGGGCCTGTTACATGTCTGCATCCCTCGCATTCGTCTTTCCGGGTCAAGGATCGCAATCGCTCGGCATGCTCGCCGAGCAAGGTGCGCAGCATCCATTGATCCTCGATACCTTTGAGCAGGCGTCCGACGCTCTGGGATATGACCTGTGGGCCTTGACCCAGCAGGGGCCTGCCGAGCTGCTCAATCAGACCGACAAGACCCAGCCGGCCATTCTGACGGCCTCCATCGCGCTATGGCATGTATGGCTGGCCGAGGGTGGTGCGGTTCCTGCTTACGTGGCCGGTCACAGCCTGGGCGAATACAGTGCTCTGGTGGCGGCCAACAGTCTGACACTGGCCGATGCTGTAAAGCTGGTCGAACGACGTGGTCAGTTGATGCAGGAAGCGGTGCCGGCCGGTCAGGGCGGCATGGCTGCAATCCTGGGGCTCAATGACGACCAGGTCAGAGCCGCTTGTGCTGAAGCTGCGCAAGGTCAGGTTGTCAGTGCGGTCAACTTCAATTCGCCAGGCCAGGTGGTGATCGCCGGTAATGCCGAGGCGGTGGCGCGTGCCATCGAGCTGTGCAAGGCCGCAGGCGCCAAGCGCGCCCTGCCGTTGCCGGTCAGCGTGCCGTCGCACTGCGAGCTGATGCGCCCGGCGGCCGAACGCTTTGCCGAGTCGGTTGAAGCTATCGACTGGCAGGCGCCGGAAATCGCGCTGGTGCAGAACGTCAGCGCCGCGGCGGTCACTGATCTGGCGACCCTCAAGCGTGATCTGCTTGAACAGTTGTACAAGCCTGTACGTTGGGTCGAGTCCATTCAGTGCCTGGCGGGCCTGGGTGTGACCCAACTGGTGGAGTGTGGTCCGGGCAAAGTGCTGGCCGGCCTCAACAAACGCTGCGCCGATGGCGTGGTGACTTACAACCTGGATACCCCTGACGCCTTTGCTGCCGCCCGTGCGGCACTGGCCTGAATAAGGAGAAACCTGCATGAGTCTGCAAGGTAAAGTTGCACTGGTAACCGGTGCCAGTCGTGGTATTGGCCAGGCTATCGCTCTGGAACTGGGCCGCAACGGTGCCGTTGTCGTCGGCACTGCGACGTCTGAGGCCGGTGCAGAGCGCATCACTGCGACCTTCAAGGAAAGCGGCATCGAAGGCTTCGGTCTGGCGCTGGATGTGACCAAGGCCGAGTCGGTCGAAGCGGTCCTGGCGACCATCGTCGAGCGTGTAGGCACGCCGTTGATCCTGGTCAATAATGCCGGCATCACCCGCGATAACCTGATGATGCGCATGAAAGATGACGAGTGGAACGACGTCATCGATACCAACCTCAACAGCCTCTACCGCCTGTCCAAGGGTGTGTTGCGGGGTATGACCAAGGCGCGTTGGGGGCGGATCATCAATATTGGTTCGGTAGTCGGTGCCATGGGCAATGCCGGTCAAGTAAACTACGCTTCCGCGAAGGCGGGGCTGGAAGGTTTCAGTCGTGCCCTGGCGCGTGAGCTCGGTTCGCGTGCTGTGACCGTGAACGCTGTCGCGCCAGGCTTCATTGATACTGATATGACCCGTGAGTTGCCTGAGGCCCAGCGTGAGGCCTTGCTGACCCAGATTCCTCTGGGGCGTCTGGGCCAGGCACAGGAAATCGCCAATGTTGTAGCGTTCCTGGCCTCTGAGGGCGCGGGTTATGTGACCGGTACGACCATTCCGGTCAATGGCGGGATGTACATGTAACCGGATTTTATAAACGCTCGTTTCAGAAAAATGTCATACGAGCTGTCTAAAATCCGTTATAAAGCTGCAATCTTTTAATGGGTACTGGGTCGTGACGGAGCGGGAGGGGAGCTTTGAGCTTGAAAAGCGCAAAACCTCTTCTATACACTTAGCCACCGGCCAAATGCCTGAACATTTCCACTAGGAGTTAAAACTAGGTATGAGCACCATCGAAGAGCGCGTCAAGAAAATCGTTGCCGAGCAACTTGGCGTCAAAGAAGAAGAGGTTGTCAACACTGCTTCTTTCGTTGAAGACCTGGGCGCTGACTCCCTGGACACTGTTGAGCTGGTAATGGCTCTGGAAGAGGAATTCGAGACCGAAATCCCTGACGAAGAAGCCGAGAAGATCACCACCGTTCAGGCTGCCATCGACTACGTGAACAGCCACCAGGGCTGATTTTTCGTAATCGCTGATTGCTGTTATGGGAAAAACCGCACTGCTTACCGGCGTGCGGTTTTTTCTTTAGTAAAGATAAAGGTGTCTCTGAAGGCTCAGGCGAGGCAGCCAGCACGACGAAAAACAGGCGGGCAAGCGCCGTTGACGGTTTGTCGACGAGCATTGTGAACCGGTTTTCAACCCAGTGATGGCCACGCAGGCAGTTTTTGGATGCACCCTGAAGATGTATCGCCAACGAGAGAGAAGGAGAGTCCTGTGTCGCGTAGACGCGTCGTGGTCACCGGGATGGGAATGATATCGCCACTGGGTAACGATGTGCCCAGCAGTTGGCAAGGCATTCTGGCAGGGCAAAGTGGTATCGGTCCTATCGAGCACACCGACCTGTCGGCTTTCACCACGCGTTTTGGTGGTTCGGTCAAAGGGTTTGACGTCAGCCAGTACCTGGCGCCCAAAGAGGCGCGGCGGGTCGATCTTTTCATTCAGTATGGCCTGGCGGCCAGCTTTCAGGCGGTGCGTAATGCCGGGCTGGAAGTGACTGATGCCAACCGTGAGCGCGTTGGTGTCGCCATGGGTTCGGGCATTGGTGGCCTGACCAATATTGAAACCAGCAGTCGACTGATGCATGAGCAAGGCCCTGGGCGTATTTCGCCGTTCTTCGTGCCTGGCTCGATCATCAACATGATTTCCGGCTTCCTGTCCATCCACCTGGGTGCACAAGGGCCTAACTACGCCATTTCCACCGCCTGCACCACCGGAACTCACTGTATCGGCATGGCGGCGCGCAATATCGCCTACGGCGAAGCCGACGTGATGATCGCGGGCGGCGCAGAGATGGCTGCTTGCGGTCTGGGCATGGGCGGTTTCGGCGCAGCGCGTGCGCTGTCGACCCGCAATGACGATCCGGTTCGTGCCAGCCGTCCGTGGGACAAGGACCGTGATGGCTTCGTTCTGTCCGACGGTGCCGGTGCAATGGTGCTTGAAGAGCTTGAGCACGCCAAGGCGCGAGGCGCCAACATTCTGGCCGAGCTGGTCGGTTTCGGTATGAGCGGCGACGCCTTCCACATGACCTCGCCGCCGGATAACGGCGCCGGTGCTGCGCGTTGTATCGTCAATGCCCTGCGCGATGCGCGGATCAATCCCGAGCAAGTGCAGTACATCAATGCGCACGGTACTTCGACACCTGCCGGTGACCTTGCCGAAGCCCAGGCGATCAAGACGGTGTTCGGCGAACATGCCTACAAACTGGCGGTCAGCTCCACCAAATCGATGACCGGCCACCTGCTAGGCGCTGCCGGTGCTGTCGAGGCGATTTTCAGCGTGCTGGCCCTGCTGGATCAGGTTGCTCCGCCGACCATCAACCTCGATGAGCCAAGCGAAGGCTGCGATCTGGACTTTGTCGCTCATCAGGCGCGGGGTATGCCGATCGATGTCGTGCTGTCCAACTCCTTCGGATTTGGCGGTACCAATGGCTCGCTGGTGTTCCGCCGGTTCAGCGAGTGATGACGGCGTGGGTCGACGGCCAGCCGGCAGACAGCCTGGCGTTGGCTAACCGCGGGCTGGCCTATGGCGATGGGCTGTTCGAGACCATCGCTGTGCGGGCCGGGCAGCCGCTGCTGTTCGATCGCCATGTGCAGCGTCTGGCCGTCTCCTGCCAGCGTCTGGGCATAGAGGCTGACCTGGCGTTGATCCGCGCTGAAATGACCCGCTTTGCCAGGCAGCTGGATGCCGGTGTGATGAAGCTGATCCTCACGCGTGGCGACAGCCAGCGCGGTTATGCACCGGCTGCCGGTGCCGCGCCACGTCGTATCCTGCAAGGCTCGCCCGCGCCGGTTTACCCTGCGGGTCACTTTGCACAGGGGGTTCGTCTTTACGAATGCCAGACCCGCCTGGCCGAGCAGCCCCTGTTGGCCGGTATCAAGCATCTCAACCGGCTGGAGCAGGTGCTGGCCCGCGCCGAATGGCAAACGCCGGAGTTTGCCGAAGGGCTGATGCGCGACACCAGCGGCCGCCCGGTCGAAGGGGTGTACAGCAACCTGTTTGTGGTGCGTGACGGACGGCTTATCACGGCTGATCTGCTGCGCTGTGGGGTGGCCGGTGTCATGCGTGCCGAATTGCTCGATCAGGCACCAACCCTGGGGATCGCTGTCGAAGTCCGCGACCTGTCGATGTCCGACCTGGAGCAGGCGGACGAACTCTTTGTTTGTAACAGCGTATATGGCATCTGGCCGGTTCGCGGCTTTGCTCAGCTGAACTGGCCGGTCGGGCCGCTCACCCGTAGAATGCAGGCTGTTGCGTACGCACTTCTGGGTAGCTGATTCGTGATTCGAAAATTACTGGTTTTGCTGGAAACCGCTGTGGTCGTGGGGGTTCTGGTGCTGGGCTATGGCATCTGGCGACAGAACCAGGCATTGCATCAACCGCTCAACGTTGCCCAAGAGCAGTTGCTCGATGTGCCGAGCGGCTCCAGCCCTTCGGGCGTGCTCAATCGCCTGGAAGCCGACGGGGTGATCAACGACGCATTCCTGCTGCGCCTCTACTGGCGTTTCAATCTGGCCGGCCAGCCGTTGCACAGCGGTGAGTACCGCATGACGCCGGGCATGAGTGTGCAGGACCTGTTCGGGGTCTGGAAACGCAAGGAAGTGGTGCAATACACCATTACTCTGGTTGAGGGCTGGAATTTCCGCCAGGTGCGCAGCGCCCTGGAGCGCCAGCCCAAGTTGGGACAGACCCTGGCCGGGCTCAGTGACAGTGAGCTGATGGCGCGCCTGGGGTATCCGGATATATTTCCTGAAGGTCGCTTCTTTCCTGATACCTATCAC
Source organism: Pseudomonas sp. LJDD11 (assembly GCF_024584215.1). Classification (NCBI taxonomy): domain Bacteria; kingdom Pseudomonadati; phylum Pseudomonadota; class Gammaproteobacteria; order Pseudomonadales; family Pseudomonadaceae; genus Pseudomonas; species Pseudomonas sp. LJDD11. The sequence goes on from NZ_JANJFL010000026.1 coordinate 86,115, forward strand.
TATGTGCGTGGCATGACCGATGCCGAGTTGCTCAAGCAGGCCTACAAACGCCTGGAGCTGGTGCTGGACGAAGAGTGGCGCCAGCGTGCCCCGGATCTTCCGTACAGCGATCCTTATCAGGCGCTGATCATGGCGTCTTTGGTAGAGAAAGAAACCGGCGTGCCGCAAGAGCGCGGCCAGATCGCCGGGGTGTTCGTGCGCCGTATGCAGATCGGCATGTTGCTGCAGACCGACCCGACCGTCATCTATGGCATGGGCGAGCGCTACAACGGCAAGATCACCCGAGCTGATCTGCGTGAACCCACGCCCTACAACACCTATGTGATTTCCGGTTTGCCACCGACCCCGATTGCCCTGGCCGGGCGTGAAGCGATTCATGCGGCTCTGCAGCCGGTGCCGGGGCGTAGCCTGTACTTCGTGGCCAAGGGTGATGGTAGTCATGTGTTTTCTGTCAATCTGGACCAGCACAATGCGGCGGTGCGTGAGTATCAGCTCAAGCGCCGCACCGATTATCGCTCCAGCCCGGCACCGCTGCCCTCTGCTGACGAATCCACCCCGGCACAGACCGACCCCGTCCAGGCGCCTGACGCGCCCGACAGTGAGTCGTCTGCCCAATGAATTTCAAGGACTGCCTGTGACTGGCCTGTTTATTACCCTCGAAGGGCCGGAAGGCGCCGGTAAAAGTACCAATCGTGATTTTCTCGCCGAGCAATTACGCGCTCGTGGTGTAGATGTCGTGCTGACCCGAGAGCCTGGCGGCACGCCGCTGGCTGAGCGGATTCGGGAAATCCTCCTGGCGCCCAGCGACGAGGTCATGCACGCCGACGCTGAGTTGCTGCTGGTTTTCGCGGCCCGTGCCCAGCATCTGGCTGAGGTGATTCGCCCGGCGCTGGATCGGGGCGCAGTGGTGCTCTGTGACCGTTTTACGGATGCCACATACGCCTATCAAGGCGGCGGGCGCGGCCTGTCGCAAGAGCGCATCGCGACCCTTGAGCAGTTCGTCCAGGGTTCGCTGCGCCCTGACCTGACGCTGGTTTTCGATCTGCCGGTGGAGATTGGCCTGTCCCGTGCTGCGGCGCGTGGCCGGCTGGATCGTTTCGAGCAGGAAGGCCGTGACTTTTTCGAAGCTGTGCGCGGTGCCTATTTGCAGCGCGCTGCTGCAGCGCCTGAGCGTTACCAGTTGATTGATGCCGCCCAGCCGCTGGCTGAGGTTCAGGCGTCATTGTCCGCCCTGCTGCCGGGCTTGCTGGAGCGCTGCCGTGGCTGAGGCCTATCCGTGGCAGGCGGCGCTCTGGCAGCAACTGGCCGGTCGTACGCAACACGCGCATGCTTATCTGCTGCACGGCCCGGCCGGTATTGGCAAGCGCGCCCTGGCGGAGCGGTTGATGGCGTTTCTGTTGTGCCAGCGACCCGCGCCGCAGGGTGCCTGTGGGCAATGCAAATCCTGCCAGTTGCTGGCCGCCGGTAGCCACCCGGACAACTTCGTGCTTGAGCCTGAAGAAGACGATAAGCCGATCAAGGTCGATCAGGTCCGTGAGCTGGTCAACTTCGTGGTGCAGACCGCGCAGATGGGCGGGCGCAAGGTGGTGCTGGTCGAGCCGGTGGAGGCGATGAACATCAATGCGTCCAATGCCGTTTTGAAAAGCCTCGAAGAGCCCTCGGGCAATACCGTGCTACTGCTGGTCAGCCACCAGCCCAGCCGTCTGCTGCCGACCATCAAGAGCCGCTGCGTGCAACAGGCTTGCCCGTTGCCCGGTGAGGCGGCCAGTCTGCAATGGCTCAGTGCCGCCTTGCCGGACGGTGACGCGCAATTGCGCAACGACCTGCTGGCACTGGCTGCCGGTTCGCCATTGCTGGCCCTCAAGCTGCACGGGCAGGGCGTCATTGAGCAGCGTGCGCTGGTCGTTGACGGGGTCAAGAAGCTGCTCAAGCAGCAGCTATCGCCGACCCAGCTCGCCGAGGGATGGAAAGACGTTCCCCTGTTGCTGCTGTTCGACTGGTTTTGCGATTGGGCGCATCTGATCCTGCGTTACCAGATGACTGAGGATGAAAACGGTCTCGGGCTGGCTGACATGCATAAGGTGGTGCAGTATCTGGCGCAGAAGTCGCCGCGTGGCAAAGTGCTGGGGATGCAGGACTGGGTGCTCGCCCAGCGCCAGAAAGTCATGGGCAAGGCCAATCTCAACCGTGTGCTGCTGCTTGAGGCACTGCTGGTGCAGTGGGCAGCGCTACCCGGACAAGGGTAGACTCAGCGCTGAACGTTATTCCAAGGAGATGCAATGAGCCTGCCGATCAATCCTGGTCCGCGTAACGGCATCCTGTCCCTGACCATCAAGGACAAGTCCGTGCTCTACGCCGCCTATATGCCGTTCATCAAGCATGGCGGGTTGTTCATTCCGACCCCCAAGAATTACAAGCTGGGCGATGAAGTGTTCATGCTCCTGAACCTGATGGACGAGCCGGAAAAAGTCCCGGTCGCCGGCAAAGTCATCTGGGTCACCCCCAAAGGCGCTCAGGGCAATCGCACCGCCGGTGTCGGTGTGCAGTTCAACGACGGTGACAATACTGCCCGCAACCTGATCGAAACCTACTTGGCCGGTGCCCTGAAGTCCGACCGCCCCACCCATACGATGTGACTGTGCCTTATTCATGCTTGTAGATTCTCATTGCCATCTGGACCGCCTCGACCTGACCCAGCATCAGGGTTCTCTGGATGCCGCGCTGCAAGCGGCGCGTGACCAGGGGGTAGGTCATTTTCTGTGCATCGGTGTCAGCGCTGACAACGCCGCAACGGTCAAGGCGCTGGCTGAGCGCTATGCCGATGTCGACTGTTCGGTGGGCGTTCATCCGCTGGACCTCAAACCCGGCGAGGAGCCTGCACTGCAATGGCTGCTCCGGGAGCTGGATCACCCGCGGGTGGTGGCCATCGGTGAAACCGGCCTGGATTACCATTACGAGCCTGAGGCGGCCGAACTGCAGCAGGCGTCGTTTCGCCTGCACCTGGAGGCCGCACGGATTACCGGCAAGCCGGTGATCGTGCATACCCGCGCGGCGCGCAGCGATACTCTGCAGTTATTGCGTGAGGCGGCATTGCCTCAGGCCGGCGTGCTGCATTGCTTCACTGAAGACTGGGAAATGGCCAAAGCCGCTCTGGATCTGGGGTTTTATATCTCGTTGTCGGGCATCGTCACCTTCCGCAATGCTGATGCGTTGCGTGATGTGGCCCGTCAGGTTCCGGCCGACCGGTTGCTGGTCGAGACTGACTCTCCCTACCTGGCGCCGATACCTTACCGTGGCAAACCCAACTTGCCGCAATATGTGCGTGAAGTCGCCCAGTTTCTGGCCATGCTGCGCGGTGAAAGCTACGAGCGCTTCGCTGAGCAGACCACCGATAACTTCGCCCGGTTGTTTCCTCTGGCCCACTTGCAGCGTTGAGGCCAGACAAAAACAGCAGGCAAAAAGAAACCCGGATTCTGGGGGGTGAAACCGGGTCAAGACCATTAGGAGTAAAACAAAGGCATGCCATCCATGAATGCCTTTATTGGTGCGGCATTTGGGGGGAATGCGTACCAACGCTTTAAGTATTGATGAGAATACCTGGCCTGCCAGTCGCCATTGGTCATTTTTTAAACAGTTTTGGAATACTAAACCGTTATTGAGTGCCTGATTGATGTATAGGGTTGGGCAGCCTTGATGGGCGGCCACTGTGTCCGGCGGTTCGTGCCGCAAGTGCCAGCCTTGCAGGGCAGGGGGGGCGAAATGCAGACAGCGGGTGCTCGACAAGATGGATGAACAGTGCATTTTCGCGCCAATTAGGCATAATACCCGGCTTCGATTTTGAGCCTTGCAGACCCTCTCACTATGCAAAAAGAACCTCGAAAGGTCCGTGAATTTCGCCGCCGTGAACAGGAAATTCTCGACACCGCACTGAAGCTTTTTCTGGAGCAGGGTGAGGACAGTGTCACTGTCGAGATGATCGCCGACGCGGTCGGGATCGGCAAAGGGACGATCTACAAGCACTTCAAGTCCAAGGCCGAGATCTATCTGCGGCTGATGCTTGATTACGAGCGCGATCTCAACGAATTGCTGCACTCGGCCGATGTCGATCGTGACAAGGAGGCGCTGTCACGGGCCTACTTCGAGTTCCGCATGCGCGACCCGCAGCGTTACCGGTTGTTCGACCGCCTCGAAGAGAAAGTGGTCAAGGGCAACCAGGTGCCGGAAATGGTCGAAGAGCTGCACCGCATTCGTGCCTCTAACTTTGAGCATCTGACCTTGCTTATCAAGGGGCGTATCAACGAAGGCAAGCTCGAAGATGTCCCGCCATACTTCCATTATTGTGCCGCCTGGGCATTGGTCCACGGCGCTGTGGCGCTGTACCACTCGCCGTTCTGGAGCAATGTGCTCGAAGATCAGGAAGGCTTTTTCCAGTTCCTGATGGACATCGGCGTGCGCATGGGCAACAAACGCAAGCGCGACCCTGAGCTGGCTGTTGAAGTAAAACCCGACCCTGCGGCGAAATGAGTTTCCTGCCGGGTAGGTGAAAATGGCGCGGAAGCTGCATCCGACGGCCATTCGCCGGTTTTTCGTCACCGGTTTTTGGGAGAGTAATGATGCGTAGCCTGATTCTGCTGCTGGCGCTTGTCGCGCTTGGTGGCTGCATGAAAGTCAGCGACATGGCCGATGGCGTTCACGAGCAGTTCAGCGATGCCGGGCTGCTCGATCACAGCCAGACCCGGCGGACCAGTAACTTTCGCCTGCAGCCCGACTCCTTTATCTATATCGCTCAAGCGGCCTTCGTGCCGCCAGGCAGGGCTTATCCGCGTCCTAACGTAGTGGCCGAAGAGGCTTTCAATAACTTCATCGAGTTCTTTCCTCTGGTGCGCCGTGCCCGTGCCCCGGTGGGTCTCGATCAAGCCTTGAGCGAAGCCCGCAGTGCTGGTGCGCACTACCTGTTGTATACCCGTTTCGCCCGTGCTGACGACCGGATCGGCACTTGGGACCAGTGGGCTGATGAAGAAGCGCTGGATCGCTTTGGCATCGACAGCGGGGTCATTCAGATGATGCTGATCGAAACCTCCACGCAATACTTGATCGACAGCGCACGAATCCGCAGTCGTGGCGGTTTGCTGACGCTTTACGACACCCGTCCCGAAGATTTGCTTGGTCCGCCCATGGAGCAATATGCTCGTGGCTTGATAGGTGTCTCTCGTTAGGACCGGTATGAGCGATTCAGGCAAGACCTCCGACCTGCTGGCGCAACTCCCCAAAGGCCGGGGGCCTGCGCCGGTGCATCTGTGGAATCCGGCATTTTGTGGCGATATCGATATGCGTATCGCCCGTGACGGCACTTGGTACTACCAGGGGTCGCCGATTGGCCGCAAGCCCATGGTCCAGATGTTTTCCAACATCATCCGTCGCGATGGCGATGACTACTTTCTGGTCACACCGGTAGAAAAGGTCGGCATCCAGGTGGATGACGCGCCTTTTGTGGCCATCTCTCTCAGTGTCAGCGGGGCGGGCGAGCGCCAGATTCTGAGCCTGGTCACCCACGTCGATGATCAGGTCGAGATCGGCCCGCAACATCCGCTGCGGGTCGAAACCGACCCAGTCACCCTTGAACCGGCCCCTTATGTGCTGGTGCGCGCCAATCTGGAGGCGCTGCTGCATCGCAATGTCTTCTATCAACTGGTCGACCTGGCCGTGTCTGCCGAATTGGACGGCCAGCGCTGGTTGGGGGTGTGGAGCCATGGTGTGTTTTTTCCTATTGGCCCAGAGCCATGAAAGCAGTCTAGAGCGGGCAGCCTTGATTGCCTGGCATCCGTGGCGCGGGTAAAGTGCCGCTCCCCATTTTTCCCTGAGGTTTATGCATGAGTCAGCCCTTTGCTATCGCCGTGATCGGCGCCACCGGAACCGTGGGCGAAACCATCGTCCAGATTCTTGAGGAGCGCGACTTTCCACTGAGCGAATTGCATTTGCTGGCCAGTGCCGAATCGTCAGGTACCTCGTTGCCATTCAAAGGCAAGAATCTGCGTGCGCGGGAAGTGGACGCGTTTGACTTTTCCAGAGTCGGCCTGGCGTTTTTTGCCGCAGGCGCTGCGATCAGTCGCAGTTTTGCGCCGCGTGCCCTGCAGGCGGGCTGTTCGGTCATTGATTTGTCCGGCGCCTTCGATCACCAGCAGGCATCGCTGCTGGTGCCGGAAATCAACGCCGCGCAGCTTGCTGGTCGCGCTGCGCCACTGTTGTTGAGCAATCCGGGCTCGGCGGCGACGGCGTTGGCTCTGGTGTTGGCGCCGCTGCGCGATGTACTGGATATCCAGCGCGTCGATGTGACGGCCTGCATGGCCGTCTCGACCTTGGGGCGTGAGGGTGTCAGCGAGCTGGCGCGGCAGACCGCCGAGTTGCTCAACATGCGGCCTCTTGAACCGCGGTTTTATGATCGTCAGGTGGCTTTTAACCTGCTTGCCCAGGCCGGTACGCCGGATGAGTACGGTCATGCGCCGCAAGAAAAACGTCTGGTCAGTGAGTTGCGCGAATTGCTGGCGCTGCCTTTACTCAAGGTCTGCGCTACTTGTATCCAGGTGCCGGTATTTTTCGGCGACAGTTTCAGCATATCGCTGCAAACCGCCCAGGATGTCGACCTGGCGTTGGTCAACAAGCGCCTGGATGCCGCGCCGGGCGTGGAGTTGGTCGATGCCGGAGATTACCCGACCCCGGTGGGCGATGCGGTAGGGCAGGATGTGGTGTATGTCGGCCGGGTGCGCCGCGGTATCGACGATTCACGCCAGCTCAGCCTGTGGCTGACTTGCGACAATGTGCGCAAAGGTGCGGCGCTCAATGCTGTGCAAGTGGCTGAGTTGTTGATAAAAGGCCATGTGTAAAAGATACTTGGCAACGATTTGTATAATGATTCTAGCGGCAACACGCCTTACTCCGGTTTCGGAGAGTCTTCAAACAAGGGATGGGCTATGGTTCAGGTTCGTAAACTGGTAGTAGCGATTGCTGCGGCTTCGGCGCTGTCGTCGGGTGCAGTACACGCTTTGGGGCTCGGCGAGCTGTCGGTCAAATCGACCCTGAACCAGCCGCTGGTGGCTGAAATCGAGCTGACCGATGCCCGTGGCATCAATGCTTCGCAACTGGTACCCAGTCTGGGAACCACGGCAGATTCCTCTCAGGCAGGGGTCACCCGCCAGGCTTTCCTTAATGACCTGACCTTTACCCCGGTGATCAACCCCGGTGGCAAGAGCGTGTTGCGCGTCACCTCCAGCAAGCCGGTGACCGACCCTTATGTAAAATTCCTGGTTCAGGTGCTGTCGCCCAACGGTCGTGCCCAGCGCGAATACAGCCTGTTGCTCGACCCGCCGCGCTTCTCTTCCGAAACGGCTGCGTCAGCGCCTTCTCCGGCCCTGGCCCCGGCCGCAGCGCCTGTGCAACTGCCTGCGGTCGCCCCGGCGGCGACCGTGCAGGCGCCTGCCGCGCAACCGCCCGCCGCTCCGCCGCCCGCGCCTGCCCAGCCCGC
>NZ_JANJFL010000027.1:0-83284 GCF_024584215.1 Pseudomonas sp. LJDD11
TCAAACCGAAAGACATGAGAGCCCCAGGTTGATACTGGCGAAATGGAGTTAAAAAATTATCGCGCTGTCAGACTAATGCTATAGCGTGCGCTCGGGTGGTGTCGGATAATTTTTGTTCCTGACAGCCCTCCGTATTATTCCGCCCCCTCGCAGCGTTGAAGCTCGGTTAACATGGAGATTTTGTATGGATACTTCCCTTGTAGGCATGAATGCCTACGGGACGAACGGCGTGCATCTTGGGCAAATGTGTAGTGATAGATGCATACGCAAGGATGGTGTTGTGATATTCAGGATCATTGATTTTAAGGTCTATTCGATGCATTCCCAGTGCCTGGGACGTTACGCAAACGGAGTTGGAACGCATTGGGGAGGGGGTGTGATTTTCTCGCTTTTGGAGGGTGACGATCTGAACAGCAATGCCGGTTGGTCATAAAATCAGCTCATTCTCCGAAAAAAGATGGCAACCAGCTATCTATCAGATAATTTGATGCCCAATTGGATCGCAAGGTGAGCGGCATGAACGGCATCGGCAGGCGATTGAAATATGAGCGCATCAGGCTTGGCTTTACTCAGGCCCAATTCGGGTCCGTCGGTGGTGTGGCAACTAACGCACAAGCGCACTACGAAAGCGGTGTGAGAGTACCTCGAGCAGATTATTTTGCGGGTGTCGCGGCAGCGGGCGCGGATGTCATGTATGTGTTATCAGGCGGCCGCTCCAGACCCTGCGGGGTAACTCTGCCTGAGCATGAGCGCTTTTTCATTGAAAGCTATAGATCGCTGCCTGGTAGTGGGAAGCATCTGATTCACCAGCTGCTTGAGATGCTTTGTGATGAGCGCTTCGTTCGGTGCTTGATGTGTCATGTTCAGCACGTTGGCTCTTGTGGGTATGACACTCAAAATGCAATGTCGCCTGACTGATGGTTTTTTGAGGGGATTTGGTTCGGCAGAACGCCGGAGATTGCCATGAATGGCCGGAGGCGGCCTGTTGCGGCCTGAGAGTTGTTCTTTTTGCCCTAAAATTGCCCTAAAACTATGGGGCGCAAAAGAAAAAGCCCCGATTTTATCTAGTAAAATCAGGGCTTTAGCTTACATCGAATATGGCGGTGAAAGAGGGATTCGAACCCTCGATACGATTTCTCGTATACACACTTTCCAGGCGTGCTCCTTAAACCACTCGGACATCTCACCGTATCTCGTTTCAGACGTTGCGTCCGTCGAGGTGCGCTAATGTAGTCGAACGTTTTTCCTTATGCAAATGTTTTTTTCAGATTTTTCATGTGCTTAAGCAAAAAAGCCGTCCTGGTGGGGTTATGGGTTCTGCAGGAATACCACATAACCCTTGAACCAGGGACTGGCTTGTAAAAAATCCGGCTCTTGCCATTCGCCACCCTGGATCAGGCCGACCTTGAACGGCAGGCCCAGGCGGCTCAGGCGCGGCAGGTAGGCGCCGTAGTCGGGGATGCTGTGGCGGCCCTGGTAGGTCTGGACCACGACTTCGTCGATCACGCCGTTGAGTTCGCCAATCACGCTGGCGTCGGCGTTGCTGCTCCAGTCCATCAGGCCGGTGATGCTCAGGCGGTAGTCGGGAGGCAGGCGCTGGCGCAGGTCGCGCAGGAAGGTCACGTATTCGTCGAGGTGGCGGGTGCGGGCGTCGAAGTCGATCTGGACGCCGACCACCGGGTTGCCGGCCCTGCGCCAGCGCTCGACCTGGGCGAGCAACTGGCGATATACGGTGTCGGGCCAGCGCAGGGTGTGGGCGCGGTAGACGATCCACAGCTGTTTTTGCGGCAGGCGGGCCACGCCCGGCCCTTGAGCGATGAAGTGCACCTGCGGGTCGCGGCGTGACTGGCTGATCTGGCCTTGCAGCACGTAGAGCGTATTGGCGTGTTGCAGCACCGGCTGCTGGTCGACGCCGGCCCATAGCCAGAACTGGTCGTAGTGGCTGGCGTCTACCGCCGCATGGCCGGGCTCAGTCGCCAGTAGGCAACTGAGCAGCAGCCAGGGCCAGGTTTTCATCATGGCTTTACCAGTAATACTGCAGGGTTTTGCCCCACTGAGTGCTGGCGTAGCTGCCTTTGAGCTGGCGGAACCAGGCTTTGCGGGTGGCCGGCTCGACTTCCTGGCCGCCACAGCTGTTGTAACCCGAAGGTGCATAGCAGTTGATGGCGCGAAACAGCGCATAGGCTTTGTCGTCACGGCCTGCCTTGGGGTTGTCGATCACCTGGCGATAGCCGTCGAGCCGTGAGAACACCTCGCCGGCAAAGCCCGGTGCGCTGCCTCCTAGGGTGTCGGCATCGCGGCGCTGATCCAGCGGCATGCTGTCGAGGCGGTTGCGCAAGATGAACTCGCCCAGGCAATTGAGCGCCTGAGGGTCTTTGCTATCAGCCTGCAAGGCGGCAGCGGTCTGAGCGATGCTCGGGCAGCTGTAGCCAGACTCGGCCTTGTCGCCTTGCCACTGGAACAGTTCCAATGATGGACCTTGCTGGTAGACGTAGCCCAGGCCGTAGCCCAATTGCTCTTTGGGCAGCGGTTCAGGCAAGCGTTTGAGGTCTTGTGCGAAGTCGGCATAGCGACCGCGCAGCAGGTCTTTGTAGAGCAGCACGAACAGCGCCAGGTTGCGTTCGCTGGTGTCCAGCCCGTTCAGGGTCTGCTCGCGCAGCAGTTGCGCATCGGCCACATGGCTGAGCAGGATGTTACGCACTTGCCGGGATTGGATCGGCGAGTCGGCGGCAAACACGCCGGACAGTTGCTCGTCGTGCTCGTAGCTCATCGACAGGGCCAGCTCCAGTTGCTCGCGTTGCAGCGGCGCCTTGGCCATCGGCAGGATGGCGAGCCACGTCTGTTGTGCTCCCTTGAAGTCCTGGCGAGCTTGCAAGGCCAGGCCGCGCAGCATTTGCTGGCTGAAGCTCAGATAACTTAGGGTGTCGCCTGCGGCAGGTGGCTGCGGCAAGTGCTCCAGTGCCTTCGCTGGATTGTCTTGCACATAAAATGCGTGGGCGGCCAGCAGGTAGTCATACATGGCCGGATCGTTGGCAAATACCGGCTGCTGGGCCTGCAGATCTTCCAGCGACAGGCCGGGGCGGGCCTGTTCGCGCATGCTCATCAGGTCAATGACCGCCAGCAGCAGAGGTTCTTGCAGCGTATGGGCACGGTTGATGAGTAACTTGATATCGATCTCGTTGATCAAACCATCCAGGCTGGCGTTGCGCTGTGCGTCGCTGGCTTGGGTCAACTGCCAGACATATTCGTCAGCCAGCTTGTCGTCGTTACCGGCCAGCCAGTGTACGCGGCGCAGTAAGCCGCGCGCTGATGCCGCGTAATCACCTTGCGGCCATTGGGCCAGGTATTGCTGGAACGCCTGGTCAGCGCGACCCAGCAAGGCCAGGTCCAGGCGATCAGGGTCGATTTCACCGTACTCAGTGAAGCCCGTTTCTTGCACCTGGTTGAGCAGGGTGCGAGCACTCATGTAGGCAGCGGTCTGGTTCAGCCATGGCTGGCGGCTGTCGGCCAGGCGGGCGAATCCGCTGGCGGCTGCATCAAAACGACCACTGTAGAAGTCCGCTGCTGCACCCAGGTAGAGAGCAAATGCCTGTGCCTCACTGGACGCCAGGTTGCCCGGTAGCAGGCTCGTTTGCTGGTCCGGATCCCAACTGCAGGCACCGAGCATTTGCAGACGGCTGTGGGCCAGTGCCTTGCGCTCGTTGTCTGTCAGTTCGGGGCTGTTCAGCACGGCGCTAATGAAGGCCGTGGCGCTGGCCTGATCGTTACTGCGGCAACGGCTGCCTTCACCTTGCAGAAACTCCTGCCCGGCGGTTGTTGCCGGTCGGCTCAGGCCCAGTCGTTGCAGTGGTGCAGCCAAGGGGTCGACAGCCTTGCTGGTTGGTTGTGCGTCGGCAGGCGTCGCTTCTGGCCTGAGCCGGTAAACCGGGAATGGCACCTGACCGTAGCCTTGTTCCAGGTCGAGGGCTTGCAACGGCTGCGGGCTTGGCGGCAGCACGCCTTTGTCGGCCAGCAACAGGCGCAGGTTGATCTGGCTATCGTTGCCAGGGCTGAGAAAGGCCAGGTTGCTGCACGGCTCCAGATTGTCCTTGATCAACGACCAGCGCGGGTAGCAGGAGTCGTCGCTGCTGGCCTGGGCTTGAAGGGAAAACGCGCAGCCGACAGTCACTGTCAGGGCAGTCAACAACCGCATGTGCATGAAGAGTCCTTGAATCATGGCTAGAACACAGGCGCAGATCATAGCCCGCCTTGTCCGTCATGTCCGTCATGCACGGCGGTGTGTTGAAAATTCCCACAGGGTTCACAGCATTCTGCTGAGGGTGTCGTCCTTGCGGATGAAGTGATGCCAGAGCGCGGCGGCAATGTGCAGGCCGACCAGGTAGTAAAACAGCGAGGCGAACAGCTTGTGCAGGTCTTCAAAATACTCGGCGGTACGTCCCGAGGTCGGCAGCGGCCAAGGGATGGCCAGCCCGGTAAACAGGATCGGCAGTTCGCCTTTTTCTACCAGTACGGTGAGCATGCCCAATATCGGCTGCACGAACAGGAACCCGTACATCAGGTAATGCGTCACTCGGGAGGCCACGCGTAATCTGTTGTGCAGGGGCGGGGTAATGGCTGGCGGCGCATGACGGCGTCGTTCGGCCAGGCGAAAGAACGCCAGGCCCAGCAACAGGATGCCGGTCAGGTAATGCCCTTGCACCACCATCATGCGGTATTCGGAAAAGCGGCTGAACTCACTGCGGCACAGAATCAGGCCATAAGCCAAGACAACCAGCAGTGCCATGAGCCAATGGAGCCAGCGGGCCTTTGCGGTATAGCGTGCGATTGACGAAGCGGCCACGGCTCGGTTCCTGTCGTCGTCTTGAATGAAATCAGCTTAGCCGGTTTTGCTGCGTTTCCAGCGAGTGGAAAAATCTGTCACCGGTGGCTCTCAGCCCCCTGTGCAAGCAACCCGCGTGCCGTTTCAGGTTTCAGTGTTCAGTAAAAAACCAAACGCCCCGCCAGGTGCGTGGGCCGCGCCATCACAGGCTTTGCCCGCACCTATGAGCGGGTAAGTGCTGTGCGCGGCATAACGCTCATTTATCGCTGACCAGCGTTGCATTCTGCGCGTTGGTCGATAAACGACGGAACCGGCTCGTTTGGCAAGCTTCATATGCAGTGATTGCCCTCAAGGAGTAAACGTTCTTGACCCGAGCCCATACGCCCGTCGGCCAATTACAGCCGGTATCGGCCAACCTCTCACTGAATGTACTGACCATGAATATGCATATGGGCTTTGGCTTTTTGAATCGGCGCTTCATCCTTCCCGAACTGCGTGAGGCCGTGCGCAGCGTGTCGGCCGATGTGGTGTTTCTGCAGGAAGTGCACGGTGAGCACCAGCGCCATGCCAGCCGGGTCAAGGACTGGCCGAGCATCTCGCAGTACGAGTTCCTGGCCGACAGTATGTGGAGCAGCTACGCCTATGGCCGTAATGCGGTTTACCCGCATGGCGATCACGGTAACGCACTGCTTTCCAAATACCCGATCCTGCGCCACGAGAATCTCGACGTGTCCATTCATGGCACTGAAGAGCGCGGTCTGCTGCATTGTGTGCTTGATGTTGCACACCATGGCCAGGTGCATGCGATCTGCGTGCATCTGGGCCTGCGTGAGAAGCACCGTGAGGCGCAGATCCGGCTGCTCGCGCAGCTGGTCAAGGGCCTGCCGGACGGTGAGCCGGTCATTGTGGCCGGCGACTTCAACGACTGGCGCCTGCGTGCCGATGCGCTGCTGGCCGGCACCGGGTTGCGCGAAGTGTTCGTCCAGCACACAGGGGCGCCGGCGCGCAGTTTCCCGGCGCGCTGGCCGCTGCTGCGGCTGGACCGGATCTATGTCGCCAACGCCACGACCCGGCGGCCGCAGGTGTTGAGCCATCGGCCCTGGTCTCATCTGTCCGATCATGCACCGCTGGCGGTGGAGGTGAGCTTATGAAACAAGGGCAATGGCGTGACGGTAACTCGGTTGAGTTGCTGATCAATGGCGAGGATTTCTTTACCGCCGTATTCCAGGCCATCCGCTCGGCACGCCGTCAGGTGCTGGTCGAGACCTTCATCATTTTTGAAGACCGGATTGGCGAAGGCTTGCAGCAGGCGCTGATCGAAGCGGCGGGTAATGGCGCACAGGTGGTGGTCACCGTGGATGACTACGGCACCTGTGATCTGAGTTCAGCGTTCGTCAAGCAAATGATCGATGCGGGTATTCATATCCAGTTGTTCGACCCGCAACCGCGTTTGCTGGGCATGCGCACCAATCTGTTTCGCCGTCTGCATCGCAAGGTGGTGGTGATCGATGGTGAGCTCGGCTTTATTGGCGGGATCAACTACAGCGTCGATCACATGACTGAAACCGGGCTGACTGCCAAGCAGGATTATGCGGTGCGGGTCCGTGGGCCGATCATTGCCGATATCCACCGCAGCGCCTTGGGCATGCTCAGCGCGGCGGTGCGTGAGCGGTTGGCGCCGGTGCCGCTGCGCCTCGAGCAGGCCGGCCATGCCCGGATGTTGTTGGCTGAACGGGACAACCGTCAGCACACCACCGACATTGAAGAGCAATATTTGCAGGCGATCAGGGCCGCCAATTCGCGGATCACCCTGGCCAATGCCTACTTCTTTCCCAGCTATCGGTTCTTGCGCGAGTTACGTAACGCCGCGCGACGCGGGGTCAAGGTCACCCTGATTCTGCAAGGCAAGCCGGACATGCCGTTCGTACGGGTCTGCTCAAGGCTGACCTACACCTACCTGTTGCGCGACGGGGTGGTGATCCACGAATACAAGCAGCGCGCGCTGCATGGCAAGGTGGCGCTGATCGACCATGAGTGGTCGACTGTGGGCTCCAGTAACCTCGACCCGCTGAGCCTGGCGTTGAATCTGGAAGCCAATTTGTTCATCCGTGATGCGCCACTCAATCAGCAGTTGCAGGAGCATCTGCTTGGGCTGGCGGCTGCCCACAGCGTGCCGATCACCCTCAAAGGGGCGGCGCGTGGCCAGTGGTGGAGGGCGCCGATGATTTTTCTGTGCTTCCACTTCCTGCGCCACTTTCCGGCCATCGCCGGGCTGTTTCCGGTGCACGGCATGCGCCTCAAGCCCCTGCGTGCGGCGGACGTGATGCCCGAGGCGCGGGTTGTTGAAGAGCGACAACAGGCGGCCCATGAGCTGTCCAATTCGGAGAAATCGTCATGAGCCAGGCTGGCGCTGCTGCATCCGAAACCCAATCAAGCAAATGGCTGTGGGCCAAACGCTTGCTCAATGTGTTTTTCATCGTACTGATCCCGGTGTTGCTGTTTCTGCTGGTCAAGAACCTTGATTGGCAGGAGGTCATGCAGGCTTTGCGCTCCTACAAGGCCAGTACCTTGTTCATCGCCGTGCTGGTGGCGGCCTGCAGCTACCTGGTCTACTGCGGCTTTGACATCCTGGCGCGCTTTTACACCCGGCATCGGCTGAGCATTGCCCAGGTCGTGCCGGTCACCTTCGTGTGCTACGCGTTCAACCTCAACCTCAGTTCCTGGGTAGGCGGCATTGCCTTGCGCTATCGGTTGTACTCGCGGCTGGGGCTGGATGTGCCGACCATCACCCGCGTTCTCAGCCTGAGCCTGATTACCAACTGGCTGGGCTATATGCTGCTGGCAGGTCTGGTATTCGCCTTGGGCTTTCTTGAGTTGCCGCCGGAGTGGGCGATTGGCAGCACGAGCTTGCAACTGATAGGCGTGGCGCTGCTGATCCTGTGCGCGGCTTATCTGGCGGCTTGCCGGTTTTCCAAGCGCCGGTGCTGGACCATTCGCGGCCAGGAGATTGTCTTGCCGACCCTGAGTCAGGCGCTGATCCAGGCCAGCCTGGGTGCCTTGAACTGGTCGCTGATGGCGCTGGTGATTTACACCCTGCTGCCGGACAAAGCGTTTTACCCGGCAATTCTGGGTGTGTTGCTGATCAGCAGCATTGCCGGGGTAATTACCCACATCCCGGCCGGGCTCGGTGTGCTGGAAACCGTATTCATGACCCTGTTGGCGCACCAGTTTTCCAAAGGTACCTTGCTGGCGGCGCTGATCGGCTACCGGGCAATTTACTTTTTGCTGCCGCTGCTGTTGGCGGTGGTGGTGTACCTGGTGCTGGAAAAGCGCGCCAAGCGCCTGGGTCAGAAAAATCGCCAGGCGCTGGAGGCTCAGTAGCGCGGTTCAGTGAGCGACTCTGGCAAACATCTTCACAGCGTCCACCGCGTGATTGGTGCCCTCGCTGATTCGCACGATGACCGAGCCGGCCTGGTCGGCGAGGTCAACGCCCTTGATCGCGTTGTTGCGGGTATTGTCCATGCTGTCGATGGCCTGGCGCGTTTCGTTCTGGATCATCCCGATCATCTCGGAAATCTCCGCCGTCGAGCGGCTGGTGCGCCCGGCCAATTGCCGGACTTCGTCGGCCACCACAGCAAAGCCACGGCCCTGATCACCCGCCCGTGCCGCTTCGATAGCGGCATTGAGCGCCAGCAGGTTGGTCTGCTCGGCAATGCTGCGAATGGTATTGACGATGGCCGTGATCTGCTCGGAGCGTGCGCCCAGTTGGGTGATGATCTTCGACGAATCTTCGATGCTCGATGAGATCTGGCGCATTTCCTGGGCGGCCTGCTGAATCACTTCGGTGCCGTGTTCGGTGACTTTGCGGGTCTCGACCGAGATGTGATACGCCTGGGCGGCACTGCTTGCATCACGTTCGTGCTGCTCAATACGCGGGGTGATATCGGCGGCGAACTTGATCACCTTCCACAGCTTGCCGCTGGCGTCGTAGATCGGATTATAGGTCGCCTCCAGCCAGACGGGCTGGCCGCTACGGCTGACACGCTTGAACTGGCCGCTGAACGATTCTCCCTTGTTCAGGCGTCGCCAGAAATCGGCGTATTCGTTGCTGTTGCTCTGCTCCGGCGGGCATAGCATGCGGTGGTTCTTGCCGATCAGATCGGTTTCGCTATAGCCCATGGTGCGTGTCAGATTGTCATTGACGGCCAGAATCCGGCCCTCAAGGTCGAACTCGATCACGGCCATGGCGTGGTCGATGGCTTCGAGCTTACGGCGCGCCTCGTTGTCGGCCTCGATTCGTACCGTGACATCGGTGGCGTATTTGATCACCTTGGTCACTTTGCCATTAGCATCGCGCACCGGGTTGTAACTGGCCTCAAGCCAGACGATGTGGCCGTCGCGGGCGACACGGCGGAAGGTCGAAGAAACGAACTCGCCGTTACGCAGGCGTGACCAAAGCCGATCGTACTCGCTGCTGCGGCCATCTTCAGGCGTGCAGAACATCCGGTGCTGTTTGCCAAGGATATCTTCGCGGCGATAGCCCATGGCGCTCAGGAAGTTGTCATTGGCATCGAGCACGACACCGTTCAGATCGAACTCGATACTGGCCATCGAGCGGTTGATCGCCTTTAGCAGGCTGGCCTGCTGCTCGACGAGCTGTTGCAGGGCAATAATTTCTTTAGTGTTTGATTTGAAGAACATAGCGGCAAGCTCACGAAGCGGCAGGCTCGGGTCCGGTCCATGATGATGCGAACAGGTTCGCATGCTTGTCCGTGTGCATTGAGCGCACTATAGATGGCACTTTGCTGCTTTGTACAATGCAATTTGTCTGAAGTTAAAAGATGTTAAGAGAGTTGCTCAAATCCCCCGGTCACTGTGAAAAATAGTGCGTTGTAGTGATGTGTATGAGGGAACGATAACTCATCCAGCCTGTCACTTTGCATCCGGGTGTGGTGAGCTTGAAAAGGGCAGGGGTATTACCGGTGCCAGCAAATGCCAGATGCATTTTATGGTCTTGCAGCTTGCCGGCCGGGCACTCTGGTCGAGTCGCGGCGAACTCCAGCCTTTTTGCACATTTTTTGCGCAATTGTTCGGCATAGATGGGTCAAACGGGTTGCCGACTGAGCATGGCAGCCGTAGACTGCCGCCCCTCTTGAGTGGAGTGCAGGGCGGTGCCTTTAAAAGCCATGGCGTCGACACGCCACGCCAAGGCCTCTCCAGACCGGCTAAATGCACGTTTTTATTAGAGAATTCAATGACAAAGGACCAGTTGCTGGCCATGCCGGCCGATGACTACATGAATGCTGAACAGCACGGTTTTTTCACCGAGCTGCTGCAATCGATGAAGGTTGAAATCCACGAGCGTATCGAAAAGAGCCGTGTTGCCATCGAAAGCCTGGACACCCCGGCAGATCCTGCCGACGCTGCTTCTGTTGAAGAAGAGCGTCACTGGCTGGTGAACTCCATCGACCGTGACCAGCGCATGCTGCCGCAACTGGAAATGGCCCTGACCCGTATCGCTGATGATTCTTTCGGCTGGTGCGATGACAGCGGCGAGCCCATTGGCCTCAAGCGTCTGTTGATCAGCCCGACCACCCGTTACTGCATCGAAGCGCAGGAACGTCACGAGTCAATTGACAAGCACCAGCGTCAGTACTGATCGCTCAGTGCTGAGGGGGACCTGACCGGGAGGCAAGCAACTGCCTCCCGGTTTTGTTGTGCCTGCCGTTTATCGTTTTTTACTGCGTTGTATTGATTCGGGCCGGATGTACCACTAACGAACCATGGCAAATAGCCTGTTCGTGGCGTTTAATGTTTTTCAATAAGAAAAACGACAGGTGGAGGGATCATGACCGACAACGTAGCCTATGCAGGGAAGCTGGCAGAGCCCGGCGTGCAGGCCCCCGTTTCACACGAATTCGCGCCCTTGTGGCTGGCACTGACACAAAGCCTTGGCATTGTCGTGCTACTGGTCGTCACCGGGTTGAATCTATTGCCCGTGTGGCTCGCAGCACCGTTGGCTGTTGCGCTGATCTGGCTGCCCCGGTTGCGCAAGCGCCAACCGGCATCGGCCCCTGAGGCCGCAAGCGCCAGTGACATCACCCGCCTGACCCGCGACCTGTCATTCACCACCAGCCATAACGCGTTGTCCGCCGCCAGTGTGTCCTTTTCGGTGCGGCAACTCGCTGGCCGGATTCAATCGCAGCTCAAGGCCGCCGAGCAGGTGGTGGGCAGTGCCGAAGTGATGATCGCCACCGAACAGCAGGCTGCGCAACTGAGCCAGCAGGCCCTGAGTGCAGCCAGTGAAGCGCGGCAGAGCAGTGAGGCCGGGCGTACGGTGCTGGTTGAGTCTATCGAGTGCATGCGCCGCCTGAGTCAGGGCGCAGTGGACAGCCGCCAGGTCATCCAGGCGCTGAGCCAGCGCAGTGAAGAGATCCAACGGGTCGCTCAGGTTATCCAGTCGATTGCCAGCCAGACCAACCTGCTGGCACTCAATGCCGCCATTGAGGCGGCGCGGGCCGGCGAGCACGGCCGAGGTTTTGCGGTGGTCGCCGATGAAGTGCGCGGCCTGGCGGGGCGTACGGCGACGGCGACTGAGGAGGTCGGGCAGATGGTTGCCGATATCCAGCAGCGGACCACCCAGGTGGTCGCGCAGATCCAGCAGTTATCCGTCGATCTCGACACAGGCGTACGTCAGGTCGAGGACACTGGCCAGCATCTGGAACGCATCGCCAGCCTGGCTGCCGACGTCGAAGTTCAGGTCAGCGAGATTGCTCAGGGCACGCAGATCAATCAGGAGCAATTGGGCAGCCTGTTTGGATCCATCGAACACATGCGCGCCGACCTGTCGGTCAGTAACCAGCAGACCCGCCAGCTGGCCGACTCTGCCGTGCAGATGGAAGGTCAGGCAGAGAGCATCAGCCAACGCCTGGCCGAGGTCGGGCTGGATGATTACCACCAGCGTATCTACGATCTGGCCCGCGAAGGCGCTGTGCAGATCGGCGCCCGCTTCGAGGCTGATATCGCCAGGGGCGCGGTGAGCCTGGATGATTTGTTCGACCGCAGTTACCAGCCTATCGCCAAGACCAGCCCGCCGCGCTTTCATACCCGCTTTGACGGCTACACCGACAAGGTGCTGCCGGATATTCAGGAGCCCTTGCTCAAGCGCCATGAGGGGCTGGTGTTTGCCATTGCCTGCACCCAGCAGGGTTATGTGCCGACCCATAACGCGGCTTTCAATCAGCCATTGACCGGCGACCCGGCAGTGGACACCGCGCGCAATCGTAGCAAGCGCAAGTTCGATGACCGCACCGGAATTCGTTGTGGTAGCCATCAGCAGGCGGTGCTGTTGCAGACCTACACCCGTGATACCGGTGAGCTTATGCATGATCTGTCGGTGCCGATCATGGTCAAGGGGCGGCACTGGGGTGGATTGCGTCTGGGGTATCGGCCCGAGCAGGCATAACAGCATTTTTGAAACCGACTTGCTGGCAGCCTGGCCTGTGTTTTTTAAAGGCGCCCCCCATAGGGGGGCTGGTCAGCCAAGGTTGTTGTAATTGATAACAGCTGAAGAATTATTGGGCGTGGGGTGTGTAGGAATTGGTTTAATTGTGTAGGAATATTCTGAAATATCTATGACTGCTTGACTGTCGTGTCACGTTGAGCAAGCTGTTTGTATGCGCAGAAAAAAGGCGCCAATAAATAGTTTGCAGTCGACGCATCTAAGGATGGATACACGATGAATACTACAGCACATGTAAATGTACACCCTGATACTGCGCAAGTTACCCGGTTCCCTGTGACCGTGCGGGTCGGGCTGTTTTTCGATGGCACCGGTAATAACCGGGTCAATAGCGGTATCGCCGCCCACTGCCGCGAACAGATGCAGGCCGGCCACCAGGAGCATACCCGCGAGTGCGCCGGGCGCCACGCCGGGTCACACGGTAGTTACACTAACGACTACAGTAATATCGCTCGTTTGTTCGAGCTTTATCGTAAACAGGCCGTTGCCCGGCGTGAAACGGATGGCTGGAAAGTTTACTGGCCGGTGTATATCGGCGGGGTCGGCACCACCTCAGGCGGGCGCGATTCGCGTTGGCCTGGGCAAAGTCTGGGGCGCGGCAGCACCGGGGTGCTGGCCAAGGTCGACAAGGCGGTCAGTCGGCTGGCCGAGTGCCTGGCGCTTTTTGCGCTGGATAATCCGGGGTGTGTAATTGATGTTCTGGAACTGGACATCTTCGGCTTCAGCCGCGGCGCCGCATCGGCCCGCCATTTGGTCAACGAGATTCTCAAGCAGGAGCGCGGAGCGCTAGGCCGTCTGCTGGCCGATACGACACTGGCCTGGAGCCCGACTTTCGGCTGGCAGCAAGGCAGTGTGCGGATCATGCTGGTCGGCCTGTTCGACACTGTTGCGGCAGTAGGCGGCTGGCGAGACCTGGGCAATGTGCGCGACTCTCATAACCGTCGGGTCAATCTGTATCTGCCACCTGGCTGCGCCAGGCAGGTGCTGCATCTGGTGGCACGGGACGAGTGGCGGCGCAATTTCGCCCTCAACAGTATTGCGCCGGGCTGGGAGCGGGAGATTGTGCTGCCGGGGGCGCATTCGGACATTGGCGGTGGCTACCATCAGTTGACCTACGAAGAGGTCCTGATGAGCCGCCCGCACACCAGTGTGGTTGGCCGGGATGTCCGTGATGAGGACAGCCCGGCCTGGCGAGAGGCTGAGGCAGACTTGCAGGCCATGGATGCCGCGTATTGGGTTGACCCTGCTGATCCACACGCCTGCCTGCAGGTGCAAAGCTCAACGGTGGCCAGTGCCAGGCATGCCGCAGGTTCCGGGGGCCGCCTGGTGATGGCCACCGTCTGTATGCGGCGGCAGGTCTGCGGGCATCTTTCGCGCATTCATTTGCGCATCATGCACACGCTGGCCTGTGATGAGGGGGTGCCCTTTGAAGCCATTGGTGATAGCCCTGACCTGGCGTTACCGCCCGCGCTCGAAGATATCTGCAGGCGCCTGATCGGTCAGGCGCGGGGCGATACCGTCGGGCTGAGGCCAGAGCAGCAACAACTGCTGCGCTGGCGCTATATCCACCACTCTGCCCACTGGGAGCCGCTCATCGGGACGCTGGGCGGACTGGGCGATGCATTGTTCGTGCATGCACCCCAGCCTGGGGGGCGTAAAATTCACCCTAATGTCGCCCCGTCCGATTATCCGTATTAAAGCCAATGCCGTTCACTTAGGTGCCTTATGCCCCGGTGGGAGCCAGCTTGCTGACGAAGACGGCAGCACATTCGCAGCAGAGGCTATGATTTGACTGGCCTCTTCGCGACCAAGGTCGCTCCCACAAAGGCAAGCATTGCGCTTGGCATCGGCGCTTTGTCAAACCGGCGGCAGATGCAAGCGCTCATTGAGTTCATCGACCACCAGAGCCCAGTCGTCATCGCTGCGCAGCTTTTCTTTGAGCAACTGGGCCTGGGCCGGGGTCCAGAACTCGGCATCGATCAGTTTGATCCCGTCGGGCAGCGAGTGATTCGCGATGAAGGCTTCAATGCTCGCCTCGTCGCTCTCAAGGCCCAGTTGGGCGAACAGGTCGGGCAGGCTAGGGTTTGGCAGTTCCATGGTCTCTCCTGAGCGTAATGTGAGCAGTTGTTGAGTATCCGATTGTCCCTGGGCAGGGGAGTTCGATCAAAAATGGCAGATAGGGCAACAATGAGCAGGAACTGTATACACACTCTGGATGCCATAGTTGTGCGCAGGCGGTAGAATCGCCGCCTGCCTGCCTGCGTCGTCAACTGCAGCGCACCAGCAGGTGCCCATCAGGAGTTTCAGCCGCCAGACGGCCACATAGGAGTGATAACAATCGGTTGACTGCCCTGGCATTGTCAGAGCAGTTCATTTTTCAGTTCGTTGGGGGTTTGTACTTTGGCTGTAAGTAACCTGGATACGCACGCCTTGTTCGTGCTTGGTGATCTTCGTGCAAAGTTGGTAAAGCAGTTTCAATCGCGCTTCGTCTATGTCGCCGAGCAATCGCCTGATGGCGTCTACATGGCTGAGATCGATACCGAAAGTGCGCTGGTGGTTGATGACAAGCCTCGGCTTGAGCTCAAGGTAGGCGACCACTTCCGTGCCGCCGTGTTGCCCAGCCGCGAAGGCGGCAAACTCGAGCTGCGCTTTCGCGATATCAAAATGACAATCTATGGGCTGGGGGAGTACGCGTTCGTCGACACGCCTGCCGGCCACGGCATCGTTTTCAAGGAAGGCCATGGTGTCATGCTGGTCTTCGCCGCTACCGAACAACTGCAGACCGGCCTGACCCAGACCCTCAAAGCCGCCATCGCCAAAGCCGCCAAATGGCGCAAAGGCGAACTGACCTTTCGTGCCAGCGAGTAACTGACTGCTGCAAGTTTGAGATCCTGCTTTCGCTTTTTGGGTTTCGTGCCGAGCAAGCGCCGCTGTGCCAAAACGGCATATCGGCGCGTAACGGCGATGCGGCGAGGATCAGGGCGTCGCGCTGAGGACGGGTCAGACTTTGGTCTGCGTGGCTGAAGCCGCGCCTACGCCTGCTTGCTGTCCGGTCGGTCACCACTGACCTCCGGCGGTACGTCCTCACCCGCCATCCGCTTGCGAAACAGGCTGGTTCGTGCCAGTAGCAAGGTCGTCACCGGCACGGTAATGGCCAGCAGAATCGGAATCAGCCAGGCGTGCAGCACCGGCCCGGACTTGAGCGCCGAGAAATACACAATCGACGCCAGCGCCACACACCATGCACCGATTGTCGACGCCAGTGCCGTGGGGTGCATGCGCTGGAAGAAATCCTGCAAACGCACCAGGCCGATGGCACCGGTCAGGGTGAACAGGCTGCTGGTCAGCAACAACAGGGCGGTAAGCACCTCGACCCAGAAGGGAACATCGTAGGTCATTCGATCACCTCACCACGCAACAGGAACTTCGCCAGGGCGAAGGAGCCGACAAAGCCAAACAGCGCAATCAGCAGCGCGGCCTCGAAATACGTGTCGCTGGCATAACGGATACCCAGCACCAGCATCATCAGCATGCCGATGATGTACAGATAATCCAGCGCCAGCACCCGATCCTGCGCCGACGGTCCGGTGAACAGACGCCACAGCGTCAGCACCATGGCCAGGGCAAATATCGACAGGCTGATCAGAATCGTCACACTGAGCAAGGCACTCATTGGAAAATCTCCATCAGGGGGCGCTCATAGTGGCTCTTGAAATGCTCGATAAACTGCGCCTCATCCTCCAGATCGAACACATGCATCAGCAAAATGCTACGGTCCAGCGCCAGTTCCGACCAGACCGTGCCGGGTACCACGGTGCAGACCATGGCCAGCGCCGCCAGGCCGTGGGCGTCATGCAGCTCCAGCGGCACCTTGACGAAGGCCGAGCGCGGCGGCCGACGTTTGAGGGCCCATACCGAACGCGCCACTTGCAGGTTCGATATCACCACATCCACCCCCACCCGCAGGATGAAACGCAGGATGGTGCCGGGCTTGCGAATCCGCGCCGGCATTGGTCGCAGCGAGGCAAACATCAGCGGGGCCAGAAATGCCAGGATGGCGCCGAGCAGAATGTGCCCGGCACTGAGCGAGAGGTTCAGCAACAGCCACAGCGCCCATAGCGCCAGCGACAGGAACGGGGCAGGGAAGAAGTGCTTCATGGCTGCTCCTGCGAAGTCTGAAGGGTTGGCCCCGGCACCGGGCGGGTCGCCATGACCGACTGGATGTACTGCTGCGGATCATGCAGGGTCGCTGCGGTGTCCTGGGTGTACTGCAACAGCGGTTCGGCCCGGAAGGTCAGGGTGATGCACAGGCCCAGCAAAACCACAATCGGCAGGTACTCACTGTGGCGCAGCAACGGCGGGACGGTTTCAGTCGGCGTCCAGAAGCGTTGCACGCCCAGGCGGACGAACGACATCAGCGCTGCCAGGCCTGAGAAAATCAACAGCGCAATTAACAGCCAGGCCTCAAGTGACACGGGTTGATCCTTGGCGACATCCAGGCCGGACGGGTTGAGCAGGGCGCTGAGCAGGGTCAGCTTGCCGATAAAGCCCGACAGCGGCGGCATACCGATGACCAGCAGCGCGCAGGCCACGAAGCACAGGCCCAGAAATGCCATGGTCATCGGGATCACCTGACCGACCACGATATTTTCCTCTTCATCGAGGTTGACGCCGCGGGGTGGGTGCAGGGACTCAAGATTGTGTGGCAACTGGTCGGCGTCCTCGTCCTCGCCATACTGGTTGGCCGAGCGTGAACGCTCGATCAGTTCGCCGAGCAGGAACAGTGCGCTGAGTGCCAGCGTCGAGCTGACCAGATAGAACAGCGCGCCGGCGGTCAGGCTCGGTTGGGCGAAACCGATCGCCGCCAGCAGGATGCCGGCCGAGACCAGGATGCTCAGGCTGGCCATACGCTCCAGACGCTGGGCTGCAATCACCGCAATGGCTGCCGTGGCAATGGTCGCCATGCCGCCGAAAATCAGCCATTCACCGCCGAAGAACGCTGACTCGCCAGCATGGCTGGAGAACAGCAGGGTCCACAGCCGCAGCAAGGTGTAGATCCCGACCTTGGTCATGATCGCGAACATTGCCGCCACCGGCGCACTGGCGGCCGAGTAGGCCGGCACCAGCCAGAAGTTCAGCGGCCACATGCCGGCCTTGGCCAGAAATGCCGTGGCCAGGATCGCCGCACCGGCGTGCAGCAGGCCGCGATCGGCCTCAGGCACCTGCGGGATCTTGACCGCAAGGTCGGCCATGTTCAGCGTGCCGGTCACGCCGTAGATCAACGCTGCGCCAATCAGGAACAGCGACGAAGCCAGCAGGTTGATGGCGATGTAATGCAGGCCCGCCGATACCCGCGCACGCCCCGAGCCGTGCAGCATCAGGCCGTAGGAGGCGGCGAGCAGCACCTCGAAAAATACGAACAGGTTGAACAGGTCGGCGGTCAGGAATGCACCGTACAAGCCCATCAGCTGGATCTGGAACAGCGCATGGAAACTGGTACCGGCCTTGTCCCAGCGCGCCAGGGCAAACAGCAAGGCGCAGACCCCGATGATCCCGGTCAGCACCAGCATCAACGCTGACAGGTGATCGACCACCAGCACGATGCCGAACGGCACGTCCCAGTTACCGGGCATGTACACGCCGATCGAGCCCATGCCGCCGCTTTCCTGAACCCACATCAGCAGGCGGATCGAGACGGCCAGGCCGAGCAGGGTCGAGAACAGGTTGATGCGCGCCTTTAGTGGGCGGTGCTTCTCGCCGAGCATCAGCATCAGCCCGGCGGTGAACAGCGGCAGCAGGATCGGGACAATGATCAGTTGGTTGATTGCACTCATGCTTTCGGCTCCCGGCCGTCGACATGGTCAGTGCCGGTCAGGCCACGGGAAGCCAGCAGAACCACCAGAAACAGCGCGGTCATGGCAAAGCTGATCACGATCGCGGTCAGCACCAATGCCTGGGGCAGCGGGTCGGTGTAGTGCAGCAGGTCATGCGGCACACCGTCCTTGATCACCGGCTCTTTGCCGATGAACAGGCTGCCCATACTGAAGATGAACAGGTTCACCCCATACGACAGCAGGCACAGGCCCATGATCACCTGGAAGGTCCGTGGGCGCAGGATCAGCCAGACGCCCGAGGCGGCCAGTACGCCGATGGCAACGGCAATCACTTCTTCCATCACAAGACTCCTTCTGGTGCGTGGACGGGCTGGCCCGGTGGCAGGGCGCCCACCGGCTTGGGCAGCGCGGTCGGGCGATGGCTACGCACCGCCTGGTGACCCAGGGCGGTGAGCATCAGCAGGGTCGAACCGACCACCACGGCGTAAACGCCGATATCAAAAAACAGCGCACTGGCCACATGCATGTCGCCGAGCACCGGCAAATGCAGATGCGCGGTATGGGTGGTCATAAACGGGTAACCCAGGGCCATGGCGCCCAGGCCGGTGAGCACCGAGCACAGTAGGCCGACGCCAATCCAGCGTTGCGGACGCAGGCTCATGTGCGCCTCGACCCACTGGGTGCCGGCGACCATGTATTGCAGGATGAACGCCACCGACATCACCAGCCCGGCGACGAAGCCGCCACCGGGCTGGTTATGACCGCGCATGAAAAGGTACATCGAGACGATGAAGGCAATCGGCAGCAGCAAGCGTACCAGGGCTGCCGGGACCATCATAAAGCCCAGTGCGGTGTCGCTGGCGCTGCGCGGGTTGACCAGGTCGGTGGCCACATCGCGGGCCAGCAGGCGCTGCTGGGCGGGCAGCGGGATGCTTTCTTTGGGCGGGCGGAAGCGCCGCAGCAGGGCAAACACGGTCAGCGCCACCACACCCAGTACCGTAATTTCACCGAAGGTATCGAAGCCGCGGAAGTCCACCAGCATCACGTTGACCACGTTGGTGCCGCCGCCTTCGGGCAGCGCTCTGCTCAGGTAGTAGGACGAAATCATGTTCGGTGTCTGGCGGGTCAGCATCGCGTAAGACAACGCCGCCATGCCGCCACCGACCAGAATCGCCAGGCTCAGGTCGCGCACCCGCCGGGTACGGGCCTTGAGTCGCGAGCTGACCGTGGCCACTTCTTCGCTACGCCGTGGCAGCCAGCGCAGGCCTAGCAGGATCAGCACTGTGGTGACCACTTCGACCACCAGCTGGGTCAGGGCCAGGTCCGGTGCAGAGAACCAGACGAAGGTGATGCAGGTCATCAGGCCGCAGACACTGACCATGATCAATGCCGCCAGGCGGTGATACTTGCCTTGCCAGGCGGCGCCGATGGCGCAGGCAATCGCGATCAGCCAAAGCGTGACGAACACCCCGGAGCCGGAAATCTTCGGCCGGTCGCCCCAGCTCAGACCGCTGTAATACATCGGGATAAAGCCCAGCACCACGGCGGTGAGAACCAGCGCGAACAACTGCGGTTGCAGGCGGCGGGTGGTCAGCCGGCGCTCGACCCGACGCGCCCAGTGCATGGTTGCCACCAGCAGTTTTTCGAACGAGCGCTTGCCGTTGAGCCGGCCGATCAGCGGCGGCCCGCTAAAGCGCTCGTTGCGCAGCGGGTTGCGCAGCAACAAGTACAGCAAAATGCCGCCGCCCATCGCGATCAGGCTCATGATCATCGGCGCATTCCAGCCATGCCAGATGGCCAGGCTGTACTCGGGCAACTCTGCGCCGACCACCGGTTGCGCCGCTGTAGCCAGTATCGGACCCACCGACTGCGCCGGGAAAATACCAACCACCAGACACGCCATCACCAGCAGCTCGACCGGCATGCGCATCCAGCGCGGCGGCTCGTGGGGCGAGAGCGGCAGGTCCTTGGCCATCGGGCCGAAGAACACATCGACGGTAAAGCGCAGTGAGTAGGCGACGCTGAACGCACCGGCAATGGTTGCCACCACCGGCAGGGCGATTTCGACCCACATTGACGAGGTAATGAACACTGTTTCGGCGAAGAACATCTCTTTGGAGATAAAGCCGTTCATCAGCGGCACGCCGGCCATCGCCGCACTGGCGACCATGGCCAGCGTGGCGGTGTACGGGATCATCTTGACCAGCCCCGACAGCCTGCGGATATCCCGCGTGCCGCTCTCGTGGTCGATGATTCCGGCGGCCATGAACAGCGAGGCCTTGAAGGTTGCGTGGTTGAGGATATGAAATACTGCAGCGACGGCCGCCAGCGGGCTGTTCAGGCCCAGCAGCAAGGTAATCAGGCCCAGGTGGCTGATGGTTGAGTAGGCGAGCAGGCCCTTGAGGTCATTCTGGAAAATGGCGGCAAACGCACCCAGCAGCAGGGTGCAGGCGCCCGCGCCGCTGACGATCCAGAACCATTCCTCCGTGCCGGACAATGATGGCCATAGCCGGGCCATCAGGAATACCCCGGCCTTGACCATGGTCGCCGAGTGCAGATAAGCCGAGACCGGGGTCGGCGCGGCCATGGCGTGGGGCAGCCAGAAATGAAACGGGAACTGCGCGCTCTTGCTCAGTGCGCCGATGAGAATCAGCGCCAGCAGTACCGGGTACAGGGCATGGGCACGAATCGCATCACCCGATTCCAGCACCCGCTCAAGATCATAACTGCCGACCACATGACCGAGCACCAGCATCCCTGCCAGCAGCGCCAGGCCGCCGGCGCCGGTGACCAGCAACGCCATGTAAGCGCCGCGCCGCGCATCGTTGCGGTGGTGCCAGTAGCCGATCAGCAGGAACGAGAAGACGCTGGTCAGCTCCCAGAAAAACACGATCTGGATAATGTTGCCGGAGATCACCAGGCCGAGCATCGCGCCCATGAAGGCCAGGAAAAACGCGAAAAAACGCGGCACCGGGTCATCCGGCGACATGTAGTAACGGGCATACAGCGACACCAGCGCGCCGATCCCCAGCACCAGCATGGAGAACAGCCAGGCAAAGCCGTCCATGCGCAGCACGAAGTTAAGGCCCAGGCTGGGCAGCCACAGATACTCCTCGCGGATCACCCCGCCATCGGCAATCTGTGGGTACCACAGCGCGACCTGCAGTGCGCCGCCAATGGCAATCAGGCCGGCCAACAGGGATTCCGCGTTGCGGGCGTTATGCGGCAGCAAAGCTGCCAGACAGCTGCCGATAAAGGGCAGAAGCAGTAGAACTATCAGGGACATAGGCTTCTAATCTGCGGAGAAATATTAAGCATCATACGTGCCAGATCGTTCATCACCAAACGCCGTTGCTCTGAAATTTCCTACAAAAAATGTCTGGAAATCAATGAGCTGTCACTGAAAGGACCAATCGGTCATGTCATGACGGCAGTAGGTGATGGCTGTCAGGTAACAGCTATGACCCTGAGGCCAGAGCCAAGGTGCCAACGACAGGCAGAGTATTTTCCGCAGATTGAGACAGTGTCATGAAGCTTGCGGTTTGACGGGCAGACAAGGGGCGATGGCTTTTTCAAGCGCGATCTTGACGGCCATGGCGTCACCGGGTTGTGTAGCGGTTTTAAACGGCCTGGCAACTTCGGGCAGCGTGGATTCCTGCATCTGACTGTCGCTTGCCATGATCGAAAATAATGTTTGTTGGGGCTGCGCGGTCAGCCAGCGGCGCAACACGTCGTACAGTGAAACGTCATGCCACTGGTCCGGGTTATCGATGATGCTGGTGATCTTTTCCAGCAGGTGCTTCTCATGGTTGTCGGGCATCTGTGCTTGTTCGATGGCTGGTTGGGTGCGGTAGTAGTCCAGCATTTGCCCATAGGCTTTGGTAACGTTGCGGGTCAGGCTGTACTCCAGCATTACTCCGGCTGCGACACGACATCCCCAGGCTTCCCGCTGGTCATAGGATTCAGACCAGGCGGCTCTGCGTTCGTGAAGGGTGAAAGCACCGCTGTCATCGTAAGTAATGGCGGCAAGCAGTTCAGGCGACATGCCCTTGAACGGGTTGGGGCCTTGATTGTTTTTAAAGTCAGTGGCTCTGCGGGCCCGATCCAGAATCTCGGGGTCATCGCTATTGGGCCGTTCGGCGTCATTGATGGTATGGGGTGCGGCCAGACGCACGCTATGAATCTGGGTAAGCGCTGTTTGCGCTACGGCCCTTAACTGGTCGCGGTTCAGGCTGGCATCGCGATGCTTGGCGCGCTGCAAGGCGTCACTCAACTGGCGGGCCATGGGGGATATCTTGTCTGCACCAGGCTCATCGGATGGGACTTTCAGGTTCTGGGCCAGGGTTGTGGATACTTGAGCAGGTTTAGCCGTTGGCGTCAGCGCTTTGCAGGCACTGTTCGAAGATGTGCAAGTAGTCAAACCAGACATGATTTACTCCTATGATAAAGAACATCGCAATTGCAAAGCCTGTTGTGGCTACAACCAATGACGCAGGCTGTAGCCGCAACGGTCGTGTTTTTTATCTCATGGTGAATACGACACTCCATGAGTGGTCAGAGAAACTGGTCGAAGTTACCGTGACCGTACAGGTTGCATTGCCGCTACCGATAGCCTTTTTGTCCCACTTTGGGACAGTGTTCAGTTTGCCGCTGAATAGGCCGCCAGGGGCGACACTTTTGATGTACGAAGTTCTGAATTCGCAGGCTTTATTACCTATGGTGTAACGCAATGATGCGGTCGTGATATCCGCGAGCGCTGTATTTACTACGGTGAATGAATTTGAGTTTAGGCCCTTAATCGATAGTGCTGGCGTTGGGCTCGCATGAGCGTGGGTCATGGCGCTTGTAGATTG
This sequence comes from Pseudomonas sp. LJDD11, assembly GCF_024584215.1. Taxonomy (NCBI): domain Bacteria; kingdom Pseudomonadati; phylum Pseudomonadota; class Gammaproteobacteria; order Pseudomonadales; family Pseudomonadaceae; genus Pseudomonas; species Pseudomonas sp. LJDD11. The sequence continues at coordinate 23,029 of NZ_JANJFL010000027.1, forward strand.
GTAGTGCATCTCCTGATCACTGAGGTTTTTTACCGTGATATGTACCGGTGGCCCTGCTTGTGCCAGGTGGCTCGCAAGAATACTGCCTGCAGTCAGTGTGATCATAAAAGCGTTTTTAAAAGTCATGATGGATTTGCCCTGATTATTAGATTTGTTGTTTCATGGCAATAACGGATGGTGAGAGTTCGTTGTCTCTCGCCTTATCAGTTATGCGTGTCATTGGCCGGGTTTTTCTTAAATATCTAAGTCCCGGGGTTAATGTGCCGCTGGTGCGCTAGGCACAATTTTTAAAGTTGTTATGCAATACGACAAAATATTGCGGAGTGATTTCATCTTGGGGTGGGTTGCGGCGTTTGGCGATCAGACTTTTTTGACGCAGTTTGTAGGGCATTTCCGAGATTTTCACCGTTCAAGTAAAAACACCGGTAACCCTTTGTTTCGCTAATGTTTAAGAGGATGAAGCGCGACGGCCCGTTGCAGGCCGCCGTTGAGAGGTTTGAATCAATCAGTGGAAAACGTCAGTCGGGCTTGGGCAATGCGTCGCCTGCCTGGTCTGCGTCCTCAGCCTTGCGCTTCTTCATTTCGCTGACGATCACCCCGGCGACGATCAGCGCGCCGCCCAGCAAGGCCAGGCCTGGCAGGCGTTCGCCGGCAAGGCGGCCGAGGATGCCGGCCCAGACCGGTTCGCCGGCATAGATAACGGTGGCGCGGGTCGGCGAAACGCTTTTCTGTGCCCAGTTCATGGCTACCTGGATCACTGCACTCATCATCCCCAGGCCGATGGCGGTGCTCAGCAGCAGCCAGGAAAAGTCTGGAATACGTTCACCGGTCGGCACCACCATTAAAAACGCCAGCAGTGATGCCGTGGCCAGTTGCACGACGGTGACCCGGCGTACATCGACCTGGCCGGCATAGGCGCTGATCATGATGATTTCTGCGGCAATGGCCACGGCGCTAATGATGGTGGCGATTTCACCGGGGCTGAAATTCAGGGCTGCGCCTTGCGGGCCTGACAACAGCATCAACCCGCTAAACGCCAGCATGATGCCCAGGCTCGGCATCAGGCCGGGGCGGCGGCCGAGTACCAGCCATTGCAGTAGCGGCACAAAGGGTACGTACAGCGCGGTAATGAAGGCCGACTGGCTGCTGGGGATGGTCTGTAAACCGACAGTCTGCAAGCCATAACCGAGCATGATCGCAGTGCCGATAAACACCCCGGCGCGCAGTTCCAGCCAGGTCAGGTCGCGCAGCACCTTGAGGCTGAACAGCGCGACCAGCAGCGCTGCTGCCGCAAACCGCAGGCCGACAAAGAACATCGGCCCACTGACGGTCATGGCGTGTTGCACCAGCAGGAACGTGCCGCCCCAGAGCATGGTGATAAAGATCAGGACGGCTTCTGCTTTACTGACTCGGGGCAATCGGTTGGGTAATTTCATTGCGCTACCGCTGTGGAACCTTGCATGGTGAGGGAAGGGCGGCCCACAATGCGCCGCAAGTTGAGCAGTATAATGCGCAAGCGCTTCGAGTGAGCAATATGATGCACAAAGATATTTCCCCGCGTGCCCCGGTGTTGCAGCATGTGGGTCTCAATGTTCGACGACTGCGCAATGCCGCTGGCATCAGCCAGAGCGCATTGGCCGACAAGTCCGGGGTCAGCCGGCGCATGCTGGTGGCCATCGAGGCCGGTGAGAACAATGTCAGCCTGGCGACCCTGGACCGGGTTGCCGAGGCACTGGATGTGGCGTTCAGTGACCTGATCCAGGCACCGGATGTGCACGACCATAGTCGTATCAATGAGCTGGCGTGGGCCGGCACCCAGCCGGGCAGCAAGGCTGTGTTGCTGTCCAAGGCGCTGGCCCGACGTGAGGTGGAGTTGTGGGAGTTCTGTCTGGAACCAGGCGATCGCTATGATTCCGAGCCTGACCCGGAAGGCTGGAGCGAGCAGGTGTATGTGATCGAAGGTCAACTGAGCCTGCGGCTGGGCAGCCATGAGCAGCCTCGGCAGATCGCGGCCGGTGAGTTCTTCATGTTCCCCAGCAACCAGACCCATTCATTCTGCAACGACGCTACGACACTGCTGCGCTTTGTGCGCAATGTCGTGTTATAGCTTTGTTTTTTTGCCTGGAGCACCTGAATGAGCCCTGACAGCGTCGATGTGCTGATTATCGGCGGCGGTCTGAGTGGCAGCCTGCTGGCCATGCAGTTGCTGCGCTTGCCGGGCCGGCGACGGATCATGATTGTCGAGTCACGCGCCGAACTGGGCCGTGGCGAGGCCTACAGTGCCACCGAGCTGGGGCATACCCTGAACGGCAACGCGGCACGCATGGGCGTCGAACCGGATAACCCGGATGATCTGAGCCAATGGCTGGCCGGGCATCTGGCTGCAGGCGGCTGGCCGCAAGCCCATCAACAGCGGCTGCCGGTGGCCGAGCTGTTCCCGCCGCGCGGGCTGTTCGGCACTTATGTGCAGGAGCGTCTGGAGCAGGCCCGGCGGCTGGGCGCCAGTCATGGTTCGACTGTCGAACACCGACGTGGCGAAGCGGTTGACCTGCAAGCGGCTGAGCAAGGCATGACGCTGACCCTCGACAACACCGAGACCGTGCATGGCCGGGTGGTGGTGTTGGCCACCGGTATGTACGCGGCGGCGCGCACCCCGCAGCATCACAGCGACGCGTTGGGTGCCGCCGCGCTGGATCCCTGGGGAATCGAGGCCATGCGCGGTCTTGATGCGCAATCGCGGGTGGTGATCGTCGGTTCCGGGCTGACGATGGTCGATGCCCTGGAGTCGTTGCAGCAGGCCGGGCATCGTGGCCCCATTCAGGTGATTTCACGCCACGGATTATGGCCTCATGTGCGTCGCCAGCCGCCGCAATGGCCGGACTTTCTCGCTCACGACCACAGTATCCGCAGTCCCTTGCAGTTGCTGCGCAGCCTGCGTCAGCAGTGCCGCCAGGCGATGGCCGCCGGCATTGACTGGCAGGCCCCGCTGGATACCGTGCGGGCGCATATCGGCCGCCTGTGGAGCCAGGCCAGTGATCGGCAGCGCCGGCAGTTCGTGCGGCATGTGCGGCCCTGGTGGGAGAGCCATCACCACCGCTCGCCGCCGCAGGGAGCTGCGTTGCTGGAGCGGCTGCTGGGCGAAGGGCGTCTGGGCATACTGGCTGCGACCCTGCTGGGTGTCGAGTCACGGCCCGGTGAGCCGTTGCAGGTGCGCATTCGGCGTCGCGGCGCGACACAAGCCGAGTTCATCGGTGCTGATGCCTGGATCAACTCCAGCGGTATTCAATACGATTGGCGTCGGGTCGACCGGCCGTTGCCGCGCCAGTTGCTGGCGCGCGGCCTGGTGCGCCCCGGTCCGCTGGCGCTGGGTATCGACGCGGATCCGGGCGGCGCGGTACGCAGTGCCGATGGGCAACCCTCGGCGTGCCTGTTCGCCATGGGCCCACCGCTGCGCGGATTATGGTGGGAAAGCACTGCAGTGCCAGACGTAGCCAGTCAGGCCAAAGCGTTGGCGGCGCGTCTGGTTGAGGTGTTGGCTTAACGGCTCTGGCAGGCACCGCAGGCCCCTGTAGGAGCGACCTTGGTCGCGAAGACGGCGGTACATTCGCAGCAGATGCGGTGACTTTACCGGCCTGTTCACGAGCGAGCGCGTGCCCACAGGGATCTGCGGCGCCTGGCCGAACAATATTGAACCTATGCCTGGTCCAGCAACTGCGGCCCCGCACCCTGGCTGCCCAGTTCGTCGCCCCAGTTACGCAGTGGGCAGGCCTGCATCGACAGGCAGCCGCAACCGATGCAGCCGGTGAGTTGATCACGCAATTGCGTGAGTCCCCGAATGCGCTCGTCCAGCTCGACGCGCCATTGTTCTGAAAGTTTCTGCCAGTCAGTAGCGGTCGGCGTGCGGCCCTCGGGCAGTGCCTGTAAAGCTGCATGGATACTTGCCAGTGGCAGGCCCAGACGCTGGGCCACCTTGATCAGCGCGACACGGCGCAGCATCTCGCGGGGATAACGGCGCTGGTTACCGGCGTTGCGCTGGCTGCTGATCAGCCCTTTGCTCTCATAAAAGTGCAGCGCCGTGACCGCCACGCCGCTGCGCGCCGCCAGTTGCCCGACACTGAGCTGCTGTTGGGCCGGGGCGGGGGGCTTGTTCATGGGCAAATTCCTGCTTGACCTAAAGTTAACTCAAGGTTTTACCCTGCGCAGCCATTACCCGCAATCATCGCGCTCAGGGAGATGCCTATGCATGGCTACAGTCAACTTGTCGAATTCAGCGTCGAAGCTACTCAGCAATCAGCGCTGGTCACTGCCTTGGCGCAAGTAGATGAGCAATACACCAGCAGTTGCCCCGGATTCATGGGGGCGAGTGTGCAGGCCAGCGAAGATGGCAGGCGGGTGCTGCATCAGGTGCTCTGGCAATCACGGCAGGCCTGTGAGGCGGCGTTGTCAGCGATCGAATCCAGCGTGTATGACCTCAACGTCCTGATTCGCCTGCATCGGGTCCGGGCGGCGAGCTTCGGCAGTTATCAGGTGCTTAGCCACGTGCCGCCTCGCGTTTGATTTCAGACCGACAGGTTCAATACCCGGTCACCTTGGCGATACTGGCCGACCCGGCGTTTGTTGACGGTCAGTTCGCCCAGGCGAATCAGGTGGCTGCGGGTCACATTGCGGGTCAGGCCCAGCAGATTCGCGGTATGCACCTGATTTTGATGACAGAAGCGGTAGGCCGCACGCAGCAGGGCATCTTCGACCTTTTCATGCAGCGCGCCGGCCTGATCCTCGAACAGTTTGGCAAAGGCCTGAGCGAGTAGCTGCTCGGTCGTCAGCCCGTCTGCCTCGCTTGCCGAAGGGCTCACTGGCGGTGTGAGCTGGCGCTGCGAGAGGTGCAGGTCGTCGGCTTCGAGCAGGCCGTTACGACACACCAGCAGGCTGTGATGAATCACGTTTTCCAGTTCGCGGATATTGCCTGGCCATGGGTGTTGCCTGAGTTTGAGTTCGGCTGCGCGGGCGAGCCGTGCCGGTGCATGACCGAGGCGTCGGCAGTAGCTTTCGATGAAGTGCCGGGCCAGCGGCAAAATGTCCAGTGGCCGCTCACGCAAGGGTTTCAGGACCAGGCTCACCACGCTCAACCGATAGAACAGGTCTTCACGAAACTGCCCGGCGCTGATGGCGTGGTCCAGTTGCACATTGGTGGCCGCCAGCACCCGCACGTCGATAGGCTGGCTCTTGCGTGAGCCCAGCCGCACCACTTCGCGCTCTTGCAGGACGCGCAGCAGCTTGACCTGCAGGGCCACTGGCAAGTCGCCGATTTCGTCGAGAAACAAGGTGCCGCCGTTGGCCGCTTCGAACCAGCCGGGTTTGGCCGCGTGGGCGCCGGTGAAGGCGCCTTTTTCGTGGCCGAACAGCTCGGCCTCGACCAAGGACGCGGACAGCGCCCCACAGTTGACCGCTACAAAGGGTCCTGCACTGCGGCTACTGAGGGCGTGGATCTGCCGGGCGACCAGTTCCTTGCCGGTCCCGGTGGCGCCGATGATCAAGACACTGGCGTCACTGGGTGCGACCTGGCGGACATGCCCGAGCAAGGCCTGCGAGGACGGGTCTTCGAACACCAGCGGCGGCGCAGGCAGCGCACGGTCACGCAGCGGCACGGCCATGCTCACTTCGCCTGCTGTGGCGGCAGGTCATTGGCGATCATCTCGCCGAACGGCCCGGTCAAATTGGTCACCCCACGCCCGGCCAGGCTGGCGTAGGGCTCGGGCAGCAGCGGGAACACCAGTTCAGCGAAGCGGTAGGCTTCTTCCAGGTGCGGGTAGCCGGAGAAAATGAAACTGTCGATGCCCAGGTCGGCGTATTCCTTGATCCGTGCTGCCACCTCTTGTGGATTGCCGACCAGTGCGGTGCCGGCGCCGCCGCGCACCAGGCCAACCCCGGCCCACAGGTTCGGGGCGATTTCCAGATTGTCGCGCTGGCCATCGTGCAGCGCCGCCATGCGCCGCTGGCCTTCGGAATCAAAACGCGAGAAGGATTTTTGCGCGGCGGCGATGGTTTCGTCACTGATCGGCTCGATCAGGCTGGCAGCGGCTTGCCAGGCCGCTTCGCTGGTTTCCCGGACAATCACGTGCAAACGAATCCCGAACTTCACGGTACGCCCCTTGCGCGCTGCACGCTCACGTACATCGGCCAGCTTGGCGGCGACCGCAGCGGGGGGTTCACCCCAGGTCAGGTATACGTCGACCTGCTCGGCTGCCAGGTCATGGGCTGCGTCGGAAGAACCACCGAAATACAGCGGCGGGTAGGGCTGTTGCAGCGGTGGGTACAGTGCCTTGGCATTTTCCACATGCAGATGTTTGCCCTTGAAGTCCACCGCCTCACCCTGCAACACCCGGCGCCAGATCTGGAGAAATTCGTCGGTGACTTCATAGCGTTCGCTATGGCTCAGATGAATGCCATCGCCGCGGTTCTCGTCCGGGTCGCCACCGGTGACCACATTGATCAGCAGCCGGCCGCCTGACAACCGGTCCAGAGTCGCAGCCATGCGCGCCGAGACCGTCGGCGAGATGATCCCCGGACGAATCGCCACCAGATAACGCAGGCGTTGGGTCAAGGGGGCCAGTGCCGAAGCCACTACCCAGGAGTCTTCGCAAGAACGGCCGGTAGGAATCAGCACCCCGTAGTAGCCCAGATCGTCAGCCGCCTGCGCGACTTGCTTGAGGTAGTTGAGCGTCACCGGGCGCGCGCCTTTGGTGGTGCCCAGATAGTGGCCGTCGCCATGGGTGGGGAGAAACCAGAAAACGTTCATAGCAGTCCTTCAGAGGCTGGGGTCGACCAATGGGTACTGTTGGCTGGCAGACAGTGGGTCAACAGAGCAGGGATCACCCAGTCTTTATACGGACGTATTTTTATTCCTCAAAATATCTTGGAATCATATTTTTATCTCTATATGGAATATATGGCGTTTTGAATGTTTTCTGGCTACTGACTGAACCGGGCACTGTTGCTGGAGCAACAGCCAGTTGGGGCGTTGGTCTCACAGGTGAAACTTTGCTGTTCGCCGGGCAGTCACCTCTGAACCAACGCGTGGGGAACAGGACAATGGCAAGGGCAATCTGGAAGGGCGCGATCAGCTTCGGTCTGGTGCATATCCCGGTGGCACTGGTGTCAGCCACCAGCAGCGAGGGCGTGGATTTCGACTGGCTCGACAAGCGCAGCATGGACCCGGTGGGCTACAAACGGGTCAACAAGGTGACCGGTAAAGAGGTCAGCGCAGAAAACATTGTCAAGGGCGTGGAGTATCAGAAAGACCGCTACGTGGTGCTCAGCGAGGAGGAAATTCGCGCCGCCCATCCCGAGGCGACCCAGACCATCGACATCTTTGGCTTTGTCGACAGCCAGCAGATTCCCTTGCAGCACATTGATACGCCTTATTACCTGGCGCCGGTGCAACGTGGTGAAAAGGTCTACGCCTTGCTGCGTGAGACCCTGCATACCAGCAACAAGGTGGCCTTGGCCAATGTGGTGCTGCACACCCGCGAGCATTTGGCGGCATTGATGCCGTTGGCTTCGGCGCTGGTGCTGGTATTGCTGCGTTGGCCGGAGCAGGTGCGTGATATGGATGAGACGCTGCAACTGAGCGAGGCGGTGACGGACGTCAAACTGAGTAAAGGCGAGCGGGATATGGCGAAAAAGCTGGTCAAGGACATGAGTGTCGACTGGCAGCCCGAGGACTACCGCGACACGTTTCAGGACAAGATCATGGCGTTGGTCAAGACCAAGGCCAAGCGCGGCAAATTGGAAGCCGTGGGTGGGCAAAGCCCGGATCCTGAGCGCAAACAGGCGGACGTGATTGACCTCACCGAGTTGCTGCGCCAGAGCTTGGCCGGCCAGAGCAGCCCGCGCAAGACCAAGGCGTCAGCCAGGGCTTCGGCCAAGCCTGCCGCCAAGTCCGGTGAGGCCAAACCGGCAAGCCCTGGCAAACGCCGCCGCGCCGGGTAGTGATTGAAGGAGTCGCCAGATGGTCAGCGAGTACACCCGCAAGCGCCGTTTCGATATCACCCGCGAACCGCCAGAGACCGGCACCCGCAGCAAGCGCAAGGCCGCTGGAGAGGCGCTGAGCTTTGCGATCCAGAAGCACGACGCCAGTCACTTGCACTACGACTTGCGTCTTGAACTGGACGGTACTCTGAAAAGCTGGGCGGTACCCAAAGGCCCGAGCCTGGACCCGGCACACAAGCGCCTGGCAGTGCAGGTCGAAGACCACCCGCTGGCGTACGCCAGCTTTGAAGGGCGTATTCCCGAAGGGCAGTATGGTGCCGGTGAGGTCATTGTCTGGGATCGCGGTGTCTGGCAGCCGCACGGGGATCCGCGCAAGGGGTATGAAGCTGGCAAGCTGGAATTCACCCTGATCGGGGAAAAACTCAATGGCGAGTGGGCGTTAGTGCGCACCCGGCTCAAGGGCAGCGGGAATCGCAAGCAATGGCTGCTGATCAAGCGCAGCGACGATGCGGCGCGGCCGGTCGATGAATTTGATATCACCGTCGAGCGCCCCGACAGTGTCTTGAGTGACGCCACCCTCAGCCGAACCCGGCCGGCCAGGCCTGAGCAGCCGAAAAAACCCACAGCCTTCGTACACACGTTGAGCCCGCAACTGGCCACCCTGATGGACCGACCGCCGCCCGGCGACTGGCTGTATGAGATCAAGTACGACGGCTATCGGATCCTGACCTGCATCCACGCCGGTGAAGTGCGCCTGCTGAGTCGTACCGGCAATGACTGGACAGCACGGATGCCAAGGCTTGCCAAGGCGCTGGCCAGGCTGGGGCTTGAAGACAGCTGGCTCGACGGCGAGGTGGTGGTTCTCGATCGTGACGGCTTGCCGGATTTTCAGGCGTTGCAACGGGCATTTGATGAGCACAGCGATGCACAGATCGTTTACTACCTGTTCGATGCGCCTTGGCTCAACGGCGATGACCTGCGCAAGCAGCCGCTGCAAGTGCGGCGTGAGGCTCTGGCCCAGGTGCTTGAAGGTCAGCGCAGCAAATTGATCAGATTCTCCGCAGGCTTTGCCGCCAGTCATCACGACATTGTCGAGAGTGCAAGGGCCATGGGCCTGGAAGGGGTCATTGGCAAGCGTGCTGGCAGTCTCTACCAGGGCAAGCGCAGTGCTGACTGGATCAAGCTCAAGTGCCGTCTGGCTCAGGAGTTTGTGATCGTCGGCTACACACCGCCCGAGGGTAGTCGTAGTGGTTTCGGCGCGTTGTTGCTGGCGGTCAATGATGCCAAGGCGGCAGGATTGGTGTACGCCGGGCGGGTCGGCAGCGGCTTTGATGGCAAGACGCTGCGCCAGCTCAAGCAACAGCTTGATGCATTGCAGCGTGACAGCTCGCCGTTATGCAAGCCGCTCAGTCGTGAGTTGAGCCGCGATGTGCAATGGGTTGAACCGCAGCTGGTCGCCGAGGTGCAGTTTGCCGAATGGACCCGAGATGCGCTTTTGCGTCAGGCCTCGTTCATCGGCTTGCGTACCGATAAGCCGGCGGCGCAGGTGCTGCGTGAGGTCGCCCGCCGAGCAGGTCTGCCGTTGGTGGATGAGGCGCAGCCGGACTCCTCAGAGCAGGCCACTAAAGCCTGCGTCGCCGGCGTCGCGATCAGTCACCCTGAACGGGTCATTGATCCGCAAAGCGGCGTCAGCAAGGCCGTTCTGGCGCAGTTCTATCTGGCCATTGCCGACCGGCTGCTGGCTGAGCTGAGCAAACGTCCGGTCGCGTTGCTGCGTTGCCCGCAAGGCATCGAGGGCGAGCAATTTTTCCAGAAACATGCCCAGCGCTTGAGCATCCCGAAAATCACTCAACTTGACGCGTCTCTGGACCCCGGTCATGCGCCGCTGCTGCAGATCGATAACCGGGCAGCGCTGGCCGGTGTGGTGCAGATGGGGGGAATCGAGTTGCATACCTGGGGCGCTACCAGTGACCGGATTGAAACTCCGGACCGGCTGATCTTCGATCTTGATCCCGATCCGGCGCTGCCGTGGTGCAGCATGATCGAGGCCACCCAGATGCTCCTGGCGGTGCTCGATGAGCTGGGCCTGCAGGCCTTTCTGAAAACCAGCGGCGGCAAGGGCATGCACCTTATTGTGCCGCTGGCCCGGCACACCGGTTGGGATCAGGTGAAGCGCTTTGGCAAGGCGGTCGCCGAATTCATGAGTCGCCAGTTGCCCGAACGCTTCAGCGCTACGGCCGGCCCACAGAACCGGGTCGGGCGGATCTTTATTGACTATCTGCGCAATACCCGCGGCGGCACTACGGTGTCGGCCTGGTCAGTGCGCGCCCGACCTGGCCTGCCCGTGTCAGTGCCTGTCGGTCGCGATGAACTGGCGACCCTGAGCTCGGCCCGGCAATGGCACGTTGGCAACCTGGCGGAGCGCTTGCGCGATCTGGACGAAGATCCATGGGCGGGCTATCACAATCGCCAGCGCATCACTCAGGCGATGTGGCGACAGTTGGGTATTGATGATTGAGCTTACGATTCGCGGTTGCCGCGTGCGGGTCTAGGCTTATGGTTTTGCTTGCCCGGCGCTGAGCGTTCAGCGCGGGTGCGTCACATACAAGGAGAATCCGCATGACGCCATCCTCATGCCTGACCCGTCGCCGTCTGCTGGCGCTGGCCGCTGGCACTGCCGCAGCCCTGAGCCTTGATTCGGCCAGCGGTGCTCAGCAGCCGGTCATGCAGCCTGTCACCGATTTTTCCGCCAAGCTTCCAGGAGACCGCACCATGCAGACTCGTGCAATCCCTTCAAGCAACGAGCCTTTGCCGGTGATCGGCGTGGGTACCTATCGCGGCTTCGACGTCGCCACGTCAAGCCCGGCCTATAAACAATTGCGTAGCGTACTCGATGCGCTGTTCGCCGCCGGTGGCACCGTGATCGACAGTTCGCCCATGTATGGTCGGGCCGAGCAGACCACCGGCGAACTGCTGTCTATCCACGAGCCGCGCTCGCCGGCTTTTCTGGCCACCAAGGTATGGACCCGCGGCCGCAAGGAGGGCATTGCACAGATGGAGGAATCATTGCGTCTGTTGCAGACCGAGCGCATCGACCTGATGCAGATTCACAATCTGGTCGACTGGCAGACCCATTTGCCGGTGCTGCGTGACTGGCAAGCGCAGGGGCGGATTCGCTATGTCGGCATCAGCCACTACACCTCGTCGGCCTACGATCAGGTCGAGGCGGTGCTCAAGACTGAACAGCTGGATTTCCTCCAGATCAACTATGCATTGGATGATCGCGCGGCCGAAGCCCGGCTGTTGCCGCTGTGCCGGGAGCGTGGGGTGGCGGTGATCTGCAACCGGCCGTTTGGCGGTGGCGGGCTGTTGTCGCGGCTCAAGGATAAGCCGCTGCCCGGCTGGGCGGCGCAGGTGGAGGCCAGCAGTTGGGCACAACTGGCGCTCAAGTTCCTGCTCGCCCACCCGGCGGTCACCTGTGTGATCCCCGGCACCGGCAACCCGAAATACATGGCCGATAACGCCGGTGCAGGTTTCGGCCCGACCCTGACCGATGCCCAGCGCCAGCAGTTGATCGCCCTGATCTAAGGGGCCCTGGCGCCAATACTGTTCGGTCAGACCGGTGGGAACAGCCGGCCGGCGTTCAGTTGGCTGTGGTCCGGCATTCCGCCGTCTTCGCTACCAAGGTAGCTCCCACAGAGGTATATAGCGCCTAACCGAACAGTATTGACCCTAGCGGCGGTCCTTCTTCGGCGCTGGCGGCAACGGCGCGAACAGCGCCTTGAGATCGTCATCGCTGAGCTTCCAGTCGCCTTGGGTACGGCCATCGAGAACACCGGCGGCCAGTGCGGATTTATCCTGCTGCAGGCGCTGGATCTTCTCTTCCACCGTACCCCGGGCAATCATCTTGTAGACGAACACCGGCTTGTCCTGACCGATCCGGTAAGCGCGGTCGGTGGCCTGATTTTCCGCCGCTGGGTTCCACCACGGATCGTAATGGATCACGGTGTCGGCAGCCGTGAGGTTAAGGCCCGTGCCGCCGGCCTTGAGGCTGATCAGGAACACCGGATGGCGGCCTTCCTGGAAGTCGCGGATCGGCGTGCGCCGGTCACGGGTCGAGCCGGTCAGCAGCGAATAGGCGATGTTGCGTTGCTCAAGCTCCTGCTCGATCAGTTCGAGCATCGAGGTGAACTGCGAAAACAGCAGGATGCGCCGTCCTTCGGCGAGCAGTTCCTCAAGCATTTCCATCAGCCCGGCAAGTTTGGCCGAGCTGCCGTGGCGCGGGTTGATCGGCATGTTGTTGACCAGTCGCAGGTCGCAACACACCTGGCGCAGCTTGAGCAGCGCTTCAAGGATGACGATCTGGCTGCGCGCCATGCCCTTGCGGTCGATCTCGTCCCGGACTTTCTTGTCCATCGCCAGGCGCACGGTTTCATACACGTCGCGCTGGCCATCGTTGAGTTCGACCCACTGGATGATCTCGGTCTTGGGCGGCAGCTCGGTGGCAACCTGCTCCTTGGTGCGGCGCAGCAGAAACGGTTTGATCCGCGAATTCAGGTGCTTGAGCCGATCAACATTGCCATGCTTTTCGATCGCGGAGCGGTAGTTGCTGTTGAACTCCTTGCTGCTGCCCAGCCAGCCGGGCATCAGGAAGTGAAACAGTGACCAGAGTTCCCCCAGGTGGTTTTCCAGCGGTGTGCCGGACAGGCACAGGCGCTGTCGGGCCTTGAGCTGACCGGCCGCCTGGGCGGCCTTGCTCTTGGGATTCTTGATGTACTGCGCTTCATCGAGAATCAGTACATGCAGGGGCAGTTTTTCCAGATGCTCGACATCGCGGGGCAGCAGCGCGTAGGTGGTCAGGATCAGGTCATAGCGTTGCAGGTCGGCCAGGTCCTGATGGCGCTGGGCACCGTACAGGGCCAGTACCTTCAACTGCGGGGTGAAGTGTGCTGCTTCGTCGAGCCAGTTGCCGATCAGGCTGGTGGGCATCACCGCCAGAGCCGGACGATCAAGACGCCCGGCCTGTTTTTCCAGCAACAAGTGGCTGAGGGTCTGCAGGGTCTTGCCCAGGCCCATGTCATCGGCCAGCACGCCACCGACTTCCAGCTCGCGCAGCGACTGCATCCAGCTCAGGCCCTCAAGCTGATAAGCGCGTAACTGGGCGTTGAGTCCCTCGGGCAGGTTGACGGTCGCATCCTTGATATTGGCCAGGCGTTCAGCGAAATGCCGCAGTCGGTTACCGCCTTCCCAGGACAGCGGCAGCTCGTCGAGTTCGACCAGCCGCGCCGCGTCGGCGGTGTTCAGGCGCAGGCGCGTGTTGTCCGGCTCGCGCCAGTAGAAGTCGCCAAGCGTGGCCAGCACCGGTTTGAGCCGGCCAAAGGGCAGGGCAATCTGCACCGGGCTGCCACCGCTCTGGGTGAAGTGGTTGAGCTGCACCAGCAATTGTTCTTCATCGCCGCGTTTGGCCACGGCGGCGGGGCTGGTCAGTTCGGGGTGGCTGCGCAGCAGGTTGATCAGGATCGGCAGCAGGCTCAGGCGCTCGCCATTGACGATGATCCCCAGTTCCAGGTCGAACCAGTTACGGTCTTGCTGCTCGTCGACCACGGCATACCAGTCATCCACCGGCGTGACATCGAAACCGAAACCGTCGCGGATGTCGATTTCCCAGCCTTGCTCACGCAGTTTCGGCAGGTCATCGAGCACAAAATGCAGCCAGGCTTTTTCGCCGGGCAGCTCGTACATTTCGCCGGCGCTGTCAGGCAGTGCCTTGCTTTGTCGAGTGGCGATCTTGAAGCCCATGTCGCTCAGTTGCTGGCGCAGCTCGCGTTCGCGCTCGCCTTGGCGGCGGATGCGCAGGGTTTCGGTCGCGGTGTGTTCGAGGATGTCACTTTTCTGGTTGACCAGATCGCTGCCCAGGCTGCTGGTCAGGATGCTTACATGGGTGGTGCCTATCGCATAGTGCTTGCCGTAGGCAAATGCCAACGCCGCACGGTGATGAGTCTGCCGCTGCATGCGCCCGTTACGCGGTTCGAAGGCGGTGAATTCGAGGCTGGCCAGGGTCAGGCGCGGACGCGGTTGCAGGTCATCGATCAGCCGCTCGGGCAGTTTCGGCTGCGCGAGCGCTGGCGCTGGCATGGCCTGCAGCAGTTCATCGCGGTTGTGCGGGTCTTGCAGGTAATGCAGCGCCGCCACGCAGTGCTTGCAGTCTCTGCGTACCGGGCAGGTGCAGGTGCATACCAGGTAATGCGGGGTCAGCGCCGGGTCCTGAAGCACCAGCGACTGGCTGTAGCGCTCGCCACCGCTGCCACGACAGCGGGTACGCACGACCTGGTCGCTGACCTGCTCAAGGCTGATGCGTTTCTGTCGCGCATAGTCACGACCGCGCTCAAGCGTCTGGGCTTTGAAGAAGTGTGTCCATGGTCTGGCCAGGACTTTTTCAAGAATCGATGACACCGGTGTGTAAGGCCTTGCAGTGGCGATGCTTTGAACAAGCCGGACAGTGTACCCGGCTTTGCGCGGATCAGAGTGGAGAAACCTTGATCAGCAGGGCCAGGCTGCCGTAGTCGAGGAAGGTCAGCTCGCCGTTCTTGATCCGGGCGCTCTGCTTGAGCCGCTCGCTGCCTTGCAAAATACCGTGGCTATCGAGGCGGTTGACCCAGAATTCTGCGTCGTAGTCGGTGAAGCGGCCGATCGCCACGCTCAGCGTGCCTTGCACCGGGAAATGACCGAACTGCTCATCACCCTGGGTCACGGCCACGCGGCTCGGTTGCTCGCCGATCTGTTGCTGCCAGGCGCGGTGCATCAGTACCTGATACTGGCCGCTGGCGGTGAGTTTTTCGGCCAGGCCGTTGAGTGCAGTGGCGCGCTGGTTGCCGGCTTCAATCCGGGGCGCGCCGGCGTCCCAGTGCTCGGGCGCCGGTTGTGGGGTCGCGGCCGGCTCGCCGAGTTGGCGGAACAGGATGGCTTCGACCAGGTATTGATCATTGGCAAAGGCGCTCGGGGACAGCGCAGCCAGTAGCACGGTGGTGAACAGGATCAATGAGCGGTACAGGCGCATGAACACATCCTTCAGGCAGATTTCGGGGTCAGGCGCTCCAGCAGCGCCTCAATGGTGTTGAAGCGCTCCTCAGGGCGTTCCATCGGCACCATGAATTTGAACAGCGTGGCGCCTTCGAATTTGTAACGGTTGGGCTGGCCCTGAATCAGCTTGATCAGGGTCAGCGGGTCGACCGGCGTGTTGGCCGCGAACTCGATACGCCCGCCCTGCGGCCCGGCGTCGATCTTGCTGATCCCCAGTTGCTCGGCGACCAGTTTCAGGTGAGTGATGCGCACCAGACTTTTGGTCGGCTCAGGCAGCAGGCCGAAGCGGTCGATCATTTCGACCTGCAGATCCTTGAGGCCGTCTTCGTCGGTGGCGTTGGCGATGCGCTTGTAGAGGATCAGCCGTGCATGCACGTCGGGCAGGTAGTCCTCGGGAATCAGTGCCGGTACTCGCAGGTTGATTTCCGGGCCGCCGCCCAGCGGCTGGTCGAGGTTGGGCTGTTCGCCTTTGCGAATGGCCTTGACCGCACGTTCGAGCATTTCCATGTACAGAGTGAAGCCCACCGCCTGGATCTGGCCGCTCTGGCCGTCGCCAAGCAGTTCACCGGCGCCGCGAATTTCCAGGTCGTTGGTGGCCAGCACGAAACCGGCGCCCAGGTCCTGGGTATTGGCGATTGCTTCCAGACGCTTTTCGGCATCCGGGGTGACCTGCTTGCGCGGCGGGGTCAGCAGGTAGGCATAGGCCTGGTGGTGACTGCGCCCGACCCGGCCGCGCAACTGGTGCAACTGGGCCAGGCCGAACTTGTCGGCACGCTCGATGATGATGGTGTTGGCGCTCGGCACGTCGATGCCGGTCTCGATGATGGTCGAGGCCACCAGCACGTTGAAGCGCTTGTGGTAGAAGTCGCTCATCACCTGTTCGAGTTCACGCTCGCGCATTTGTCCGTGCCCGATGCCGATGCGGGCCTCGGGCACCAGTTCAGCGAGGTCGGAGGCGCATTTCTCGATGGTCTTCACGTCGTTGTGCAGGTAGTACACCTGGCCGCCGCGCAGCAGTTCACGCAGTAGCGCTTCCTTGACCGTGGGCTTGTTCTGCTCCATGACGAAGGTGCGCACCGACAGCCGACGGGCTGGCGGGGTGGCGATGATCGACAGGTCGCGCATGCCTGACACTGCCATGTTCAAGGTGCGCGGGATCGGTGTGGCGGTCAGGGTCAGGATGTCGACTTCACTGCGCAGGTTTTTCAGCTGTTCTTTCTGGCGCACCCCGAAGCGGTGTTCTTCGTCGATGATCACCAGGCCCAGGTTCTTGAACTTCACATCGTCCGAGAGCAGCTTGTGGGTGCCGATGACGATGTCGATCTTGCCTTCGGCCAGATCGGCCACGGCGGCGTTGACTTCCTTGGCCGATTTGAAGCGGCTCATCACCTCGACCTTGACCGGCCAGTCGGCGAAGCGGTCGCGGAAACTGTTGTAGTGCTGCTGGGCGAGCAGGGTGGTGGGCACCAGCACCGCGACCTGGCGGCCGCCATGCACGGCAATGAACGCAGCGCGCATGGCCACTTCGGTCTTGCCAAAGCCCACGTCGCCACACACCAGGCGATCCATGGGTTTGGCGGCGAGCATGTCGGCGCGTACGGCCTCGATGCTCGACTGTTGGTCGGGAGTTTCTTCGAACGGGAAGCCGGCGCTGAACGTCGCGTAATCGGCTTTGGGGTCTTCGAAGGCATAACCTTCGCGAGCTGCGCGGCGGGCGTAAATGTCCAGCAGTTCGGCGGCCACGTCGCGGACCTGTTCGGCCGCCTTGCGCTTGGCCTTCTGCCAGACTTCCGAACCCAGCCGGTGCAGCGGTGCCAGTTCGTCATCGCTGCCGGTGTAGCGGGCGATCAGGTGCAGGTTGGCCACCGGCACGTAGAGCTTGGCGTCGTCGGCGTACACCAGGGTCAGGAACTCGGCGACCTGGTTGTCGACCTCAATGGTCGCCAGCCCCTGATAGCGGCCCACCCCGTGGTCGATATGCACCACCGGCGCGCCTTCGCGCAGTTCGGTAAGGT
This sequence comes from Pseudomonas sp. LJDD11, assembly GCF_024584215.1. Classification (NCBI taxonomy): domain Bacteria; kingdom Pseudomonadati; phylum Pseudomonadota; class Gammaproteobacteria; order Pseudomonadales; family Pseudomonadaceae; genus Pseudomonas; species Pseudomonas sp. LJDD11. The sequence continues at coordinate 40,113 of NZ_JANJFL010000027.1, forward strand.
TCTTGATAACCGCATCGTTGCCGTGCTCGGCGCGTTTTTCCCGGCGCCTGCGCTGCATGACCCGCTGACCGAACAGCGGGCTCTCGGCGACCAGCGCCAGGGACGGGTCATCGAGAACCAGGCCTTCATCCAGCGGCGCGATGGTGATTGCCAAACGTTCAGTGCCAGCGACGAAATCCTGCCAGCCCTCGACGGTTTTCGGCCGCAGTTTGAGGCGATCAAGCAGTTCCAGCAGCACCTCGCGGCGGCCGGCCGATTCGGCGGTGAACAGCACCCGGCCGGGGAACTGATCGAGGAAGTTCGACAGCGCCGCCAGTGGCTGACTGGCCTTGGCTTCGATGGCCAGCTCTGGCAAGGGCTGGGCCGGGAAACGTTCGCGACCGGCACCGGCTTCGATGTCCTGCTGGCTGGCGACCACCCGCGGCCAGTTCTTCAGGCGGGCAAAGCAGTCTTCCACCGGCAGGAACAGTTCGGCAGGCGGCAGCAGCGGCCGGTTGGGGTCGATGCGCCGTTCTTCATAACGATTGCGTACGTCGTTCCAGAAGTTCTCGGCGGCCTGCTCGATGCCGGGCAGGGAGAACACCTGGGTGTCTTGCGGCAGGTAATCGAACAGGGTCGAGGTTTCTTCGAAAAACAGCGGAATGTAATACTCGATCCCGGCCGGGGTGATGCCGCTGTTGAGGTCCTGGAAGATCGGGCTGCGGCGAAAGTCGACATCGAAGCGTTCGCGAAAGCGCGCCTTGAAGCGCACCACTTCATCCTTGTGCAGCGGAAATTCCTTGGCCGGCAGCAGGCGCACAGACTCGACCTTGTCGATTGAGCGCTGGGTGTCCGGGTCGAAGGTGCGCAGGGTTTCGATTTCATCGTCGAACAGGTCGATCCGATAAGGCAGTTTGCTGCCCATCGGGAACAGGTCCAGCAGGGCCCCGCGCACGGTGAACTCGCCATGCTCGTAAACCGTGTCGACGTAGCGGTAGCCGCTGGCCTCCAGCCGAGTGCGCATGGCTTCGACGTCAAGCTTCTGGCCGACATCCAGCACCAGGCTGCTGCCCAGCAGGAATCGGGTCGGGGCCAGGCGGTGCAGGGCGGTGGTGATCGGCACCACCAGCACGCCGTGGTCCAGTTCCGGCAGGCGGTACAGGCTGGAGATCCGCTGCGAAATGATGTCCTGATGCGGCGAGAACAGGTCGTAGGGCAGGGTTTCCCAGTCCGGGAAATGCAGCACCGCAAGCTCCGGGGCGAAGAATTTCAGCTCCTGCTCAAGACGCTCGGCACTCTGGCTGTCAGCGGTCAGCAACAGGGTAAAGCGCCGCGCGGCGCTGGCAGCTTCGGCGATGGCCAGGCTTAAGGCGGCACCTTGCAGGTTGCCCCAGTGTTGTTTGCCGGCGGCGGCAGGCAGATGCGGTAGGCGCAGAACAGACACGGACGGTCGGACTCCAGCTGGGCGACAAAGGCGGCGATTGTAACGGGGTGCAGTGGGGCTGTCAGTTTTCCAGCGCTGTCGGCGGGCTTTTAAACATGGAATTTATGTAGTGCCAGAAGATCTGACAACCGCGCATTGCTCATAAACACTGGGGCGGTCATAATGTAGCCCCTTTTTTCAGCCCCTACATGTGGAAGGTTCCCGTGACTCAGAAGCCCGACCAGTGCCTTGGTGAATGGATCGATCGTGAAGCCCTCGCCGAGGCGATGATCCCGCTCCTCGGCCAGCTGTACCGCAATAACAATGTGGTCACTTCGATCTACGGCCGCAGCCTGATCAACCGTTCAGTCATCGCGATTCTCAAGGCTCACCGCTTTGCCCGTCATCGCCAGGCCGATGCGAGCGAGTTGTCCGTACACGAGACTTTCCCCCTGCTCAAGGCCATGAGCGAGCTCAAGCTGGGCGCCGCTTCCGTGGACCTGGGCCGTCTGGCCGTCAAGTTCAAGACCGAAGGCAACGGCCGCAGCGCCGAGGAATTCGTGCGTACCGAACTGGCCGCCGTGGTGGGTCAGCAAAGTGCTACGCCTGCCAAGGGCAAGGACGTGGTCCTGTACGGTTTCGGCCGCATCGGCCGCCTGCTGGCGCGTATCCTGATCGAAAAAACCGGTGGTGGTCTGGGCCTGCGCCTGCGCGCCATCGTGGTGCGCAAAGGCGCCGAGAACGATCTGGTCAAGCGTGCCAGCTTGCTGCGCCGCGACTCGGTGCATGGTTCGTTCGACGGCACCATCACCATCGATGAAGCCAACAGCACCATCACCGCCAACGGCAACCTGATCCAGGTGATCTACGCCAAGAGCCCGACCGAGGTGGATTACACCCAGTACGGTATCAGCGACGCGCTGCTGGTGGACAACACCGGTGTATGGCGTGACGCCGACGGTCTGGGCCAGCACCTGACCTGCCCGGGTGTTGATCGTGTGGTGCTGACCGCGCCGGGCAAAGGCAAGCTCAAGAACATCGTGCACGGTATCAACCACGGTCAGATCACTGCCGATGACAAGATCATCTCGGCGGCGTCCTGTACCACCAACGCTATCGTGCCGGTGCTCAAGGCGGTCAATGACAAGTACGGCATCGTCAACGGTCACGTTGAAACCGTTCACTCGTACACCAACGACCAGAACCTGATCGACAACTTCCACAAAGGTTCGCGCCGTGGCCGTAGCGCCGCGCTGAACATGGTCATCACCGAGACCGGTGCCGCCACCGCAGCTGCCAAAGCACTGCCGGAACTGGCTGGCAAGCTGACCGGTAACGCGATTCGCGTGCCGACGCCGAACGTCTCGATGGCGATCCTGAACCTGAACCTGGAGAAGGCCACCACTCGCGAAGAGATCAACGAATACCTGCGCGACACCGCGCTGTATTCGGATCTGCACAAGCAGATCGACTACGTCAACTCGCAGGAAGTGGTTTCCACCGACTTCGTCGGCTCGCGTCACGCCGGTGTTGTCGACGCCGAAGCGACCATCGCCAACGACAACCGCGTTGTGCTGTACGTCTGGTACGACAACGAGTTCGGTTACAGCTGCCAGGTGGTGCGCGTGATGGAAGACATGGCCGGGGTCAACCCGCCAGCGTTTCCTGCGTAAACGCAGCTTTAAGTTGTAAGCGGCAAGCTGCAAGTGGGTGTTGTCTGGGCTGACCGGGCATCACCAGAAAAAACGGGTCGATTGTTCGACCCGTTTTTTTTCGTCTGCAGTTTGTGCGGGCGGCGCGCTCAGCTTGCGGCTTGAAGCTTGCCGCTTGTAGCGCTCTTGGCCCGGAACAGCACCAGGGTGGCTATGAGGCCAAGGATCGCCGCGCCGGTCAGCCAGATGCCTGGTGCCGCTTTGTTGCCCAGTTCATGAATCAGCCAGGTGCAGGCTGCCGGGGTGAAGCCGCCGAAGGTGGCGGTGGCCAGGCTATAGGCCAGCGAGAAACCGGTGGTGCGTACATCGGCGGGCATGATCTCGGTCAGCGCCACGACCATCGCGCCGTTGTAACTGCCATACAGGAATGACAGCCACAGCTCGACGGTCAGCAGGTTGGCAAAACTGGGGTGCGCGACCAGCCAGGACAGGGCAGGGTAGGCGGTGAGAATGGCCAGCACGGTGGCGCCGATCAGCAATGGCCGCCGCCCGATGCGGTCGGACAGGCTGCCCATCACCGGCAGCCAGATGAAGTTCGACACGCCGACGCAGACGGTCACCAGCAAGCTTTCCAGGTCGCTCAGGTGCAGTTCGTTCTTGCCGAAGGTCGGGGTGTAGGCGGTGATCAGGTAGAACGATACGGTAGTCATCACCACCAGCGCCATGCCGGCCAATACCAGGCCGAAGTTCTGGCGGATCGAGCGCAGCACTTCACTCAACGTCGGGCGATGCTTGCGCGCTTCGAACTCTGGAGACTCCTCAAGCGAACGACGGATGATAAACAGCGCCGGCACGATCAGGCAGCCGATGAAGAACGGCAGGCGCCAGCCCCAGTCGCCCATCTGCTCAGGGCTCAACCAGTGATTCAGCGCCACACCCAGCAGCCCGGCAAACACCACAGCAGCCTGTTGGCTGGCCGACTGCCAACTGACAAAGAAGCCTTTGCGGCCTGGCGTTGAAATTTCCGCGAGATAAACCGACACGCCGCCCAGCTCAACGCCGGCCGAGAAGCCCTGCAACAAGCGGCCCAGCAGAACCAGCAAGGGCGCGGCCAGGCCGATACTGTTGTAGCCGGGCACGCAGGCGATCAGCAACGTACCCATGGCCATCAGACCCAGAGTAATTAGCAGCCCTTTACGGCGCCCGTGGCGGTCAATGTAAGCACCCAGAAAAATCGCCCCTAACGGCCGCATCAGAAAGCCGGCGCCGAAGGTGGCCAGCGACAGCATCAGCGAGGCAAATGCGCTGTCGGTAGGGAAAAATGTCTTGGCAATGGCCGTGGCGTAGAAGCCATAGACCATGAAGTCGTACATTTCGAGAAAATTGCCGCTGACAACGCGAAAAATCGCCTTGCCTTTGCTGGTGGTTGTGGTCATGGCTCTGACTCTTCAGGCTGGATATTGAGGTTGTTGGTCAGTCTGCTGGCTGCCGTGGCAGCACTCCGGGTCTGTGCCCGGATGAGGGCTATTTGTAACAGTATGTGTAAAAATGCCCTCAAACAACCTGTCCAGAGCCGTTAGCGAGCTAATGAAAGGCTGGTTCAAGGTTTGTTCAGGTTGGCAGGGGCAGCAGGCAAAAAAGGATTACCCACACGGAAACAATGTATTACCCACGAAAAAGTGGCCTTCGTCACGACCAAGGGGTAATGTTCCCGGCTTGAGCGCAGCACTAGACTGCAACGCGTCATTTAGCCGCAGACGCCAACCCGGCGCGCGGCCTGTTCTATAGGAGTACGCATGGCTGTCTACAACTACGATGTCGTGGTATTGGGGTCCGGTCCCGCCGGCGAAGGCGCAGCAATGAACGCTGCCAAGGCCGGTCGCAAGGTCGCGATGGTCGACAGCCGCCGTCAGGTCGGTGGCAACTGCACCCATCTGGGTACCATCCCTTCCAAGGCACTGCGTCACGCGGTCAAGCAGATCATCCACTTCAACACCAATCCGATGTTTCGCGCCATTGGCGAGCCGCGTTGGTTCTCTTTCCCGGATGTGCTGAAAAGCGCCGAGGTGGTGATTGCCAAGCAAGTGACCTCGCGCACCAGCTACTACGCGCGTAACCGCGTTGACGTGTTCTTCGGCACCGGCAGCTTCTCTGACGAAAACAGCGTCAGCGTGGTCGGCAGCAACGGCGTGGTCGACAAACTGGTCGCCAACCAGATCATCATCGCCACCGGCTCGCGGCCTTATCGCCCGGCTGATATCGATTTCAACCACAAGCGAATTTACGACAGCGACACGATCCTGAGCCTCAGCCATACCCCGCGCAAGCTGATCATTTACGGCGCCGGTGTGATCGGGTGCGAGTACGCCTCGATCTTCAGTGGTCTGGGCGTGCTGGTCGAGCTGGTCGACAACCGCGATCAGTTGCTGAGCTTCCTGGACAAGGAAATCTCCCAGGGCCTGAGTTACCACTTCAGCAACAACAACGTCATGGTTCGTCACAACGAAGAGTACGAGCGCGTTGAAGGCCTGGAGAACGGTGTGGTCCTGCACCTCAAATCCGGCAAGAAGATCAAGGCCGACGCGTTGCTGTGGTGCAACGGACGGACTGGCAACACCGACAAGCTGGGCCTGGAAAACGTCGGCCTGAAAGCCAACGGTCGCGGGCAGATCGAAGTCGATGAAAACTACCGCACCGAGGTCAGCAATATCTATGGCGCCGGTGACGTGATTGGCTGGCCGAGCCTGGCCAGTGCGGCCTATGACCAGGGGCGTTCAGCGGCGGGCAGCCTGGTGGATAACGGCAGTTGGCGCTACGTCAACGACGTGCCTACCGGCATCTACACGATTCCCGAGATCAGTTCGATCGGCAAGACCGAGGCTGAGCTGACCGAAGCCCGGGTGCCGTATGAAGTCGGCAAGGCATTTTTCAAAGGCATGGCCCGTGCGCAGATCTCCGATGAGCGGGTCGGTATGTTGAAGATCCTGTTTCACCGTGAAACCCTTGAGGTGCTGGGCGTGCATTGCTTCGGTGACCAGGCCTCGGAGATCGTTCACATCGGCCAGGCGATCATGAACCAGCCAGGTGAAGCCAATACGCTGAAGTACTTCGTCAATACCACCTTCAACTACCCGACCATGGCCGAAGCCTATCGGGTAGCGGCCTACGACGGTCTCAACCGGCTTTTTTGAGCGGCTCCGGCCGGCGGCCTGAGCCGGCCGGAGAGATCAGCGATTCCCGAGGGTGGCAGTGGCCAAACCGGGAAAGTCTGTGATCAGGCTGTCTACGCCGAAGTCGGCGAGCCGGCGCATCAGCGCCGGTTCGTTGACTGTCCATACCGACACGTGCAACCCCTGGCGCTGAGCCTTGAGCAGGCGTTCCGGGGTGCACAACGTCCAGTTCAGGGCGAGAATCTCACAGCCATAGGCTTGCGCGACTTTCAACGGGTCGAGCCAGGCGTATTCGGCTACCAGCCCACGAGAAATGTCCGGCGTCAGCTCCAGTGCTGCGCGCAGCACTTGCCGTGAGCTGGACGTGATGGTCACCTTGTCGAGCAGCCCGTGGCGCTGCACCAGCTCGCGGATGGCCAGTACCGTATTGGCGGCGCGAACCCTTGATGCGCTTTTGACTTCCAGTTGCCAGTGATCGAAATCGCAGTGTTCGAACAGGGTTTCCAGGCGCGGGATCGGACAGGGGCTGACCCAGCCGGGACCGCCGCGACGAGCGTCGTAGGTCACCAGATCGCTGGCCAAATGTTCATGAACCTTGCCGCGCCGGTCGGTGGTGCGTTTGAGGGTTGGGTCATGGATAACCATCAGTTCGCCGTCGCGAGACAGGTGCAGGTCCAGTTCGCAACGGCGCACGCCGTGCTCCAGGCACTGTTGGAAGCTGGCAAGGGTGTTCTCGGGGGCTTCGCCCTTGGCGCCGCGATGGCCATAAATTAGCGTCACAAATACTCCGTAGCAGCGGCCGGGCAGCGATCCGCTTCAGTCGCGAATAGACAATTGATGGACCCGACGCTCATGCGTCGGGCGCTGTGTTCTGTTCCCGCGCCTGACGTCGCTGCTGGGCCTGGCGTTGCAGCACATGACGGGCGAGCAATTGCCGCTGTGCATCGGGCAGGTCGACAAATTCGGTATCAATTTCGAAGGCGTTATCCGCCTTGGGCACGCAACTCACCACTCGGGCTTCGAGCATCATCCCGGCCGCTTGCGGCATCAGGACCATTTTGATCGAGAGGCGTGAGTCAGGCGTGTAGGACTGGGCTGAACTGAACTGGATCCCGCCTTCAGACAGCAGTACCGGTTGCGGGGTGCCCAGTTCGCCCAGAGCGGTATTGGCCACGACCTGGCCGAGCAGGTCGATGCGCTTGCTCATGGCTTTGAGGAAACCGTTCAACACCCGGTCGCGGTCATCGAGCTGGCGTAGCAGATGCTGGGACTCGAACTCGCTGACATGCAGCTCGCTGAGCAACTGAAACAGCGCGGTAATGCGCGGCATCGTGCAGCTGGCGGCCTCGTCGAGCGGGTTAATTTCCAGTGCGACGCTGTCTTCGATACGGTAGTATTCGCGGCGTCTTTCTTCATCTAATGTCGACATGGCGAACCCGTGCCTGCGGCTGTGGTCAGAGAGTTTCGAGTGTAAGGCCGCACATGGCAGCCCGCCACACGGATGTCCCATTCCTGCGAACAATTCCTTAAATGTTCAGACCTCTTTTTGCTTTTATCGGCACCCGCTACACCCGTGCCAAGCGACGTAATCATTTTGTTTCCTTTATTTCCCTGACGTCGATCATCGGCCTGGCCCTTGGCGTGGTGGTGATGATTGTCGTGCTGTCGGTCATGAACGGTTTCGATCACGAGATGCGTACCCGCGTGTTGGGCATGGTGCCGCATGCCACGGTCGAAGGTGACGAGCCGATCCGCGACTGGCCGCAGCTGGCCGCCAAAGTCAGCGCCAGCCCGGGCGTGCAGGCGGTGGCGCCGTTTACCCAGATGCAGGGCTTGCTCAGCCACGAAGGCATGGTCCAGAAAGTCCTGCTCAATGGTATTGACCCGAGCCAGGAAGACAAGGTTTCGATCATCAGCCAATTCGTTCGTCAGGGCGCGCTCAGCCAGTTGGCGCCGGGTGAGTTCGGCATCATCATCGGCGACCGCGCCGCGAACAAGCTGGGTGTGAGCCTCGGTGACAAGCTGACCTTTGTCGCGCCCGAAGTGGCAGTGACCCCGGCCGGTCTGTTTCCGCGCATGAAGCGCTTTACCGTGGTTGGTATCTTTCATGTCGGTGCCGGCGAGATCGACGGTTTTCTCGGCCTGACCAATATCGAGGACCTGGGTCGCCTGCGCCGTTGGCAGCCCGATCAGGTGCAGGGCCTGCGCCTGAAGTTCGATGACCTGTTCGAGGCACCGCGTGGCGCCTGGCAGATCGCTCAGGACCTTGGCGGCAGCAAGTATTACTCGCGTGACTGGACCCGCACTCACGGCAACCTGTATCAGGCCATCCGCATGGAGAAATCCATGATTGGCTTGCTGCTGTTGCTGATCGTTGCGGTGGCGGCGTTCAACATCATTTCCACACTGGTGATGGTGGTCAACGACAAGAAGGGTGATATCGCGATCCTGCGTACGCTGGGTTCCACGCCGGGGCAGATCATGGCCATCTTCATGGTCCAGGGCACCGTGATCGGCGTGGTCGGCACCCTGATCGGTGCCGGGGTGGGCATTCTGGCTGCGCTCAATGTCAGTGCTGCGATTGCCGGTCTGGAACGCCTGATCGGCCACAAGTTTCTCAATGCGGATGTCTACTTCATCGACTACCTGCCGTCACAAGTGATGGCTCAGGATGTGCTTCAGGTGTGTGGCGCCGCATTGCTCCTGAGTTTCCTCGCCACCCTGTATCCAGCCTGGCGCGCAGCGCGCACCCAGCCGGCAGAGGCGTTACGTTATGAGTGAGTCGGGCATGTCTGAAAAAGCTGTGTTGAGTTGCCGCAACCTGGGTAAGTCCTACGATGAGGGGCCGGAGTCAGTTGTGGTGTTGTCTGGCCTGCAACTGGAACTGTTTCCCGGCGAACGGGTGGCGATCATAGGCAGTTCGGGTTCCGGCAAGAGTACCTTGCTCAACCTGCTGGGCGGTCTCGATACACCGTCGCAGGGCAGTGTCTGGCTGGCCGGTGAAGAGCTGTCTGCGCTGAACGAGAAAGCGCGTGGCCTGCTGCGCAACCGGGCGCTGGGCTTCGTTTATCAGTTTCACCACCTGCTGCCTGAGTTCACCGCGCTGGAGAACGTCTGCATGCCGTTGCTGATCGGCAAAACGCCGATCCCTGAGGCGCGCGATCGGGCCACCGCGTTGCTCAAGCGGGTCGGCCTGAGCCATCGTCTGGCGCACAAGCCCGCCGAGCTGTCTGGCGGTGAGCGTCAGCGCGTGGCGATTGCCAGGGCACTGGTCAACGAGCCAGGTCTGGTGATGCTCGACGAGCCGACCGGCAACCTCGACCATCACACGGGGCAGGGGATTCAGGACCTGATGCGCGAGCTGAGCACCGCGTCGCGCACCGCGTTTCTGGTGGTGACCCATGACTTGAATCTGGCCAGGCAGATGGACCGTGTCCTGCGCCTGGAAGACGGCCGGCTGGTCGCCGACTGATTCAGCCGGCCCGCTACCTCCTGAGGTGGCGGGTCGATTCTTTGCCTGGCGTGGTGAGTCACAAGTTCGCGTGATAAATGGCGAGTGATTTTTGCAGCCAGGCAAGGCGCCGCGACGAGCCATAGCAGGGCTATGGCGAGGAGTGGCAACGCTGCATGGCAGTGCAAGGCACCGCCAGTATTGTGCAGTTAACTTGTGATTCACCACGCTAGGTGCCCTGCGAATGTTCAGACCCTTATCCATCTTCATCGGCGCGCGCTACACCCGGGCCAAGCGTCGCAAAAGTTTTATCTCGTTCATTTCCATGACCTCGATGATTGGCCTGGCCCTCGGTGTGCTGGCGATGATCGTTGTGTTGTCCGTGATGAACGGCTTTCAGCGGGAAATGAGCTCGCGCATCCTCGGCATGGTGCCGCACGCTTCGATTCTCGGGGTCAAGCCGCTGGACGACTGGCAGCAGGTTGCCGATGCAGCGCTGCGCAATCCTGAGGTGGTGGCGGCTGCGCCGTTGACCGAAATGGAAGGCATGCTGTCGTACCGTGGCGCCATGCAGCCGATTCAGGTCAGCGGCATCGATCCGGCGCGTGAGCATGAAGTCTCGATTGTGACCCGGCACATCACCCGTGGCAGCCTGCAAGACCTCAAACCCGGCGAGTTCGGGGTGGTACTGGGCGAGATCACGGCGCGGCGTTTTCGCTTGAATGTGGGCGATGCGCTGACCTTGATTGTGCCGGAAATCAGCAATGCGCCTGGCGGCATCACGCCGCGTCTGCAGCGTCTGACCGTGGTGGGGCTGTTCAAGGTCGGTGCCGAGCTGGATGGCTCGATGGCGTTGATGAATATTGCCGATGCCGGGCAGATGCAACGCTGGCAGCCTGGTCAGGTGCAGGGGGTGCGTCTGGCGCTCAAGGATCTGTACAAGGCGCCAGAGGTGTCCAGGTCGATTGCCGGCGGGCTCGGCAGTGCCTATCGCGCCGATGACTGGAGCCACACCCAGGGCAGTCTGTTCAGCGCCATGAAGATGGAAAAGACCATGATTGGCCTGCTGCTTCTGATGATCGTTGCGGTGGCGGCGTTCAACATCATTGCCACGCTGATCATGGTGGTCAACGACAAGGGCGCCGATATCGCGATCCTGCGCACCCTGGGTGCGACGCCGCGGCAGATCATGGGGATCTTCATCATTCAGGGCTCCCTGATCGGTGTGGTGGGTACCCTGATCGGCGGCGTGCTGGGGGTGATCGCAGCGCTGAATGTCAGTGCGCTGGTCGGCTGGCTGGAGCGGGTTACCGGCCAGCATGTGTTCAGCGCTGATGTGTATTTCATCAGCAACCTGCCGTCCGAGTTGCAGGCTGCTGACGTGCTGCTGATTTGCAGCGCCGGCTTCATTCTCAGTTTTCTGGCCACCATCTACCCGGCCTGGCGTGCCGCCAAGGTCGAGCCGGCGACTGCCCTGCGCTACGAATAAGCTGGCAGGCGGATCACGAAGCGGGTCAGCCCGCCTTGTGACTGGCACTCGATCGTCCCGCCATGGGCGTGGATGATCGAGCGGCAGATCGCCAATCCCAGCCCTGCATGCTCGTGACGGTCGGCCCGCGAAGTATCGGCGCGATAGAAACGATCAAACAGGCGCGCCACGACGTGGGGCGGGATGTCCGCCCCGGGATTCTCTACGGTCAGCATCGCGCCTGCGGCGCTGTCTTGCAGTATTACGGCAATCTGGCCGCCGCTTGGGGTAAAGCGCAGGGCATTGCTCAGCAAGTTGGACAGCACCCGGCGTAACAGGGCGCGATCACCACGCGACACTGCCTGACCCACGCGGTGCAGCTCGATGCCGGCATCCTCGGCCAGCGGTGCAAGGTACTCCAGCACCGCATCGGCTTCATCTTCCAGGCGCAGTTCATCCTGCGCCGGGGCCAGCAAGCCTTGTTCGGTTTTGGCCAGCAACAGCATGTCATTGACCATCTGCGCCAGGCTTTGCAGCTCTTCCAGATTGCCGAGCAACGTTTCGCGGTAGTGTTCGGGCGTTCGCTGCCGGGTCAGGGTCACCTGGGTCTGGGTCAGCAGGTTGGACAGCGGCGTGCGTAACTCATGGGCAATGTCGGCACTGAACGCCGAGAGTCGCTGAAAGCTGTCTTCCAGGCGGGTGAGCATGGCGTTGAAGGTGCGGGTAAGTTCGGCCAGCTCGGCTGGCATCCGGGCGTCGGGCAGGCGAGTGGTCAACGAGCTGGCCGAGACCCCGGCCGCCACTGCGCTCATGCGCTGCAGCGGCCGCAAACCGCTGCGCGCCGCCCAGGCGCCGAGCAGTGCGGTGGCCAGGGCGCAGAGCCCCACGGTCAGCCAGATCAGGTGCTGCATGCGCTGTAGAAAGTGCTGATGGTGAGTGATGTCCAGCACCAGCGTCAGGCGCGGCGAGCCGGGCTGCGCCGGGTCCAGCGGTGCCGTGAAGACCCGATAGTCGCCCAGAGTCTCGCTCAGGGTATGCAGGCCAGTGCTGGACGGCAGCGAGAGTTGCGAGGGGGTGTTATCGAACCAGATATGACCCTGGGCGTCGCTGATGCGCAGCATCAGATCGGCATGGCTGGTCAATTGCGTTTGATGCGTTGCCAGCGCCGCAGGATCCTTTACGTCTTGCAACGCAGCCCGCAGGCTGGCCAGCCGACTGTCGAACAATTGCTGATCCAGTTCCACGAAGTGACTGGCACTGGTCTGGCTGAACAGCGCCCCGGCAATCAGTGACACCAGCGCTGTGCAGCCCGCGAACAGCAGCGCCAGGCGGCTGCGCAACGACAGTCTTGCCAGCCTGCTCACGGCGCCTGCTCCTGCAGTACGTAGCCCATGCCGCGCACGGTGTGGATCAGCTTGTGGTCGAAGTCGTCATCGACCTTCATGCGCAGGCGGCGCACCGCCACTTCGATGACATTGGTGTCGCTGTCGAAGTGCATGTCCCAGACCTGGGCAGCAATCAGCGACTTGGGCAGCACTTCGCCCTGGCGGCGCAACAGCAGTTCCAGCAGGGCGAATTCTTTGGTGGTCAGGTCCAGGCGTTGCCCCTCGCGCTCAACCTTGCGCTGCAACAGGTCCAGACGCAGCTCGCCAAGCTGCAGGCAGGTCTCCTGAGGCGGCGCCCGACGCAGCAAGGTGCGGACCCTGGCGAGCAACTCGGAAAATGCGAACGGCTTGACCAGATAATCATCGGCGCCCAGCTCCAGGCCGCGGACCCGATCTTCGATGGCATCGCGGGCCGTGAGAAACAACACCGGGGTCTGTAGCCCGTTGGCGCGCAGTTGCTCAAGAATCTGCCAGCCATCGACGCCGGGTAGCATCACATCGAGAATCAGTAGCGCATGTTCGCCGCTCAGTGCGCGGTGCAGGCCACTGTGGCCGTCATTGGCCAGCTCGCTGTCGAAGCCGGCTTCGTTGAGCCCCTGGCGCAGGGATTGGCCGGTGCGGGCCTGGTCTTCGACGATCAGTAATTTCATCTGCCGATCACTGCTTGCTTAAAACAGGCTTTATACCGTGTCAGGCGGGCCAGCGGTGCAAGCTTACTGTGTTGTAATCCGCCGCATGGCCGCACGGGCTGAACGCTGCCGGCAAAACAGGTAGACTTGCCGGGTTATTTTCCGAGATTCCTATACCGCCATGCATCCTGCCGCCGAACACTCGCCCCTGGGCAAGTCCAGTGAGTACGTCTCTAGCTACACGCCTGAGTTGCTGTTTCCGATTCCGCGCGCCGCGAAATGGGCCGAATTGGGCCTGAGCGCCGAGACACTGCCGTATCAGGGCGTCGATGTGTGGAACTGTTATGAGCTGTCCTGGCTGCTGCCGTCGGGCAAGCCGGTGGTGGCGATTGCCGAGTTCAGCGTGCCGGCCGACTCGCCGAATATTATCGAGTCCAAGTCGTTCAAGCTGTACCTCAACTCCCTGAATCAGACCGTATTCACCAGCCGTGAAGCCTTGCACGAAGTGTTGGTCAGCGACCTGTCGGCAGCGGCCGGCAAACCGGTTGGCGTGCGTATCAGCAGCCTGGACGAGATCACTGCACAGGGTGTGGCGGCCTTGCCTGGCGAGTGCATCGATGAGCTGGATATCGAAGTCAGCAGCTATGATCATCCGCGTCCCGAGTTGTTGCGCTGTGACCCGGCCCAGGTGGTCGAGCAGAGCCTTTACAGTCACCTGCTCAAATCCAATTGCCCGGTGACCAGTCAGCCGGACTGGGGCACGGTGGTGGTGGAGTATCGCGGCGCGCAACTGGACCCGGCCAGCCTGCTGGCGTACATCGTCAGCTTCCGCCAGCATTCGGATTTCCATGAGCAGTGCGTCGAGCGCATCTTTCTCGATCTTCAGCGCTTGCTCAAGCCGGAAACACTCACTGTGTATGCGCGTTATGTACGCCGTGGCGGGCTGGACATCAATCCGTACCGCAGCACCCATGCCTTGCCGATCAGCAACGAGCGTCTGGCACGTCAGTGAAATGTTTTGCAATGAAAAAGCCCGTCAAATGACGGGCTTTTTTATGAAGGATGTCAGATGCCGATATTGCCCAAGGTCACGACGATATTACGCAGCGTGCCGGCGATACCCGGATGTTCCAGTTCGAAGCGCTCGACCGCCAGGTTGACGCCATCCACCAGGCTGGTGTCTTGCGTGTGAGTGGCGTCTTCCAGTTCGATCTTGCTTTTGATCTGTTGCATCAGTTCATGCAGCTCAACACGCTCGGTTTCCGACAGCGGCGGGTTCTGTTCCAGTTGCTCATGCAGGGCATTGAGTTGTTCTTGCAGTTCGCGGGCGGGCATGGCGTGCTCCTTCTTCGATAAGCCTCACTCATGGACCCTTGGTGCAGGCGAAAGGTCCCTGTTGCCAGTAAGCCTAATCCAGATCGGAGTGCTTTGCCGCTGACCGGCGTCAGGGTTTTTCGCCCTTGCTGCGGCGCAGCACGATATCGGCCAGACACGACTCCAGATCGCCCAAGTGATCGATCACCGAGTGGGCGCCCAGGCTGTACAGGTGCAGCGTGGCCTGGGCACGCTGACGCTCGCGCTGGTCGTGATCCAGTGCCTGCCATTGCTCGGCGCTCAGGCCGCACAGTGAACCGCAGGAGGCCAGGCCGATGGTCCATAGCCCGGCGTTCAGGCCTGATTGCAACAGCTGTGGATTACCGCTGACCAGCACGCAGCCGTCGAGCTGGCTGACCTTCAGGGTCATCAGGGCCAGCCAGCAGGCATCCGGCGCCGGCCACTGCACCGGGCTGCGCGGGGTGGCGCAGATCAAGTCGCCCAGCGGGCTTGAAAGGCTCAGGCTCAGCGGGTCGGGCAGATCGTCCAGCCAGGCGCAGGGAATGCCTTGCTGGCGCAGGCTGTGCAGGCTTTCCAGTGCGCCGGGCGTGAGTTGCGCGTGGCTGTCGAGAGCGGCCTCGCTTTGGCTGTCCATTTTGCTGGCAGCTTGCCCGCCAAAATCCACCAGGCAGCCACTGAGGCCGAACAGCAGGGCGGAAAAAGCCGGCATGGGCGTGTCGACCGGTGCAAGCATGGCGGGATTCTCCGAAATAGCCTGCACGCTACCGGAGCTCGATGACAGAAATATGAATGCGCGGTGACCGTCAGCGATGCTGGCGCGCGTATGCAAGTCTGCCTGATTGGTCACGAAGGCTTTATACTGCCTGCCTTTGCCCGCCGTTGTGGCCGGGTCATCACCTCTGACAGGAGTTTGCGTTATGCCCCAATCGCGTAACGGCTTTATCCAGCGACTGGCCCGTCTGTCTCTGTGCGCCGGCGTCGCTATGGTCCCGATGGCTGTCCAGGCCGCCGAGGATGACCCTTGGGAAAGCATCAACCGGCCGATCTTTCGCTTCAACGACCTGGTTGATACCTACACCCTCAAGCCGATCGCTCAGGGCTATCAGTTCATCGCGCCACAGTTCGTGGAAGATGGCGTGCATAACTTCTTCAACAACATCGGTGATGTCGGCAACCTGGCCAACAACGTGCTGCAGGCCAAGCCTCACGCTGCCGGGGTCGACACCGCGCGGCTGATCGTCAACACCACGTTCGGCCTGCTGGGGTTCGTCGATGTCGGCACGCGCATGGGCCTGCAACGCAGCGACGAAGATTTCGGCCAGACCCTGGGTTACTGGGGCGTAGGCAGCGGTCCCTACGTTGTACTGCCGCTGTTCGGCCCCAGCACTGTGCGCGATACCTTTGCCAAATACCCGGACAGCTACACCACGCCGTGGCGTTACATCGATCACGTGCCGACCCGTAATTCGGCATTGGGTGTGAACCTGATCGATACCCGCGCCAGCCTGCTGTCGGCCGAGCGTCTGGTGACCGGCGACAAGTACACCTTTATTCGTAACGCCTACCTGCAAAACCGCGAATTCAAGGTCAAGGACGGTCAGGTCGAAGACGACTTCTGATTGTTGCCGACAATCCGCTGTCAGCTTTCGGCGAAGGTCTTCAGTGCCTCGCCTTCCATTCGGTAGCGCACCCACTCGGTCTGTGGGCGCGCACCGATTGATTCATAAAAGCGAATGGCCGGTTCATTCCAGTCCAGCACGCTCCACTCGAATCTGCCGCACGCTTTGGCACAGGCCTCACGGGCCAGGTGTTTGAGCATCAGCTTGCCGGCGCCGGTGCCGCGGTGTTCGGGGCTGATGTAAAGGTCTTCCAGGTACAGTCCATTACGGCCCTGCCAGGTCGAGTAGTTGAAAAAGTACACCGCGAATCCGATGGGCTGCTCGTCGCGGCAGCAGATCAGGGCATGGCTGGTGGCCTGTTCGACAAACAGCGTGCGCTCGATGTCAGCAACACTGGCCAGCACCTGGTGACGGGCTTTTTCGTAATCGGCCAGTTCGGTGATGAAGGCCAGGATCTGTGCGGCGTCTTCGCGGCGGGCTGGGCGGATATTCAGGTTCATGCTGGCGGCTCGGTGGTTGGAATGTGCAGCAGACTAAATCAGTCAGTAAGATGCATGTAGTGCAATTTATTCAGGGTTGAGTGAGCGCTATGCATTCTGTGTTGAGCCGACTGGATTTGAACCTGCTACGCATCTTCGATGCCCTGTACCGCCACGCCACAGTGGCCGCTGCGGCGCAGGAAGTCTCGCTCAGTGCATCGGCGTTCAGTCACGCTCTGGCGCGGCTGCGCGAGGCACTGGGCGATGAATTGTTCATTCGTCAGGGTAATCGCATGCGCCCTACGCAGCGGGCTGAACAGCTTGCCAGCGTCGTTGCGCTGAGCCTGGCCACGTTAAACGATGAGCTCGAACAGTGGGCGCCGTTCGAGCCGCTGACCAGCGAGCGGGTGTTTACCTTTGCCGCCACCGACTACACCGCCTTGCAACTGTTGCCTGGGTTGCTGGCGCGGCTGCAGCACTGCGCGCCACGCTTGCGGCTCAAGGTTGTGCACGCCGAGCGCAAGATCTGCATCGAAGACCTGGCGTGTGGGCGGATCGATTTCGCCCTTGGTTATGGCGAGGAGCGTGACAGCCTGCCGCCGGGTATCGACTGCGAAGACTGGTCGAGCGGGGAGTACGTGGTGATCGCCCGGCGCGGCCATCCGAGGATCGATAACAGCCTGGACCTGGCGACGTATCTGGCCGAGCGGCATGTGGTAGTGACGCCGTGGGGCGAGAGCTGCGGGGTGGTGGATCTGGTTCTGCAAGGTATGGGCTTGCAGCGCGATGTGGCCTTGCAGATTCCGGCGGTGCTGGTCGGGCCGTTCATCATCGGCGGCAGCGATCTGATCATGACCCTGGCCGGGCACGCCGCGCGCCAACTCGCGCCGGCGGCAGATATCGTGCAGTTTGCGCCACCGTTTCCGATCAAACCCTACGTGCTGCGGCTCTACAGCCACCGCAAGTATGCGCGTAGTGACGCCCATGCCTGGATGGCGGGTCAGTTACGCACATTGTTTGCCGGGCTGCCGCCCGCTTGAGCGCGTGTTCAGCTCATGGAAATGATCGACAGCCCGAGCTTCTGACCGCCATCGTCCTGGTCGGCCAGCCAGACCACTTCGGTTTCAGCTTCCAGGCCTTTGAGGGCAGGGTGGTCAGAGTCGATCCGCACTTTCAACCGGTCACCGACCTGGAACGTGCGGGGCGCCTGTACCTGCATGCCACTGCTGGACAGGTCCAGGCATACGGCTGGAATGATCTGCCCGGCATGGATGATGCTGACGTCGGCATCGACGCGCATACGGATGAAATCCCGCTTTTCGGCATATCCCTGATCGATACGGCTCATGGTTTGTCCTAAGTTTTGGTTGCTGAACTAAGCGTTCTTATAACTCCCGGCGATTTGTGATGTAAAGACGTAAATCAAGCGTGGAAGTTCGCTTGAAACGCCCGGCGGATGGGAGTACCGTCTGCGCCTTGAAGGGCACCTCTGAAGCGGCGGCGTATTGTCGTCCAGAGTGGCTAGAAAGCGAATCCAGTAAGCAGCACCGGCATGTACCGGGCCGCCTACCTCAACCTGATCTGGCGCCGTTTGCCCACATGCCTAAAACCAGTGCAACGCTGCTGATTATCGATGACGACGAGGTCGTGCGTGCGAGTATCGCCGCCTACCTGGAAGACAGTGGTTTCAATGTCCTGCAGGCCATCAATGGCCAGCAGGGTGTCGAGATTTTCGAGCAGGAAAACCCCGACCTGATCATTTGCGATCTGCGCATGCCCCAGATGGGCGGCCTCGAGCTGATCCGCAAGGTCACTGCTAGCTCGCCACAAATGCCGGTGATCGTGGTCTCTGGTGCCGGTGTCATGAGCGACGCCGTCGAGGCCTTGCGCCTGGGCGCTGCCGATTACCTGATCAAACCCCTCGAAGACCTCGCAGTGCTTGAGCACTCGGTGCATCGCGCCCTGGATCGCGCGCGCCTCGAGCAGGAAAACCGGCTCTACCGGGAAAAGCTCGAAACCGCCAATCGCGAGCTTGAAGCGAGCCTGCACCTGTTGCAGGAAGATCAGGATGCCGGTCGGCAAGTGCAGATGAACATGCTGCCAACCAGCCCCTGGTCCACTGAGCAGTTCAGCTTCGCCCATCAGATCATTCCGTCCCTGTATCTGTCGGGTGACTTCGTTGACTATTTTCGGGTCGACGAGCGCCGTGTGGCGTTCTATCTGGCGGACGTCTCGGGTCATGGCGCGTCATCGGCGTTCATTACCGTGCTGCTGAAGTTCATGACCACGCGGTTGCTGTTCGAGTCCAAGCGGGGGGGGACGCTGCCTGAGTTCAAGCCTTCCGATGTGCTGGGCCATATCAATCGCGGGCTGATCAGCTGCAAGCTGGGCAAACACGTGACCATGGTGGGCGGGGTGATTGATGAGCAGGCGGGCACGCTGACCTATTCGGTGGGCGGTCATTTACCGCTGCCGGTATTGTTCAGCGAAGGTCAGGGCCGTTATCTTGAGGGCCGCGGCCTGCCGGTAGGGTTGTTTCAGGAAGCCACCTATCAGGATCACGTCCTGGAGTTACCCGAGGCGTTCAGCCTGACCCTGTTGTCTGATGGCATACTGGATCTGCTGCCCGGTGATACACTCAAGGAGAAAGAAGCTGCCTTGCCAGAGTTGGTCAAGACGGCGGGCGGCAGCCTGGATGGTCTGCGTCAGGTTTTCGAATTGGCTACGCTAGGGGAGATGCCGGATGATATCGCCTTGTTAGTGTTGAGCAGGAATCTTTGATGAGTACCGGTAGAATCCAGTTCGCCGAGCAAGAAGGCACCTTCGTTCTCAAGTTCGTCGGTGAAGTACGTCTGACCTTGTGCTCGGCCTTGGATGCGACGATCGAGCGGATCTTCACCGCGCTGAATTTCTCGGCCATCGTGATCGATCTGACCGAAACGCGCAGCATTGACAGCACCACATTGGGCCTGCTGGCCAAACTCTCGATATTGTCGCGGCAGAAGGTCGGGCTATTGCCAACCCTGGTGACCACCCACGAAGACATCACCCGGCTGCTGCAGTCGATGGGCTTCGATCAGGTGTTCAATATCGTCGATCACCCGGTCCCGTGCCCGGAGTGCCTGACTGACTTGCCCTCCCAGGATCAGGGTGAGGAAGTGGTCAAGGCCAAAGTGCTGGAAGCGCACAAGATTCTGATGGGGCTCAACGAGTCCAATCGTGAAGCGTTTCACGACCTGGTCAATGCCCTGGAGGGGCAGCGCTAGTTTTTGGCGGGCGTTAGCTGACGTCAGCAAAGAAGGGGCGATACCTGCGCAGGTATCGCCCTTTTTTGTATCAGGCCTTTGCTGACAGCAGGGCTTCGAGTTTTTCCTGATCGCGGGCAAACTGACGAATGCCTTCGGCCAGCTTCTCGGTGGCCATTGCATCCTCGTTGGACAGCCAGCGGAATTGTTTCTCGCTCAGGCTCAGACGCTCTTCGCCGGCCTGGCCGGGCGCCAATTGCCGGGTCAGGCTGCCTTGGTCTTCATCCAGCTGTTTGAGCAGCTCGGGACTGATGGTCAGGCGATCACAGCCTGCCAGCTGTTCGATCTGACCGATATTGCGAAAGCTCGCACCCATCACCACCGTGTTGTAGCCATTGGCCTTGTAGTAGTTGTAGATGCGCGTCACTGACTGCACGCCAGGGTCTTGGGCGCCGGTGTATTCCTGCCCGGTGGATTTCTTGTACCAGTCGTAGATACGCCCCACGAACGGCGAAATCAGAAATACTCCGGCTTCGGCGCAGGCAACTGCCTGGGCGAAGGAGAACAGCAGGGTCAGGTTGGTCTGGATACCGTCCTTTTCCAGCTTCTCGGCAGCGCGGATGCCTTCCCAGGTCGAAGCCAGCTTGATCAGGATGCGATCGCGGCCCACGCCTGCCTCTTCATACAGACCGATCAGGCGCTGACCGCGCTCGATCATGGCCTGGGTGTCGAACGACAGCCGCGCGTCCACTTCTGTGGACACGCGGCCAGGAACGACGTCCAGGATCTTGCGGCCGATGGCCACGGCAAAGCGGTCGCTGGCCAGGCCAATATCACCCTGACTACCGCTGAAGGCCACGGCCAGCAGCGCAGCATTGCTCTCGTTAGAGGCCGCCTTGAGCAGCAACGAGGGGTTGGTGGTTGCATCCACTGGCTTGAGACGGGCGATGGCGTCGAAATCACCGGTATCGGCCACAACAGTGGTGAATGCTTTGAGTTGTTCCAGCTTGGAAGTCATGAGTGTGCTCTGTCCTGTGCGATGCGATGACATTACCCGAGCCTAGTCGACCGCTCAAGACGGCCGGGCTAAAACAGCCCGTGTGGGTTAGCGGTGATTTTTCATGGCCGCCGGGTATGTGAATTAGGGAAGGCTGAATGAGTTGGAGTGTCATTCAGTGAGCTTGTTCCAAATGATCTGCAGGTGGTTGCCGGGCATCAATCAGCGTCAGTGCCATCCACTCAGTGCGGCCCGAGGCGCAGGTTGAGCTTTTCAGAGGGCCACCATGAAAATGACGGTGCGGGCTGGTAACAGCCCGGCTGGTTCGGTGGGCTGGCATCGCACCTGACGGTGTAGCCGTTTTCGCCAATCTCTCGTCCGCCTTCGCCAGTGCCTCGTTCGCTGTACGACGAGCAGCCGGCCAGAAGCACTGTCAGTGCCAGGGTTTTCATTGCCAATCCCTTTTAACCGAAACGTCCGGACTCTAGCACGCCTGGCGGCGGCACGTGCTTGTAGCCACTGATGGTCTCGAGAAGTGATCTGCATTTAATAAAATCACATATCGTGATTGATTGAATTCACGAAAAGTGATTAATTGCATGTGGATTTTGCAATTCTGCTGATTGCTCAGCCCCGGTCGAAAAGGGCTTAAGCCAAGGAGCAGCCTTGCATTGCAATCAGATACGACTTTCGATTGGGGACATCATCATGAACTACAGCAGCGTATTGAGCGCCGTCATTGCCTCCCTGGCCGCCGAGACCCGGGATAACACCAGCAAGCAGGCGTGGCAAAAACTGTACAACGCCGACGCCACCGGGCAGGCCGATGCCAGCGTGCTGGGCAGCGAGCGCTTTGCCGGTATCGATCCTGCGCAGGTGGGGTGCTGGATGCATGCGCGTCTGCAGGCCCAGTTGGCGCCTTGCCATTGGCGGGTGCTGCAAGCCCGGTATGGCACGCACAAGGCCCGCAAGGTCGAAGCCATCAGCGCGTTGATCGCTCAAGTCAACTGCGCAGCGCCACGGCTGTTTGTCTACAAGGCGGTAACAGCCTGGGCGATTCCGCCACTCAAAGGGCTCAAGGCCGGCTCTCAAGGTGTGCGGCGTTCCACTGACATCATTGTTTTGCCGGACGGGTTCTACGACATCAGCACCTGGGATACCCAAGGTTTGAGCCGCACCACCTACTGGCGCTGGAAAAAATCTGTGGAAGCCACACTGGATCAGTGGGTGGGTGAGGCTCTGGCACAGGCAGAAACTGTTTTATTGCATGAGGGCATTTTATTTTCAAAAACAGCTTGATTTGTTTGCAACAAAGCAATATTGTTTTCTCCATCATGTGATCACTGCGACCGACAACCCGATTGTGCAAATCACCAGAACCCGGCCATCGAGCCGGGTTTTTTGCGTCTGCAGGTTCGACCGGGCAACCCGTTGCCCATTTCATTGACATATTTGAACTGGAGGTCCGGAGATGGAGTTTCTTCATCGCCTGTTCGACAAGGCCGAATGGGCGTTGGCCGGGCTGATCGGCGCCGTGGTCGCCAGTTGGTGGCACAAGGACGACCTGACCAGCCTGCGCGCCTGGGTCATCTTTCTGGTAACCGGCGTGGCCTGCGCGCTGTATCTCACCGGCATGCTCAGCGACTATCTGGGCGTAACCGAGCCAAACAACGTTGCCGGCGTCGGCTTTTTGCTTGGCAGCTTCGGCGGCGCAGCCATGGCCGCCATCCACCGGGCGATCAAGGCTGCTGACCTGTGGGCACTGATTCGTCAGAAGTTCGGCGGCGGTAACCGCTAAGAGGGTGTTTACAAAATAGGCGAACGAAGGCAAGACAAGGCGAAATCGGGCGAAAAAGCGCAGTGTACATAAGTACATGAGCATTTTTAGGTCGATTTCAACGCCGTATTGCCGAGTGCAGCCATGTTGTAGACACCCTCTAAGTCCAGCCCAACCCTTTCATCTGCAACACCCACCCGTACCCGCCTTCGAGCGGGTTTTTTCGTTATATGGAGAGTGAAACATGAGCAAAATGGCCAACGGCTCCGCCGTCGAGACCTACTACATCGAAGAAGTGAGCGGCGCGATTGCGGCCAATCCGGCCTGGAAGCCGATCCGCTTCGTCAGTTCCGGGCTGACCCCGAACATCAACCAGATCGACACCGCCGAAATGAACCAGTCCCGCCAGCGTCCGCCCAGCCGTGGCGGTACCTACAGCGTGGCCGGCGATATCGCGGTGGAGCTGTCCTTCGCCAGCTTCGATGACCTGATCCAGTCGTCTGTTATCTGGAGATCAATGAATGTCCCATATTCAACTGAGCAACACCGCACGTGCGCCTCCGCGCATACGTGTGCCCAAAAAAGCATCTGCTGGCTGTAATGGCCAAAGCAATCGATCACGCACCCGACTGGCGGTATAGTGGCACTTCTGACGACCCATCTTCATGTGCAGGAGCAGCCCTATCCCCGAACTCGCCAGTCTGTTTGCCTTTGCGCTCATTTGTCTGGTGATGGTGCTGACGCCCGGTCCGAACATGGTCTATCTGATTTCCCGTTCCATCTGTCAGGGCCGGATGGCCGGGCTGATTTCCCTCGGTGGCGTGGCGCTGGGCTTCATGGTCTATATGTTCTGCGCCGCGCTGGGGATCACCGCATTGGTCATGGCGGTGCCTTATGCCTACGACGCTTTGCGTCTGGCAGGTGCCCTGTATCTGTTGTACCTGGCCTGGCAGTCGGTCAAGCCCGGCGGCCGGTCGCCGTTTCAGGTTCGTGACCTGCCTAAAGACAGCCCGCGCAAGCTGTTCATGATGGGTTTCATCACCAGCCTGCTCAATCCCAAAATCGCCGTGATGTACCTGTCGTTGTTGCCGCAGTTCATCGCGCCTGAAGGCCATGGCAGTGTGCTGGTGCAATCGTTGATCCTGGGCACTACCCAGATCATGGTCAGCGTCAGCATCAACGCGCTGATCGTGTTTATGGCCGGTGCCATTGCGGTTTTCCTTGGCGAGCGTCCGCTATGGCAGGTGCTGCAACGCTGGCTGATGGGCACAGTACTGGCTGGGCTGGCGGTGCGGATGCTGGCAGAGGGGCGGCGCTGAGTGGTGGTGAGGCGAATCTCATGTGCTCTGCGACTTCCTGTTAAACTATGCACCTTTCGTCAGGTGTCGTTTACGTCGCCTGATCTCGCTTTCTGACGTGCCGAACTGCAACCGTGACTATCCAGCCCGATACTGCCGCTTCTCTCAAACCCACCAAGCCCGACCCCTCCCGCCGCTTCTCCGTGGCGCCGATGATGGATTGGACGGATCGCCATTGCCGTTACTTTCTGCGCCTGCTCTCCAAACACACCTTGCTCTACACCGAAATGGTCACTACCGGTGCGGTGTTGTTCGGTGATCGCGAGCGTTTTCTCGGTCATCACGAGGCCGAACACCCGTTGGCCCTGCAACTGGGGGGCAGCAATGCGGCGGATCTGGCGGCTTGTGCGCGTCTGGCTGAAGCGGCGGGGTATGACGAGGTCAACCTGAACGTCGGTTGCCCGAGCGACCGGGTGCAGAACAACATGATCGGCGCTTGCCTGATGGGCCATCCGGCACTGGTCAGTGATTGCGTGAAGGCCATGCAGGATGCCGTGGCGATTCCGGTCACGGTCAAGCATCGGATCGGTATTAATGGTCGTGACAGCTATGAGCAACTGTGCGATTTCGTCGGCCAGGTGCGTGAGGCGGGGTGCCGCAGTTTTACCGTGCATGCGCGGATTGCGATTCTCGAAGGGCTGTCGCCCAAGGAGAACCGCGAGGTTCCGCCGCTGCGCTACGACGTGGCTGCGCAATTGAAGACTGATTTTCCAGACCTGGAAATCATCCTCAATGGCGGTATCAAAACTCTGGAAGACTGCCATGCGCACTTGCAGACCTTTGACGGCGTGATGCTGGGGCGTGAGGCTTACCATAACCCTTATCTGCTGGCCGAGGTCGATAGCAAGCTGTTTGGCGTGCAGCAGGCGCCCATCAGCCGTGCCGAGGCCATGGCGGCGTTGCGCCCTTATGTGGTCGATTATCTTGGGCGCGGTGGCAACATGCACCATATCACCCGCCACATCCTTGGCCTGGCGGTGGGTTTTCCGGGGGCGCGGCGTTTCCGGCAGATTCTCTCTACCGATATCCAGAAAGCCGAACAGCCACTGGCGCTGTTTGATCAGGCGGCGCAGATTCTGGAAGGGCGTTAACTATGTAAGCCAGGTGTCGTCTTGTTGAGGCGGCACCGGGAAAACCGATTTACGCGCATTCACCAGTCGCTCATTTAATACCACCCCTTAAGCTCGCTTGACTCAGGATTCCATCCCTGCCTGAGTGTGCCCGGTCATCAAGTGGGGCGGGGCGGTAATCACTATATTTCACCCGCTGTTGTCCTGGATCAAGGCGGCGCCGAAACGCACTGGCTGCTGCTCGGGCATGGGGCTATGTTCAATACATACCCACTTGCAGGAGAGCAGTCATGCACAAGGTTCTGGTTCCTTTCGATGGTTCGGCTCACGCCCGGCATGCGCTGGACTATGTGATCAATCTGGCAGGCCAGGTCGCCCGGCCGCTGGAAGTCCATGTGCTCAACGTTCAGTCCAGCCCGATGGCTTATGGCGATTATCTTGCGCCGGACATGATCGAAGGTGTGCGGGCCGGTTTGATCAATGAGGCCATGGGCGTGCTGAACAAAGCCAGTGCGCAGCTTAATGCCAGCGGCATCGCCCATGAGGTTCATGTCGATATGGGCAATGTCGCCGAGCAGATTGCCGATGCAGTCAAGAAGCTCGGGTGTGACACTGTGGTGATGGGCACTCGTGGGCTGGGCAGTTTCGGCGGTTTGCTGTTGGGCTCGGTGGCCAACCGGGTGATCCATGATGTCTCGGTCCCGGTGGTACTGATCAAGTAGTCATTGCGCTCACTGCTGCACCGGCGTGCTGCGCGGGTGCAGCAGTTCGATGTTTTCTGCTGGTATCAACTGGCGCAGGGTTTTGTACAGCGCCCGGGTTTCCAGCAGGTTCCAGATCCGCAGCATGGTTTCCAGGGCATCGAGCGGTTTACTGATGAAGTCCCGGGCGCCGAGGGCCAGGGCGCGCAAGCGTGTATCGCGGGTCGCATCGGCGGTCAGGACCAGAATCGGCAGGTAGTGATTGGCCGGAATGCGCCGATTCAGCTGTTCCAGCACCGCGAAGCCGTCGAACTCCGGCATGTGCAGGTCGAGTATCACCAGGTCGGGCTCAAAACTGTTGAACAGGTCCAAGGTACGAAGCGGTTCGGTGCTGCTCAGCACGTTGCGCAGGCCTTCACGCGCGAGTAACTGTTCCATCAGATCGAGGTTGGGACGTTGATCGTCGATGATCAGAATTCGGAAATCTCCGTTCATGCAGGCTCCGGTAGATGCAGGTCCAGGTGATCGAGAAACGCCGGGATGTGCAGCGGCTTGGTGAGAATCGCGCTGGCACCGGCGGCACGCAAGGCGCTTTGGGTCAGGTCGCTGGCATCAGCGGTCATCATCAGCACCGGCACATTGGCCGTGGCCGCCGACTGGCGCAGCCGCTGCAGCACTTCCAGGCCCTGCAGGTCAGGCAGGTTAACGTCCAGCAGGATCAGGTCCGGTGCATGCTGGCGTGCCAGGTCCAGGCCCAACTGGCCGAGCATGCTCGACAGCAACTGGATGCCGGGGCGGCGTTGCAGCAGGGTTTCGATCAACGCCATGCTCGACAGATTGTCTTCAATGCACAGTACCTTGCCGCGCACCGTTGCGGCAGTCGGTGTCGGTATTTCCTGGCGCAGGGCGGGCGGTTGTTCAATGGCTCGCTGTGGCGCTATCTGAGCGGCGGGCAGTTGCATAATGAAGCTGCAACCCTGGCCTGGCCGGTTGTTCACCAGCAAATCGCCTTGCATGGCTTGCAGCAGATTACGACTCAGCGCCAGACCCAGGCCGGTGCCTTCTACATTAGGGTCGTTGCCCAGGCGTTCGAAGGGTTTGAACAGGCGATCCAGCCGCTCGACAGGGATCCCCGTGCCGGTGTCGTGGACGGTTATCGTCATGCAGCCGGGTTGTTGCGCCACCGTGATCCACACCCGGCCGGCGCTGCGGTTGTATTTGATGGCATTGGATAACAGGTTGAGCAGCACTTGAATCAGGCGTTGCCGGTCTGCTGTCACACCCCAGTCCCGAGGCAGCGCCGGTGGCTCGCTCAGCTCGATCCCGGCGTCGCTTGCCATGGGCCAGACCAGGCTCAGCGCTTCCTGCAACACCTCGGTCAGGGCAACGGGTTCAGGGTTGAGGGGCAGGCGTCCGGCTTCGATGCGGGCAATGTCGAGAATCTCGTTGATCAGGGTCAGCAGATGCTGGCCGGCACGCAGGATATGCCCGACCTGAGCGCGGTGCGCGGGGCTGGCATCCATGTCCAGCAGCTGCGCGAACCCAAGGATCGAGTTGAGTGGCGTGCGCAGCTCATGGCTCATCCGCGATAAAAACTCGCTTTTGGCCCGGCTGGCACTTTCTGCTTCCTCACGGGCCGTGCGCAGGGCAATTTCAGCGCTGCGCCGGTCGGTGATGTCGCGGGTAATCTTTGAGAAACCGCGCAGCACACCGCTGCCATCGTATTGGGCGGTGATCACCACGCTGGCCCAGAAACGGCTGCCGTCCTGGCGGCAGCGCCAGCCTTCTTCCATGTAGTGGCCTTGGCGAGTGGCTTCGTTCAAGGCCATGGCCGGGTGATGCGGACGCTCCTCGGGCAGATAGAACAGCGAGAAGTGGCGACCGAGGATCTCCTGCTCGGTGTAGCCCTTGATGCGCTCGGCGCCGGCGTTCCAGCTGGTGACCTGGCCTTTGGTGTCCAGCGCGAAGATTCCGTAGTCCTTGACCCCGTCGATGATCAGGCGCAAGCGTTCTTCGTTGTCACGCAAGGCGCGTTCACGCTCGGCCAGTAACTGCCCGGCTTCCACCAGGCGGCTACCCAACTGGCCAATTTCATCGTTTTCAGGGGGCTGCGGATGCAGCGGTTGGCCGAGCGCCAGGCGCTGGGCATTGCCTTGAACCTGCTGGACCCGAGTGACGATACCGCGCGACAGTAACAGCACCGCGACGATCGCGCCGAACAGGCCGCAGCCGGCCGCCAACAAGGTCGACAGCAACAGCCGTTGGCGGGTGGCAGCCGCGTCGGCGGTGCGCTCGTCGAGCAGGGTGTCCTCGCGGGTACGCATCAGGCTGATGCGTTCGCGCAGCTCGTCGAGGATGTGCTTGTTCTCAACCAGAATGGCGGCAACGGCCTGGCCGTCGGCATCGTTGAGAGTGCGCAGCAAGGCCAGGCCCTCAACCTTGGTCTGGATCAGCGGCTCGATGGCTTCAAGGTGGGCGCGGATCTGCGCATCGCGCACGTTCTGATCGAGCCGTTGCAAGGCGGCGTCTATCAGCGCTTCGGCACGCAGGTAAACCGGCAGAAAGTCTTCGCGGCGGGTCAGCAGGTAGCCGCGTACGCTGGCGGCGGCTTCGGCCAGTTGGGTGTGCACGGTCTGGATATCGCCCTGCACCAGCAGCACCCGGCGTACGTCTTCTTCGGCGCGGGCGGTCTGGCGTTCGGTGATGTAGATCAGCACCAGTGAACAGAGCAGCAGCACCAGCGGCAGGGAAATCGCCACCAGCGCCTTGCCGCGCAAGGGCAGGTCGGCCCAGCGACTGGCCGGGCTCTGTTTGGCCGCAGCAGGCGGTTTTATGTCCATTGGCTGGGCACCAGGCCGAGCGCGACACCGCGCACCGCCGCTTGGGTGCGGTCAGCCGCACCGAGTTTGCCGATCACCCGCTCGACGTGGGCTTTGGCCGTGCCGGTGGTGATGCCCAGGCGTTCGCCGATTTCCCGGTTGCTGCAGCCGCCGGCCACCAGTTCAAGCACCTGACGCTCACGGGCGGTGAGGGTTTCGAGCGTCGGAGCGGCCTGTGCGCCGCGCTCGGCCATGCGCCGCAATAAGCGGGCGCTGACCGCCCCATTGAGGGCCTCTTCACCACGGGCGACCCGCTGCAGGCTAGCAATCACCTCATCACGGCTGGCGTCCTTGAGCAGATACCCCACTGCGCCGGCAGTAATCGCCGCTTCCAGATGATCAATGCTGTCGTCCATGGTGAAAATCACCACCTTCAGCGCAGGCATGCGTTGTTGCAGCAGGCGAGCTGCCCCCAATCCATTGAGCACCGGCATGCGGATGTCGAGGATGGCAATGTCTGGTTGCATGGCTTCGCACAGGGCTACGGCCTGCTGGCCATCACTGGCCTGGCCCACCACATCAAACTCCGGGTGCCCGGCCAGCAGCGCGACGAAACCGGTGCGGGTGACTTCGTGGTCGTCGGCCAGGACCAGGCGCAGGGGTGCAGTCATGAGTTTGCCTTGTTGTGATGGGTTAACGGAACAATGGCGCGTAATCGGGTGCCGCCCGCCGGGCGACTGGTACAGCTGAAGCGCCCGCCCAGCAGGCCGGCGCGCTCCTGCATGGCCACCAGGCCCAGCGACTGACCGCTCGCTGGCAGGTTGCTGTCGAAGCCACGACCGTCGTCTTCAAGCAGCAGTGCGACATGGCTCTGGTGCAGCTCCAGCTCCAGTTTGACGTTGGCGGCCCCGGCGTGCTTGAGGATATTGTTGATGCCTTCCTGGGCAATCCGAAACAGCGCGATCTCTACATGGCTGGGCAGGCGCGAAAGTGAGCGGGAAAACCAGTGCACGGTGATGCCGGCCTCGCGCAGCCGGTCGACTTCCTTGTCCACCGCCTGGAACAGGCCGAAGTCGTCCAGCACGCTGGGGCGCAGGCCGCCAATCAGGCGCCGGCCTTCGCCCACGCAATGCTGGGCCAGATCGAGAATGGCCTGCAGATCGTCGTCCAGCGGCGCGTTCAGCGGTGGGCAGCGCCCGGCAAAACCTTGCAGGCGCTGATGCAGACCGGCCAGGGTCTGGGCCAGGCCGTCGTGCAGGTCATAGGCGACCCGCTTGCGTTCATCCTCCTGGGCACTGAACAGCCGATTAACCAGCTCGGACATGCTGCGTTCGCGCACGATCAGCGTCTGCAGCAGGCGGCTGTTCTCCAGATGCGCAGCCAGCAAGGTAGCCAGCAGATGCAGCGATTCGATGTCTTCGCTGTCGGGGGCACCAATCGGTACGCTGTTGGCCAGCAACAGCATGCCGAACGGGCGGTCATCGGCGCCGCGCAACGGCAGGCACAGGACGTTGGGCAGGGCACTGTCGAGTCGCTCCAGCCAGCGCGGTTCCTTGGCTGAAGTATCGGCCTGGCCGGCCAGCTCGCTCAGCTGTTCCTGATTGCCCACGCTGGCAGTGGGTTGCACGGCCTCTTCAACATCCCATTCCAGCAACAGGCCGTGATCCATGGCGACAAACGCACAGGCGCGCTGGACCACTTGCTGGCGCATGGCCTGCGGAGCCAGCCGGGTCAGCTCCCTGCCGGTGTCGACCAGCAGGCGCAGTCGTGCGGCGCGGCTTTGTGACTGGCGATACTGGGTACGGATTGCCAGGGCGCTGGCGGGGTCATGGGCTGAACTGTGCATGCAGAAGGCTCCGGAGGGGCGCCCGCCCGGGCGCCAGAGTGCTATTAGAACCCGGCTGGCAGGGTATTGCCCATCTGCCGAATGGCATAGGCAAATAACCCCGGTTGGCCGATGGCTGGCTCAGCGCGGCGCGGCAAAGTACAGCCCATACCAACCCGCAGGAATCACCGCGATGAAACTGAAAACTACTGTCCTGGCTCTGACCCTCGCCCTTGGCGCACCCTGGGTGTCTGCCGCTGACCCGATTGCTCCTTATGTGTACCGTACGGTGGCCGAGTTGCCGAGCAATGCCAAAGAGCGTGAGATCGCCAGCCTGTTCGATCAGTGGAACGCGGCTTTGAAGACCGGCAGCGCCCAGCAGGTGGTCAGTCTGTATGCCCCGGATGCGGTGTTGCAGCCGACCGTGTCCAACCAGGTGCGCAATACCCCGGCATTGATCACTGACTACTTCGAGCACTTTCTGGCGCTCAAGCCGGTCGGCCGTATCAACTATCGGGAAGTGCGCCAACTGGGTAATGATGCGGCGATGGACAGCGGGGTCTACACCTTCACCCTGACCGACGCCAACGGCAAGACCCGTGACGTGCAGGCCCGTTACACCTTCCTGTATGAAAAAGTCGGCGGCCAGTGGAAGATCCTCAACCACCACTCATCGGCCATGCCGGAGCCGCAGCCAGTGATGCACGCCAGCAAGTAAGGCAAAAAAAACGGGCGGCTCGCACAGCGAACCGCCCGTTGGCTTTTCAGTGCAGCGGTTCAGCCTTTGGTCAGCGCCTTGATGAGCTGTTCTACATCGCTCTGCAGCCCGGTCAGTGGATCTTCGGCTTCATTACCGAGCACCAGCAATTGACTGCCGGCGGCACTGATCGCCGCCTTGACGGCCTCTGGTGGCTCACGATGGTCAAGCACCACCGCCACCTCATTGTCCTTGAGTGTTGTGCTCAGGGTGTTCAGGGCCGCAGGCGTCCATTGGTCGTCAGCCAGCACCTGGCGGCCGACCTGCTCAAGGTTCAGGCCGCTGATCAGGTAGCCCAGCCGCTCGGAAAGGCTGACCACCGCCACACTGTCGGCCTGGGCCAGGCGTTTTTCGCTGTCGGCACTGAGTTTCAGTAGCTGCTGCTTGAGGCCTGCCAGATTGCTGTCGATCTTTGCCTTTGCCTCGGGTGCCAGGCGCACCAGGTCGGCGGCCAGTACGTCGGCCATGCGCCCGAGGTTGTGGCTGGCCAGCCACGGCTGGCTGTTCAGGCCATCGGTGGTGTCGCCGGGTTGCAGGGCCACGCCGGGCAGGGCGCCGTCCACCGGGCGCGCCGCATCGATCTCGACGATGCGGATATTGCTGCGTCGGGCGTGGGTGTACAGCGGGTCTTCAGTCCAGATCGAGCGCAGGCCGATCACTGCATCGGCCTGGTTGGCCAGCTTATGTAGAGCCTCGGCGCCGCGACCGCTGAAGTAGGCGCTTTGCCGCGAGCCGGGCAGGTTGGCGGCGGCGGCGCGCTCCAGCACCACGCCGCTGTCTTTGAGCAGCAACTGACCGAGGCCGTAGGTGATGGGCAGGCTCGCCAGCACCCGCACCGGCTTGGCGGCCTGCTGCTGGGCCGGTGGCGGCGTAGCGGCCAGCAGGTGAGGGCTGAACAGACCGCCAAGCGGCAGTGCCAGGCTGATTGCGAGGCTGATTGCGGGGCTAAGGGTACGCAGGTTGGGCAGGTGCATTATCCGATGTTCCCTTTCAGGCTGGGGAGGGTGCCACGGGCGATGGCGGCCAGGGCGAAGGCCGCCCCGCAGACCAGAATGATGGCAGCGCCGGAAGGCACCGGCAGGTCGAAGACGATGGGCAGCAGGATCCCGCACAGGGTGCTGACCGTGGCGATCAACACCGAAATCCAGAAAAAGCCCTTGAGCGACTGGCTCAGCAGGCGGGCCGCCGCTGCCGGAATGACCAGCAGGGCGCCGACCAGAATCGCGCCGATGACTTTTACCGCCGCCACGGTGATCAGGGTTACCAGCACCACAAACAGATAGTCCAGCAGCTTGACCGCCACGCCGCGCACCGCAGCCAGTTGCGGGTTGAAGCTGGCCAGCATGATGCGGTTGTAGAGCGGCAGGCTCAACCCCATGACCAGCGCGCCGACCACGGTCAGCACCAACAGGTCGTTGCCATTGACGGTCAGCACCGAGCCGAACAGTACGTTTTCGAGGATATGCACGTTGATCTTGCCGGCCAGCACCAGCAGCAGGCTGGCGCCCATTGCCAGGGATACCGATAGGAATACCCCAATCAAGGTATCCGGCGTCAAGCCGGTACGGTTGCGTAAATAGTTGAGCACGATGCCGAACAGCAGGCAGTAGGCGAACAGGCTGCCGTACGGGCCGGTATAGGGCTCGCCGAGCAGGATGCCGATGGCCACGCCGGTCAGGGCGGCGTGGCCGACTGCTTCGGAAAAGAACGCGAAGCGCTTGACCACCACCAGGGTGCCCAAACCGCCCAGCACCGGACCGATCAGCAGGCCGGCCAGCAGGGCGTTGACCACAAAACCATAGGCCAGTGCTTCAGGCAGATAGCCGGAACTGGCGAGGTCCTGAACGAACAGGCGAAAGTTCTCGTAAGACATCACGCGTCACCCCCGCTGCTGCGTGGCTGGGCAGAAAACAGCGTGAGCAGCCGCTCCGGGGTCAGTGCAGTCTGCGCCGATTCATCGAACAGCACCCGGCGATTCAGCCCGGTGACCCGATCAGCCAGGCGCTTTACCGCGGCCAGATCGTGCTCGATCCACAGCACTGTGATGCCGCTGCGTCGCCAGTCGGCAAGCAGCCGTTCGAAGACCTGGATGCCCGGTTCGTCGAGGGCTGACATGGGTTCGTCGAGCACCAGCAGTTGCGGGCTGGGAATCAGCCCCTGGGCCAGCAGCACGCGCTGGCGCTCACCACCGGACAGCGCGCCCATGCGTCGCTTGCGTTTGTCGTGCATCCCGACCCGCTCCAGCGCTTCACCGATGGCGGCGGCGTAATGCCTGGACAGGCCGAGAAAGGCCGGGCGGCGTTGGCACATGGCGGCCATGAAGTCTTCGACGGTCATCGGCAGGCCACGGTCGAACTCCAGCGCCTGGGGTACATAGCCGATCACGCCTTGCGCGGCGGGCCATTGCAGGCTGAGTTGACCCTGGTGCGGCATCTGGCCGAGCAGGGTTTTGATCAGCGAGCTCTTGCCGCCGCCGTTGGGGCCGACCAGTGCGTGGATATTGCCGGGTTCCACCGCGAAGCTGATACGGTCAAGAATCACCGTGCGGCCCAGGGTCAGGCTGACCTGGTCGAATTCGATGGCCGGGCCGTTGCGGGTCCGCTGGATCTGTTCGGCTGCGGTCATGCGCCACTCTCCTGAATGGCCCGGACCACGGTGTCGAGGTTGCCGGTCATGTCCTTTTCATACTTGTCGGCGGTGTACTCGCCGTAGGAAATGTGCGACAGCGGGTAGAGTTTCACACCGGACTCGCGCTGGATGGTATCGACATAGCTGGAAGGGAAATCCATTTCGGAAAAGATCACCTTCACGTCCAGCTCGCGCAGTTGGTCGATGGTTTTTTTCAGCTGGCTGGGGCTGGGTTCGATGCCGTGGGCCGGCTCGACCACTGCGGTGACCTCCAGACCAAATTCGCGCAGCAGGTAGTCGTAGGCGGCGTGCACCGTCGCCACGCGCAACTCGGCATTGGGTGCCTGGGTCAGCTTGGCCAGGGCGTCGGCACGCATCTGCCGCAGCCGCTTGGCGTAGGCCCGGGCGTTGGCGGTGTAGGTCTTGGCGTTGTCCGGGTCGAGCTTGCCCAGTTCACGGGCAATGTTATTGACCTGGGCGATCGAGGCGCTGATCGACAGGAAGGTGTGCGGGTTGACCACCTTGCCGGCGCCGCGGGCGGCAATACCGGTGGCGGCCAGTAGTGGTACGTCGGCGTTCGCTTCGATCACCGGGACCTTGGGATTTTCGCTGGCCTCGATCATGCGGTCAGCGAAATCGTCGTGGCCCACGCCGTTGAGCACGATCACGTCCAGCGAGCCGATCCGTTTGATATCTTCGGCGCGAGGTTCGTAGGCGTGCGGGTTGAAACCGGCCGGGATCAGCGGCACCACCTCGGCCTTGTCGCCGACGATGTTGCTGACATAGCTGTAGTACGGGTGCAGGGTGATGCCGATGCGCAGGCGTTTGGCAGCCTCGGCGCTGGCTAGTGATGGCAACGTGATGGCGAACAGGCCGGCCAGCAGGACGCCCAGCAGAGGGCGACGGGGGAGCGAAATAGGCATGGTCAGGCGATCTTCTGTGCGATGAGTGCGTGGGTTCAGTGCCGATGCTGACGGGTGACACCCGCATCGAACTGGCTAACGACCTGCTTCCAGCCAGCGGCGATCAGGCTCGCGTCGCTCAGGTCGGAGGGGGCGCTGAGGCGCGCGTTACGGTTGATCCAGATGTCCGCCGGGGCGTCGGCAGTTTGCTCGGCGTGGCGCTGGTTGCGCAGCAGAAACGAGCCGGCCACCTCGCTGGCCTGGCTCAGGCCCAGCCAGGCGTCACCGGCCATCTGCCATTGATGCGCACCACGGGTGGTGGCGCTGACATCCTGCACGAACGGCGGCAGGCCTTCTTCAGCCAATTGCTCAACGCTCACCGGGGTTTGTTGCTCCTGGGCCAACAGACGGGCCTCATCGAGGCTTACCCGCAGGTCGGCATAGATGCCTTGCTCGGCGGCATTCAGGTCACGGCGGGCATCCAGTTGATGGCTGGCCACGGCCTCGGGCTCATGGCTTTCACCGCGCAGGCCGATCACCGCGCTGGCCACCGCGAGAATCAGCAGGCAGGTCAGCAGCACGTAGAGGGTTTCATGCCCGGCGCCGGCCGGGCGGACAATCTGGCGCGTCTGGGTACTCATCGGGAGGCGATATCCGCCTGGTCGATTTCCACCACGTGGCCGGGACCTGCGTCAAACAGCACGTAGAACTCGGCTGCCGGCTTTTTGAAGGTCAGGGTCGAATCGTTGCCCAGTTTGCCGGGCAGCAGGATGGTCTCGTCATAGCCGATCACATCCAGGGTCACGCCAGCGGCTGCGCTGCCGTCGGAGAAACCGCCGGTGCAGCGGATGTTCTCGCTGTCGATCTGCTCGCATTCACAGATCGGGTTATGCGCCAGGGCCGTACCGCTGACGCCCAGAATCAGCAGGGCACTTGCCGCGACGCGGCGCAGGGAAAATAAACTCATTTTTTGGCTCCTTGGGTTTTCAGCCAGGCCACGGTTGCCGGAGAGGCTTGTGCAAGGGGGATGGAGGCTTGATGGACGGCACCGTCCCAGCCTTCCATGGTGATCCACAGCTCGGCATCAAGCGGGCTGTTCTCGGGAATCTGCATAAAGGCACCCATGCGATAAGCCGGGCCGAAGAAAATCGCGCCGGCAGTACGCAGGCTGCGCGGCTTGCCGATGCGCAGGTAGGTGGCTTTGACCTGCTCGGCGCATTCAGTGCACAGCGCGGCATTGAAGCTCTTCATGTAGCCGACCGGCGCATCCAGGCGCGGCGCTTCATCGCGCAGTTCGGCCAGGCGCAGACTCCAGGGACCGACCTGGACCTGACCGATATCGCGCTGGCCAAGGCCGGCGTCGCCGCGAAACAGTGCCGCATCGGCAAAATACTTGGGCATGAACCCCAGCGGAATCAGGATCAGCAAAACATTGATGTGGAAGCGCCACTTATGCCAAAGACGGCTCAAGGGCGAGCGTTGCTGTTGCACGGTTGCAGCCTTGCTCACAGGGAAGTCTCCGCAGGTACGTGGGGCACGGCAGGCTCGGGCCTGGCCTTGGCCTGGTTGGCGGTCTTGGCCTCACGCTTGAGGGCGTTGAGGGTTGCCAGCGCGGTGCGCTTGCTCCAGATCAACAGGCCGCTGAGCACCATCATGCTCAGCACCAGGCCGAAAAACGCCCAGATCAGCTTGATCCAGATACCGCCGAAGTCGCCGGTGTGCAGCGGGCGCATCGACTCGGTGACGAACTCGATCTTGTTACGGTCCGACAGCAGATGGGTCGACGCCACTTCACCGGTGTAGGGGTTGATCTCTGCGGTCTGGAACATCAATGGGTACCAGCTGCGACCGGCGATGCTCATGTTGCTGTAGGCGTTGAGTGGCGGGCTGATGAAGCTGGCTTCAAGACCCGGAATATGCTGTTGGGCGATTTCCATCGCCTTGTCCAGGGAGATCATCGGGACTGGCTTGCCATCGGCGGTCAATGGCACCGACGCGTGTGGCAGGATCGAGGCTGCCGGTGCGCGGCTGGACAGGCTGATATTGTTATCGCCCAGAATGGCCTGGATCAGGAACCAGATACCGGTCACCGAAATGACCAGGATGAACCAGATCGACCAGATGCCGCTCAGGCGGTGGAAGTCGCCCCAGAAGATCCGTGCGCCGTGGTTGAAACGCAAGGTCGGCTTGAAAAAGCCTTTCCAGAATTTTTTGTAGACCACCAGGCCGGTGATCAGCGACACCAGCATCGGAATGCCCAGCAGCGATACCAGATACCAGCCCCAGGAGTAACCATTGGTGAACGGCACCAGCCACCAGCCATGCAGGGCGCGGGTGAATTGGCGGAAGTCGAACGACGCGGCAAAGCCCTGGATGGCCCCGGTGTAGGGGTTGACGTAGGCATTGGTGGTGCGACCCTCAGGAAAGGTAACCCGCACATTGAGGGCGAAGTAGTCCCCGTCGGGCTGCGAAATGAAGCCTACATTCAGGTTGGGTTCGTTCTGTTTGATGGTGTTGCGGATCTGTTCGAAACTCAGTCGCTGGGCGTCGTCCGAAGGTGCCGTGGCGCGAACCTCAGGGTAGGCCAGCCACACGATCTCCTTGCTGACCACGGCCAGGGTGCCGGTCACGCACACGATCAGGACAAAAAACCAGATAGGCAACGCCACCCAGCTGTGCACCAGGAACCAGATTTTTGAGCGGGATTTCTTGGACATTGGAAGCAGGTCTCGATTCACGGGTCGGAGCCTTCTGAAGCGAGACTCCGGTAGACGCCATTTGGCCGCAACGATAGCAAACGCAGCCGGTGTATCTAGATAAAGACGAATGAGAACGAAATACCCGCATCCAACATTGGCTGAAATATGTAAAAAAATATTTCAAGAAGGGTGGGGTAGCCGCTAAATGGGCTGGCAAGGTGCCGCAGGCATCAATGGATGCCTGCGGGGAGGGAGGTCAACGGCAGTGCTTAAAGCACTTGGATAATCGCCTCGCACACCTGATCGATGTTCTTCTGGTTCAGCGCAGCGACGCAGATACGTCCGGTGTCCAGTGCATAGATACCGAACTCGTTGCGCAGACGCTGGGCCTGGGCGGCGGTCAGCCCCGAATAGGAGAACATGCCTTGCTGACGAGCGACGAAACTGAAGTCCTGGCCGACCGGGTTGTTGGCCAGGCGCTCGACCAGCGCTTTGCGCATGTCTTTGATGCGTACACGCATTTCAGCCAGTTCTTCTTCCCACATCGCGCGCAGTGCCGGGTCGTTGAGAACGGCAGCAGAGATGATTGCGCCGTGGGTCGGCGGGTTGGAGTAGTTGGTGCGGATCACACGCTTGACCTGCGACAGCACCCGGCCGGTTTCTTCTTTGGAGGCGGTGATGATCGACAGCGCGCCGACCCGCTCGCCATACAACGACAGGGACTTGGAGAACGAGCTGGAAGCGAAGAAGGTCAGGCCTGAATCGGCGAACAGCCGCACGGCAGCGGCGTCTTCGTCGATGCCCTGGCCGAAGCCTTGATAGGCCATGTCGAGGAATGGCACGTGGTTTTTCGCCTTGACCACTTCCAGGACCTTTTTCCAGTCGTCCAGGCTCAGGTCGACGCCAGTCGGGTTATGGCAGCAGGCGTGCAGGACGATGATCGAGCGCTCTGGCAGGTTCTGCAGGTCTTCGAGCATGCCGACGCGGTTCACGTCGTGGTTGGCGGCGTCGTAGTAGCGGTAGTTCTGCACCGGGAAGCCGGCGGTTTCGAACAGCGCGCGGTGGTTTTCCCAGCTTGGGTCGCTGATGGCGACGGTTGCGCCCGGCAGCAGTTGCTTGAGGAAATCTGCGCCGATTTTCAGCGCGCCGGTGCCACCGACCGACTGGGTGGTCAGCACGCGGCCGGAGGCGATCAGCGGCGAGTCGGCGCCCAGCAGCAGCTTTTGCACCGCTTGGTCGTACGCGGCGATGCCGTCGATTGGCAGGTAGCCGCGTGGCGCATGCTGGGCGACGCGGATCTCTTCGGCCTTGGCCACCGCGCGCAGCAGCGGGATGCGCCCGTCTTCGTCACAGTAGACACCCACGCCCAGGTTGATCTTGTTGGTACGGGTGTCAGCGTTGAATGCTTCGTTGAGGCCCAGGATAGGATCGCGTGGTGCCATTTCGACAGCGGAGAACAGGCTCATTGTTTGCGGCGGCTCTGAGTAGGAAGAAGAAAGGACGCACGCTCCGGTCCGAATGCCCCAGAGCAGTGCACAAACGGGGAATGAGTATAGTGAGCAACGCCGGATACGGCGACGGCATCCGGTGGGTTTTTTCCAAATATTTCGCTTTTTTGACCGTTACTTTTGTTGAACCACCGACAGCCACCGGCCTCAATCCTTTATCAGGGGTGCAAACGCTATCAAAGGGTGTATATCCTTACAGGTGCGGTCGAGCAGGCCGTGATATTTTTCGCAAGCGATCACCCAAGAGGCCGGTCATGTCCGAGTTCCAGCTCGTTACCCGTTTTCAACCTGCCGGCGACCAGCCTGAAGCCATCCGCCTGATGGTCGAGGGCATTGAGGCCGGGCTGGCGCACCAGACCCTGCTCGGGGTAACCGGCTCCGGCAAGACCTTCAGCATTGCCAACGTGATTGCCCAGGTGCAGCGCCCGACCCTGGTGCTGGCGCCGAACAAGACATTGGCTGCGCAGTTGTACGGGGAATTCAAGGCGTTCTTCCCCAACAACGCAGTGGAGTACTTCGTTTCCTACTACGACTACTATCAGCCCGAAGCCTATGTGCCGTCGTCGGATACCTTCATCGAGAAGGACGCCTCGATCAACGACCATATCGAGCAGATGCGGTTGTCGGCGACCAAGGCATTGCTGGAGCGCAAGGATGCGATCATCGTCACCACGGTGTCGTGCATTTACGGTCTGGGCAGCCCGGAAACTTACCTGCGGATGGTCTTGCACATCGACCGGGGCGACCGGCTTGACCAGCGCGAGCTGCTGCGCCGCCTGGCTGACCTGCAGTACACCCGTAACGACATGGATTTTGCCCGCGCCACCTTCCGGGTGCGCGGTGATGTGATCGACGTCTACCCGGCAGAATCCGATCTGGAAGCGATCCGCATCGAGTTGTTCGACGACGAGGTCGAAAGCCTCTCGGCATTTGACCCGCTGACCGGTGAGGTCATCAGCAAATTGCCGCGCTTCACGTTCTACCCCAAAAGCCACTACGTCATGCCGCGCGAGACCCTGCTCGAAGCGGTCGAGGGCATCAAGGTCGAACTGCAGGAGCGGCTCGACTACCTGCGTGGTGCCAATAAGTTGCTGGAAGCCCAGCGCCTTGAACAACGCACCCGTTTCGATCTGGAAATGATGCTGGAGCTGGGCTACTGCAACGGTATCGAAAACTACTCGCGCTACTTGTCCGGCCGTCCGGCCGGT
Organism: Pseudomonas sp. LJDD11; assembly: GCF_024584215.1. Lineage (NCBI taxonomy): Bacteria > Pseudomonadati > Pseudomonadota > Gammaproteobacteria > Pseudomonadales > Pseudomonadaceae > Pseudomonas > Pseudomonas sp. LJDD11. The sequence goes on from NZ_JANJFL010000027.1 coordinate 80,197, forward strand.
GCGCCGCCGCCGACCCTCTACGACTACCTGCCGGCCAATGCCCTGCTGGTGATCGATGAGTCTCATGTCAGCGTTCCGCAGGTCGGTGCCATGTACAAAGGCGACCGCTCGCGCAAAGAAACCTTGGTGGAATACGGCTTCCGTCTGCCATCGGCGCTGGATAACCGGCCGATGCGCTTCGATGAGTGGGAGGCGATCAGCCCGCAGACCATCTTCGTTTCTGCAACGCCGGGGCCTTATGAAGAAGAACATGCCGGGCGGGTGGTCGAGCAGGTGGTGCGACCGACCGGCCTGGTCGACCCTGGGGTGGAGATTCGCCCGGCGCTGACCCAGGTCGATGATCTGCTCTCGGAAATCCACAAATGCGTGGCCGTCGAGGAGCGCGTGCTGGTGACCACCCTGACCAAGCGCATGGCCGAAGACCTGACCGATTATCTGGGCGATCACGGGGTCAAGGTGCGCTACCTGCATTCGGACATCGACACCGTCGAGCGGGTCGAGATTATCCGTGACCTGCGGCTGGGCACCTTCGATGTGCTGGTGGGCATCAACCTGCTGCGCGAAGGTCTGGACATGCCCGAAGTGTCGCTGGTGGCCATTCTTGATGCTGACAAAGAAGGCTTCCTGCGCTCTGAACGCTCACTGATCCAGACCATCGGTCGGGCGGCGCGCAACCTCAATGGCCGGGCGATTCTGTATGCCGACCGGATGACCGGGTCGATGGAGCGGGCGATCAACGAGACTGAACGCCGCCGCGAAAAGCAGGTGGCGTTCAACGAGGCCCACGGCATTGTGCCCAAAGGTGTGTCGCGGGAAGTTGCGGACATTCTCGAAGGCGCGGTGGTGCCCGGTGCACGCAGCAAGAAACGCAAGGGCGCCGCCAAGGCGGCCGAAGAGCAGGCGCGGGCCGATGGGCAATTGCGCTCGCCAAGCGAAATCACCAAGCGCATCCGCCAACTGGAAGAGAAGATGTACCAGCTGGCCCGCGACCTGGAATTTGAAGCGGCGGCGCAACTGCGCGACGAAATCACCAAACTGCGCGAGCGGCTGTTGACCGTGTGACATTCCCTGTCATGCATCGGTAGGAGCGAGCTCGCTCGCGAAGCTTTTTTTCGCGGCTAAAGCCGCTCCTACGGTGTGCGCTGGAGCCACGAGGCTCCGGCCTGCTAATATCCCCGGTTTGATCGACCTGAACCGGAACTATCCATGACCACTGTCCGTACCCGTATCGCGCCGTCGCCTACTGGCGACCCTCACGTCGGCACTGCCTATATCGCGCTGTTCAACTACTGCTTTGCCAAACAGCACGGCGGCGAGTTCATCCTGCGCATCGAAGACACCGACCAGTTGCGCTCGACCCGTGAGTCCGAACAGCAAATCTTCGACGCCCTGCGCTGGCTCGGTATCGAGTGGAATGAGGGGCCTGACGTGGGTGGTCCGCATGGTCCGTACCGGCAGAGCGAGCGCGGCGATATCTACCGCCAGTACGCTCAGGAACTGGTCGACAAAGGGTACGCCTTCCCGTGCTTCTGCACTGCTGAAGAACTGGACCAGATGCGCGCCGAGCAACAAGCCCGTGGCGAGACACCGCGCTATGACGGTCGCGCCCTGCTGTTGTCGCCTGAAGAGGTCCAGCGCCGCCTGGCTGCTGGCGAGCCGCACGTGATCCGCATGAAGGTGCCGAGTGAAGGCGTGTGCGTGGTGCCGGACCTGCTGCGTGGCGACGTCGAGATCCCGTGGGACCGCATGGACATGCAGGTGCTGATGAAGGCCGACGGCCTGCCGACCTACTTCCTGGCCAACGTGGTCGACGACCATCTGATGGGCATCACCCACGTGCTGCGTGGCGAAGAATGGCTGCCATCGGCACCCAAACTGATTCTGCTTTACGAGTACTTTGGCTGGGAACAGCCGCAGCTGTGCTACATGCCGCTGCTGCGTAACCCGGACAAGAGCAAGTTGTCCAAGCGCAAGAACCCGACCTCCGTGACCTTCTACGAGCGCATGGGTTTTATGCCCGAAGCCATGCTCAACTACCTGGGGCGGATGGGCTGGTCGATGCCGGATGAGCGCGAGAAGTTCACCCTGCAAGAAATGGTCGACAACTTCGACCTGTCGCGTATCTCGCTGGGCGGGCCGATCTTCGATATCGAAAAACTGTCGTGGCTCAATGGCCAGTGGTTGCGTGAACTGCCGGTCGAGCAGTTCGCGGCGCGGGTCCAGCAGTGGGCGCTCAACCCTGAATACATGATGAAGATCGCCCCGCATGTGCAGGGCCGGGTAGAGACCTTCAGCCAGATTGCACCGCTGGCCGGGTTCTTCTTTGCCGGTGGCGTGACACCGGATACAGCGCTGTTCGAAAGCAAAAAACTGTCGCCTGAGCAGGTTCGGCAACTGATGCAGTTGATCCTCTGGAAGCTTGAGTCGCTGCGCCAATGGGAAAAAGACGCCATCACCGCCTGCATCCAGGCAGTGGTTGAGCATCTGCAACTCAAGTTGCGTGATGCCATGCCATTGATGTTCGCCGCCATTACCGGCCAGGCCAGCTCGGTATCGGTGCTCGATGCCATGGAGATCCTCGGCCCGGACCTGACGCGCTTCCGTCTGCGTCAGGCGCTGGACCTGCTTGGCGGTGTATCGAAGAAAGAAAACAAAGAGTGGGAAAAACTGCTGGGCGCCATTGGCTGAGCGGGTTTGGCAATACCTGAACACGGCTGCCAGAGTTGTTTCTGGTGGCCTTGCGGTAAGCGGGTTTGTGGGGCGGGGCAGGGCAGGTAAGTGATTGTTCTGTCGAAAAAAGTTTTTGATTTTTCGCGAAAATAAATTTGACAGAACATTTAATCGCTCTTAATATGCGCCCCGTCCACTGATGTGGGGCTATAGCTCAGCTGGGAGAGCGCTTGCATGGCATGCAAGAGGTCAACGGTTCGATCCCGTTTAGCTCCACCAAATTAAAGGTTCAGAGTCATCCAGCAATGACTTTGAATCGATCGGCGCAAGCCGGTCATGAAGGTTTTGTCCCCTTCGTCTAGTGGCCTAGGACACCGCCCTTTCACGGCGGTAACAGGGGTTCGAGTCCCCTAGGGGA
>NZ_JANJFL010000028.1:0-82758 GCF_024584215.1 Pseudomonas sp. LJDD11
GTCGCGACAAGTCGCAGTGGGCGCATGATCAGTACACCGAGCTTAAGACCATCTGGATCAATGCTCAGTAAATTTGTGGCCGCTTTGCTCACCGATCACGCGTATAAGTACGCGTACCGGTGAGCAAGCTATCTGGCAGAACGCTGCCGATACGCCTGGACCATTTCCTTGGTGACATCTTCCTTGAAGCACAAGGGCGCATAGCCGCCGTCGCGGTTGTAAGCACTGCGCTTGCCACAACGGCTGCCATTGCTCGCGGCGTTATAAGGGCAAGGGCATCTGCCGGGGTATTGGGCGATGGACTCCTCGATCAGGCGTTGCACGATCACCGAGTCGGGGACCCGGGTTTCCTTGGCTCCAACCGCCAGCGTGCAGGACAAAAGCAACAAGGCAACAACGTGACTGACGATTTTTAGCATGGCATTCCCTGGCCTGGTAAGTCATTCCAGCCCGTGTTTTACCATGACATCATAAAGACATCAGCAAAAATTGATTGCCTTTGGCCATCAATCGATTCAGGTCAGCCCTTAGTCTGCTTGAGTATGTACTCGTAAATCGCTTTCGGCGTATCCAGAGTCTGTGCGTCTTCATCCGAGATGCTGATGCCAAACTCGCCAGACAGCGCCATCAGCAGGCTGATGATGTCGTACTCATCTGCACCCAGATTTTCCAGGGTGTGACCGTAACCGCCATAGCCACGGCTGACCTCCTGCTCTGAAATGCCCAGTTGCTCGGCAATCATGACGTTGAGCTTGTTTCTGAGTGCTTCGTTGTCCATGATGCCCCTCATCCCAAATGTCGTAAGGCCATCAGACTGCCCAGCAGCCTGACACCTGTCAATCACCACGCTAGGGTTGCGCTAACATCAGACTCCGGCCGCCACCTGCATGGCGCCCACACGGTTCACTTTTACGACAGCCCCCATGACACACCAATCGCCTTCCCTGCTGCTCAGGCTCGCCAGAAAGCTGCCTTTTATCAGCAGGCTTGTCACGGCATTTGCCGAGCGCAAGCGACTGGCAGCCCCCGAAAGCCTGCCAGACACCGCACCGCCGATGGCCCAAGAGGCGCGGCCCGCGCCGACCGGCAAAACCACAACCGCCCGGCCCAAGGCCAGAAAAGCCAAGCCTGCCGCCCCGCCGCCCGATGCGAAGACACATGCCCCGGCCTGCCCGCATTGCCGCAAGACCATGGTCATGAAAGTGGCGCGTAGCGGCGCCAAGGCTGGCGACAACTTCTGGGGCTGTGCGGACTATCCGCAATGCAGGGGCATCAGGGCGATCTTTGCGCCGATACCGGCGCAACCGGTACGCAGCAAACCGGCAAACAAACGCCAACGCTAGCCAGAACCGCCGCGTTCATTAGCCATACCCTGTGGCCGCTCATCAATAGATGTGCTGCACGATACCGTCTGCCAGCTCGCCCCAGGCGCCGGCCACTGCGGTATTGGTCAGCACCACCAGGCTGCGCTGGGCCTGCGGGTCGACCCAATAGTGGCAACCATACAACCCGCACCAGCCCCAGCTACCCGCCCCTTGCGGCTGGCCGGCAGCCACAGGGTCAAGCAGCACCGCCGGCCCCAGGCCAAAGCCCCAGCCAGCGCCGCGACTGGTCATGGGCAGCTCGCCCAACGCGTTGGCGGTCAGTAACGCGCAACTGACCGGGCTGAGCAGCGGCGCACCGCCCAGGCGCAAGCACTCAAGCAAGCGCAGGTAATCAGCGGCGGTGCCGACCAACCCGGCGCCGGCTGAGGCGTAAGCCTGGCGGTTGAACGCCCGGCGGGCACTGAGCAGTGCCACCCCGCCATCCAGCGGCAGACGATCATGATCGCTGATCGGTTGCGGCAGCGTCGGGGCGTCCTTGTAGGCGCGGGCCAGAGAGTCGCAGGCAGTAAAGCCGGTGCTGCGCATCTGTAATGGACCTGTGACATAGCGGTTGATCGCCTCAGCCAGGTTCAGATCGCAGGCCACCTCGATGACCGCCCCCAGCACATCGGTGCCCAGCGAGTAGCGCCACGCCGTACCCGGCTCGAACAACAGCGGCAGCTGTGCCAAACGCTGCAGGTTGTCTTGCAGGCTGTGGCTTGGGTCATCCAGCCCGTCAGACACCCCGGCCCGTTGATAGGCATTGCCCGACGCTAATTCGAAACCGTAACCCAGCCCCGCCGTATGGCACAGCAACTGACGCAGGGTTATCACCGCCTCGCGACCATCGGCGAGGCGTGGGCGAAAATACCCCAGCCAGTCGCTGACAGGGCCGTTCAGGTCCAGTACGCCCGTTTCGCACAGATGCAGCACGGCGACCGAAGTCAGCAATTTGCTCAGCGACGCCAGGCGCATGGCGGTGTCGCGCTGCATGGGTCGTTGCGCCTCGCGGTCAGCCCAGCCACAAGCACTGGCATAGCGCAGTTCACCGGCCTCGGCCAGCAACAACACCCCACCGACAATCCGCCCGCTGTCGACCTGCCGCAGCCAGAAGTCATTGAGCTGCTGCACCCTCACATCCCCTGCACGGCATGGCTGAAAATCCGTTGATAGCCCTCGGCACAGTGACGCACCGGGTTGGTGTGCGAGCAGCCATCCTTGAAGGCCATCCGGCCGATCAATTCGGCATCACGCTCATCAATACCCAATGCCGCCAGTGTGTGCGGAATGCCGCAGTCGTGGCGCAATTGCAGTAACCAGTCCATGACCCCATTGAAGCCCGGTTTGGGCAAACGCAGGTCATGGGCCAGTTCGTTCATGGGTTGATGCAGCGCCGCCTGGTTGGCCACCAGCACATAGGGCAACACGATCGCGTTGAGCAGCCCGTGGTGATGGTCGTAGAGCGCGCCCAGCGACTGGGCAATGGCATGTACGCCGCCCAGCCCGCGCTGAAACGCCGCTGCGCCGAGGCTGGAGGCGACCAGCATTTGCTCCCGGGCCTCAAGGTCCTGGCCGTCGCGCACCACCCGTGGCAGGTGCTGGCGGATCATCTGCAGGCCCTTGACCGCCACGGCTTCGGCCATCGGGTGCCAGACCGGCGAGCACCAGGCTTCGATGCAGTGGGTCAGCGCGTCCATGCCGGTGGCGGCGGTCAGTGCCGGTGGCAGGCTGAGGGTCAGCCGGGCATCGAGAATCGCCACTTTGGGCATCATCCGCAGGTGCAGGATGGTGCGTTTGACCCGTGCCGCTTCGTCGGTGATGACCGCGGCGCGACCGACTTCCGAACCGGTGCCGGCGGTGGTCGGCACAGCGATAAGCGGCGCAATGCCGTCGGGGTCGGCACGCAGGTGGTTGGTGCCGATGTCTTCAAAATCCCACAGCGGGCGGTGCTGGCCGGACATCAGAGCCACGGCCTTGGCGGCGTCCAGTGCCGAGCCGCCACCAAAGGCGATCACCCCGTCGTGCTGGCCGGCTTTGTAGCGCTCAAGGCCTGCGGCGACGTTGCTGCCGGTGGGGTTGCCCTTGACCTGGTCGAACAGTGCGCACTGGCCGAGTTCGCGGCGGCAGTCGTCCAGGGCTTGCTGGATCATCGGCTGGCTGCCCAGGTCGCGGTCGGTGATCAACAGCGGACGCTGGATGCCGGCGCTGCGGCAGGCGTCGGCAAGCTCGCGGACGCGTCCGGCGCCGACGCGGATGGAGGTGGGGTAATGCCAGTTGCTGGTGTGCATGGTGCTCTCCTGCATCAGTAAAAGCCTTCGCGGCTAAAGCGGATCGCCGCCCGACCGCTCCTACGAGATATTCATTAACAATCAGAGATTTGGAGAGAATCAGAGCAACCCCACCAGCAAACGCAGGCCAAAACCGACCATGAACAGCCCGGTGATGATGTCGATGGCTTTTTTCATGCGCTGGTAGCGGGCCTGGATGGCCGGGATCGAGAACAGGGTGGCGAGCAGTACGAACCAAGAGATGGCCAACACCGCGATGATCGATACCCCGGCGCTGCGCACCCAGATGGGCAGGCCCGGTGCAGCGACGGTGGTGAACACGCTGGTATAGAACGCCAACGCCTTGGGGTTGGTGAGGTTGGTTAGCAGGCCGAAGCGGTAGGCGCGGCTCAGGCTGGCAATGCCCAGTGCGTTGATATCGCGAGGGGCCGGCGGGTTGCCGGCGCTGCGCAGGCTTTTGATTCCCAGCCAGCCCAAGTAAACGCCGCCAAGCAGTTGCAGGGCCGGCTGCAGCCAGGGCAACTGCTGGAACATCAGGCCCAGGCCGGTGACGGCCAGCAGCGCCCAGATGATACTGCCCGAGGCCACGCCAAGACCGGCACAGATGCCTTGCTGGCGCGACTGGCTGCAGGACAATTGGGTGATGACCAGAAAATTCGGTCCCGGGCTGATGATCAGCACGATAAAGGCGCCGGCCAGCGCGGTGAGCAGGGTCAGTTCGTAGGGTATCGAGTACATGGGGTCGGTCCTTGTCAGTGAGAAAACGGGGTCAACAGGCCACGGCGCACGGCGAGGCCAATGCGCCCAGGCAGTCCTGCACCGCCCGGCGCGCCTGGAGCGGCGCCAGGCAATGCGGGTCGGGGGTCGGTACGTAGTGGTTGTAAAAGCTGCTGCCTTCCACCACTGGCCCCAGCAGCCATAGCCGCGAATGTGCGCAGCCATCGGCGCGGATGGCGCGGTGTTGGTCGTTGACCAACACGCCGTCGGCGGGAAACGCCTGAGCGGCTCGGATCAGGCCCTGACGTTGCAGGTCGCCGAGCAAACCGCTGGCATTGAGGCTCAGGCCGCTGTGGGCATTGCGTGCCCGAACGATGCAGTCCAGTTGCGCAGGCACCTGACCTGGGGCCAGCAGGTGCACCACGCCGGCGTCGAGCAACGCCAGCAGGTCTTCGTAGCGCTCTTGCTGCGGGCCGCCGACCAGACGGTTGGAGAGCCCGGCAAAACGGCGGTAAAAATCCACCCGTGAGTGCGCCAGCAGGCCGTCGTGGTCAACCGCCAGGCGCAGCAGGTCGCGGTAGTCACGCCAGACTTCCAGGGCCTGGGTCAGTGGGCTGGCGCGGCGGCCCAGGCGGCTGCGAATCAGGTCTTGCTCAAGCCAGCGGCGCAGCCACTGCGGGTAATCGTCGCCCGTCCACGGCTGCATCGGCATCCAGTGCAGCGGCTCGAAAGCCCCCCACTGTCGGGCCAGTTGCGCAAACAACTCATCGCGCTGCGCCGTCTCGCGCAAGGCCTGCTGGACTGCGGGCAACCCTTGCGGCTCGGCCAGGCTGACGCTGGCCTGATAGAACACCGCGCGCATTTCATCGGTGATCAACGGCAGCAGATCGCGGGCGAAGTCCAGCCGCGCGCAACCAGACTCTGCGCGCAGCCGTTCGATAGCCTCGGCGGTGAAGAACAGCCGTGGCCAGGGCTGGCACGGCGCGTCAAAACCGCTTGGCCGGGCATGAAACGGCAAGCCACTGCGTGAATACAGGTAGATTTGCGGCTCGCGGCCGCTGGGCAGGTAGCGCCAACCGGCCAGGCCGTTATCAGCCACGTAGCGGCCGCCACGGCCTTGGGTCAGTTCGGCGATGCAATCCATGGCGCTCAGGCCCAGGCCCTCGATCGCCACCCGTGCGCCGGGTTCGGCCGGCAGCGGCGTGGCCGGCGCATGGCCGCTGGTGATGAACAATCCGTGGTAGTGATGACAAGTGCCCTCTTGGGTGGTCAGTTGCCACCCCGAACCACCGGCCGCAGGCAGGGCACGGCTCACCCGCTGCGGGTAGTGACGCACCTGCAACTGTGCCGGGCAATGCCCCAGCAGCCAGCGGTAGCTGTCTTGCAAGTACAGCCCCAGCAAACGACGCGGCACGAAGTCAGCGAAGGCCAGCGGCCGGCCCTGCCCGCTGGGGTCGACATGGCCGCGGGCGTCGAGGCGCAGATCTCGCGCTTGGCACCACTGCAGGAAGCTCGGCCCCGGCGGTTGGGTGGCCGGGTGGGCGGTGCAGAACGCAGAGATCTGCCCGGCCATGGTGTTGAGCATCAGGTAATCGGGCTGGTCACTCAGGTGCAGGCCACTGCCCGGAGTACCGGGATCGAACAGGTCCAGTTGCAGCGGCAGATGCGGGTTGGCGCGGCTCAGGGCAATGAACTGCTCCAGCAGGCTCAGCCCGCGCGAGCCCATACCGACAATGGCGATTGTGTACATGGTCGTCACCAGCGGCTGGGTTCAAAGAAAAAATTCGGCACCGGCAAGGCCCGGCCCTGCTGTAGCGCCCGGCGATACACGCGCTGCCCTACCGCCAGGTCCAGCACGCCGAGGCCAAATGGCGAGAAGATGGTCGGTTTGGCCGGATCAAGGCTGATCTGGCCGAGCATCAATTGCGCCAGGCTGCCGCTGATGAACGAGCGCTGCTGATAGTGCTCGACCGCCAGTTGCGGCGAGGTACCGGCCTTCAGGCAGTGCTCGACGTCATCGAACAGGTTGTTGGCCTGGGCGATCACTGCTGGCCCCAGATCGCGCAGCGAGATATTCAGCACCACCTGACCGGCACGCAGCAGCGGCTCATGCACGTAAGGCGTCGGCGCGGTGGTGGCGAACACCAATAGGTCGGCGCTCAGACTGGCCGCCAGCTCGACCTGCTCGGCTTGCAGCCCGTGCTGTTCGGCCAGATGGCCGATCAAGGCCGCTGCCGACGGCGCATGCGGGTCATGCACCGTGATGCGCTGGAACCGCCAGCCATCGGCAATCAACAGATCAACGATGCTGCGGGCAATAAACCCCGCCCCCACCAGTGCCAGATGGTCGGCGGCGCGGCGCTGGCCATTGCTCCACCAGGCGCCCAGCACCGCCGAGGCCGCGGTGCGCATGGCGCTGATCCGAGAGGCTTCCAGGCAGGCATAGGCATAGCCTGTGTCGGGCCGGTTGAGCAGCAATACCGCCGAAGCCCGTTGCAGGCCGTTGTCGATATTGGCCGGAAAACTGGAAATCCACTTGATCCCGGTGACCGGCTGCTCACCCTCCAGGCTGGCCGGCAAGGCAATGATGCGGTTGGCCGGCTGCCGGGGAAAACGCAGGAAATAGCTGTCCGGGTTGATGCTGCGCCCGGCTTCGTGATCCAGATAGGCCTGGCGCACGTCATCGATACAGGCCAGCGGATCAGCCGCCAGAATCTGCGCCACACATTGCCCGTCGAGCACATGAAAATCCGCCTGTGGTGTGGGCAGCCAGGTGGTGCGTGCAGGCTCGCGCCCCAAGTCTGCCAAGCTCATCGCCAGCACCTCGCGACCAAAGCGCTGCTCAACCCACGTATCGTCATACAGGGTGTCGAGGTAACGCTCGCCCCAGTCCGGCGACACCGCCACCACCACCGCCCCAGGTTCGATACGCTCGCGCCAGGCATGCACGGCGCTGATCACCGTGGCCGTCGAGCCGCCCACCAGCAGCCCGCGACTGCGCGCCAGCAGCCGAGCCATGACCACCGTGTGGGCCTCAGGGACCATTTCCAGCGCATGAATGCCGGCGGCGTCGAAGATCGGCGGACGCTGGCTGGTGCCCAGACCTGGAATGAAACGCCGGCTGGCGGGTGTGCCGAAGGTCACCGACCCCACGCTGTCGACGGCGATGATTCTGGTGTGCGGGCTGTGCTGGCGAAAATACTCAACGCAACCCATCAGGGTGCCAGTGGTCCCGGCCCCGACGAACAGATAATCGATCTGGGCAAAGTGCCCGGCGATGGCGCGGGCCGTGGTCCGCGCGTGGGCCTTGGGGTTGGCGGCATTGGCGTACTGGTTAAGCCACAGGTAACGCGGGTCGCTGGCCTGCAACTGTCGGATCAACTCGATTCGCGTGCCGAGAAAGCCGCCATTGGCGTCGGTTTTTTCGACCTGAATGACCTCGGCGCCATAGCTGCGCATCAGGCGCAGGTTATGGCTGGCAGTGTTGGGGTCGACCACGCAGGTAAAGCGCAGGCCGCGGGCGGCGCAGAGCATGGCCAAGGCTACGCCAAGATTGCCGGATGACGACTCGATGAGGATCGAGTCGGGCTGGATCAGCCCCCGCGCCTGCAGGTCGTCGACCAGCCCGCTGGCGGTCTTGAGCTTGATCGAACCGGCCGGGTTGAACGACTCCATTTTCAGATGAAAGTCCGCGCCCAGGCCGCTGACTTTGAGGAAGGTCTGGTCATGGACGATGTCGCCGATGCTGTCATACATACCGGTCACTCGCTCAAGGCCAGGGTAGTTTTGCAGCCGGCAGCTGTGACCGGGCGGGTCGATGCCTGGTGCAAGGCGCTGGCTATCCGCCCGGCGCGCAGGGCCAGCATCGAGAACGACTGGCTGTCGCTGATGCCATGGCTGCGTTCGGACAAGCCGTTGCTCCATAGCTGCACGTCGCAGGCGCCCTGGGTGTGGATGCGGTAATCGCGATCGACCACCAGCGCGCCTTGCTCGTCGGCGGCCAGCCATGGCTGCAGGCCGGCGAGCAGCGGCGGCACGCGGTACTGCTGATAGCCGGTGGCCAGGACGATGCCGTCCACCTCCAGTTGCCGGGTCTGCTGGCTGAAACGGTCGGTCAGGGTGACCTGATACGCATCACCACACAGCTGCACGCCAGTGACGTGCTGGTAGTGATGGGTGTGCAGCTGCTGACGACCGGCAACGGTGTCTTCGTAGATCAGCGAGAACAGCTTCTGGCTTTCATCCGGGTCGATGCCGGCGTAGTTGGTGGCGCGGCTATAGGCGAGAAACTGCTGGCGGGCGCCAGCGTCCAGGCTGTGGAAGTAATCGACATGCTCGGGGCCGAAGACCCGGTTGGGGAATTGCCCCAATTGAGTGAGTTTGAAGCCGGCGGTGCGGTGCACCGAGTGAATCTCGACCTGCCGATCGCGGCCGATCAGTTCCAGCACCGACTCACTGGCGCTTTGCCCGGAGCCGAGCACCAGCCAGCGCTTGGGCCGCTCACTGGCGAAGGCTTGCATATGGCTGACAAAGCCTGAGGTATGAAACACCTTCGGCCCCAGCAGGGGCTGGAACAGTTCCGGTATGTACGCGGCGCTACCGCTGGACAGCACCAGGTTGCGGGTTTCGAACGCGCCGTGCGCCGTCTCGACCCGCAGCTCACACAACCGGCCATGACGAATCACCGGTAGCACCTCGTCAATACGCGTATCGAAGCAGGTGCGTGCATCGACCTGGCGTGAGACCCAGCCCAGGTAATCGGACCACTCATGACGGCTGGCCGGGCGCCCGAGCAGGCCGAAATCAAACAACCGCCCCTTGTCCTTGAGGTACATGGCGAACGAGAAACGGCTGCGCGGGTTGCGCGGCGTCACCAGATCACGGAACACGTGGTGATTGATGTCGGTGCCGGCCAGCAACAGCTCAGGGTGCCATTGACTGTCGGCGGCTGCCTCGACAAAGCGCATGTCTACGCGGCCCAATGGCAGACCCTGTTCGCGGGCATCTTCGAAAGCGCAGGCCAGGGCAATCCCGGCAGGGCCGAAACCGATGCACAGCGCATCGACGGTGGTGGTTGCAAGACTCATCAGGAATCTGTCCTTGATTGAATAGGGGGTTAAAAGGTCGGGGTGACCGGTTGCAGGCCTTGCGGCCCGAGGTGCCAGAGCTGGGTGGAGGCATCGCGTATTTCGTTCTGCAAGAAAGCCAGCGGCCCCAGCGGGGTGGCCAACACCTCGTTGCACAAGGCGTCGAGCAAGGCGCGGCGATCGGGCAGATTGCGCCGTGCCAGCACGCCAATGCCATGCAGCAGGCGCAGGCTCTCTCGGTAATAGGTCTGCGCCGGGCTGGCGAACCACTGCCGGTGCTGGCGGGCCGCCGGGCAATCCTCGGGGCCTGGGTGAAAGCCGATGACCCAAGTGGCTTGCGGTTGGTCGCCAACCGGCTGGCCAGTGCCGAAAAACGGCGAAACGGCGTCATCGGTAAATATCAGCGGTCGGCTGCAACCGGCCCGGCGTCGAGCCTGCAGGTAGGCGCAGCTGGATTTCAGGCGCCCGGCAAACACCTCGGCGTCGGCTTGCTCGCGGTCGGTTACCGGTTGCAGACCATGGGCCAGCGCACTGTGCCGGATCGCCGCCGCCAGTGCCTGGCCGTGTGCGCTGTCATCAGCCTGCACATACAGGCGTTGCCACAAGCGGCTGATGGCCCAGGCCAACAGCTCGCCGGCCAGTTGCCGATCCGACGGGCAACCGCGCAGCACGTTGGGGAATCGGGTCAAGTCTTGCAGCGTAGCCGCCGGTGTCAGCAGCGCAATCTGGTGGCGGGCATACAGCGGCGCGGCGGCCAGCGCGGCGTCGGACGAAAAATGGCCCAGCACCAGATCGGCGCCCCACTCGACCATCTGTTGCGCCACCATGACGGCCTGCCGGGGGTCGGCCCCGTCGTCGAGCCAGTGCCACTGCACGCCGGCCAGCCCCGGTATCAGGTTGCGGCCTGCTGCCAACGCGCGCAGAAAGGTCCGTGCATGGGGAGTGACAGCCGGGTCGAACACCGCGCTGATCCCGACTTTCATGGCGGTTGGCGTCATGACGGCATACCCCGTCGCGCGTCCAGCCCGGCCCAATGCGGGTTAACCGACCGCTGCCCGTCATGCAAGTAGCCTTGAATCTGCCGGGCGGCAAGGTCGGCAATACCCGGCGCGAATTTGAAGCCCACCCCGGACAGCCCACAAGCCACGTACAAACCGCGCGGCTCATCCACAAAGCCCAGCAGTGGCCGGCCATCGGCGCTGTAGCTGTCAAAGCCCGGCACCACATCCAGCACCCTGACCCGCCCGCCGCCGGCCAGTTGGCTGACCCGTTGCCGGGCATCCTCGATATGCCGGGCATCCGGCCGCGCCAGTCGCTCCGGCAACAGCGCCCGGTCACGCAGCCCGCAACCGCTCTGCACGAGATGTGGCCCCAGCGGGATGGCATAACTGCCGCTAACCGCGTCGATCAACGGCAGCGGCCAGGCGACCTCGGTCTGGACCCTGGCCAACGGAATCGCGCGGCTTTGCAGCGCCAGCTCCGGTAACAACCGATGCGTCCACGCGCCACTGGCGAGCACCACGGTCTGGCAATCCAGGCGCGCTTCTCCCAGTTGAATGTGGGCCGAACCATCGGCCTGCCAGTCGATGAACTCGACCCGGCAATGCTCGATCAGCAGCCCATCGCGGCGCACACGCTGGCACAGCCGCGCGGTGGCACCGCGCACATCGCCGACGCAGGCATGCGGTTCGTAGAGCTCAGCGCGATCCGCACGTGCCGACCAAGGACCGAAACCCTGGACTCTGCGCAGCGGATACTCCGCGCTGGCGTAGCGCTCGATCGCTGCCTCCAGTGCACTCTCATGCGCGATATCGGCGCGATACAGCACGCCGCTACGCCGCAGCGCTCGGGTGTAGGTGTCGGAAAACGGCGCCTCCCCCATGACCCGTAGCGAATGCGCAGTCAGTTGCATCAAAAGTGGGTCCGCGTCGTACAAACGCAGCAACCCGCCGGAACTGGCGCTGGCACCGCGGCTGGCGACGCTGCCCTGCTCAAGCAGCACCACGCTCAGGCCCAGGTGCAGCAAGCGGGCGGCGATACTCGCGCCGACAATGCCGGCACCGATCACCGCGACTTGATAATCCATGTTCATGCGCAGGCCGCTCAGATTGAATAGTCAGGGGCCGGACCGCCGAACACGACAGCGTTCAGCCGTGCTTCGGGCAATGCGTAGGCATTGACGATGTCGGCGGCGGTTTGCGGGACCAGCGCCTTGCCGAACACCGCGATCAGCGCGGCGAAGTGACTGACCGGGCGGCCCGCCTCCAGCCGCGTACGGGTAATCGCGATGGTGTCGAGTAGCACCTGAGCCATGCCACGGATCGAAAACTGCTTGAGCTCGGTGGCCTTGCACCATTGCAGGCGCAGCGCTTCGAGCAGCCCGGCATCGGCGCCGTTAAAGCCGTTCCAGCCGTGCTCACGCTGATCGGGACCGGCTTGCAGCAGCGCCGGGACAAAGTCCAGGAACACATCCTGGCGCCAGCGCTGAAAGTGCTGCAGGCGAAAGTCGCCTTCGCTCTGCTCCGGCGCGACGCTGGCGAGGTACAAGCGCACACTGTCGGCACAGGCCTGGCGCGCCAGATCGCCGACCCAGATCGCGTGGTTGCGGCTGGTGGACAGGTTGAGCCCGTCGAGCTTGAGAAACTGGTTGGGCATGAAATGCTGACGGACCCGCAACTCGTCATGCACCGCCAGTTGCACCGGGTAAACGATGCAATGGCTGAAGACACAGTCGAAGCCTAGAAAATTCACCAGCGTGCCCTGCCCCGAACGCCAGTACTGGTTGAACAGCTCCGGCTGGCCAATGCGCTCGGCATACTCGCGAAACGCCGCGATGTAGCCGGCCAGGCCCATGAACCAGGTGTGCACCCGGCATGAGCCGTCGGCGGCCAGGTCCAGCCCGGCGTCGTGGGGCCGGGTCACGCCCCAGTCGTGCAAGTGTTCAAGGGTGTCGCGCAGCCAGGCGTTGAGCGGCGCACGCCACTGTCGGCCCAGCAGGCTGTCACGCAGCGGCGCCTTGAAGTCGGCCAGTTTGAGAAACGCCCGGTGGGTGCTCCTGAACTGCGGCGCCTTGTGGCACAGCTTGCAGTACAGCCCGCTCATTAGTGCGGCATCCGGCGCCTGGGCACACTGCTCGCACTGACTGGGGTCCGAGTCATGGCCGCAGTAATTGCACAGGCCACGGGCGAAGGCTTCATAGCCCCATTTGTCGCAGTCCGGGCAGTACGCCTCCTGGCTATCACGAAATTCGATGGCGCCGGCCTGTTGCAGCTTGGCAAATACCTCGCTGACCGCCTGCCTGAAAAACCGATTGTCATACGGACGCATCCAGTTATCCGGCTGGATATTCACTGCCGCCAGCGACGCCTCGATACGGTCGCTGTTGCGCCGCGCCAGTTCCACGGGGTCGACGCCCTGCTCCAGGCCCTTGCGCAGCATGTAGGACTGGTAGTCGTCGGAATAAGACAGCAGCACACAATCATGACCGCGCTGGCGCTGGACCCGAGTGAACACGTCGGCGCCCAGAAATGGGCCGGCGATATGGCCGATGTGCAGGTCGCCATTGGGCGTTGGCGGGGTGATGGTGACGATGAAGCGGCTCATGCCAGGCACCCGGTGGTGTCGTTGTGCTGGGCAAGGAAGTTGTTTACGTGATTCAGGTCCCACCAGATCACGTAGAAATGAAAGTCCTCGGCCGAGTCGTTGATTACGTAGTGGTGGGTGTGTTTCGGGATGGCCGCGATGTCGCCCTTGCTGAACGGCATCTGCTGGTCACCGATCACCAGCCGGGCGCTGCCCTCGATGGCGATGAACAGCTCCTGATCGATTTGCGTATGGGTTTGCGTAGTGGTGCCGGGGCGCACCACGCACCAGCCGCCGCCAAACGGCATCGGATAGCCTGCCCAGGGCAGCAACCGGCTGCCGTCCAGGCCGTATTCGTGCACGAGGGCGTCAAATCGGGTTTTCCGGTAAATGTCGAAGGTTTCCATGCGCTGACCCGCCTGTTTGAAGTGGGTCAAGCATGAAATTGCTGGCGCAAAGCCGCTATCGGATCGCCGGATAGCTCAGGGGCGACGCATCAATGAATTTGATCGATAACCTTCGGTCGCCAGTACTGAACGCCATCGGTTTCGTTGATTCTGTGTATCGACAGCCACCATTTCCGGGAATCAGGGGGCCTCCTTAAAATGATGGCCATAGGCAAAGCGCATTCGCGACTTTGCAACCTGATAAGTGTGGAGATTGTCATGAAATACGTTCTGTTTGCCGCCCTGTCGCTGGCCAGCCTGATGGCCTCAGCCAATGACCAGACTGCTGCTGTCGAGCAGCCGGTTGTTCAGCAATATGGCTATGGCCAGAATCTGGATATCAAAAAAGTCGTGAGCATTGAGGCACCCGAGTCCGACCTGTGTGAGCCGGTGGTGGCGAGCATGGTTTACATGGACAGCCAGGGCGTGGAGCATGAGTTGCACTACAAACGGTTGAGTGAGACCTGCTCGTCGCATGGTTGAGGCGGGTGCAGTCTTTCTTTGCGCGAGCAACCCGAGCGCCGGTTGCTGGTGAAGACGGCGGCACATTCACAGCAGATGTAGAGTTTTTACTGGCCCTTTCGCGAGCAAGCTCGCTCCCACAGGGCGGCAACAAGACAGTGAAACGTACCTAAACCGACTCAACTGATCGGCATGACCACGTAGCGTGGGGCTTAAGGTTCTGCGTTGATCGTTGCCGCCTGGTCAGCCGTTTACGTCCGAAGCAGCCAACGTTTGATCAATCTCGCCGAGCTTGGGCAGATAGATACCCAATGCTCGTCAGAAAAACCCTGGTATCCCGGTTGGAGCGCAGCCGAACGACGCGACATGTTGAGGGTGCAGTCGCCACGAGTTGCTGCATCTTCATCCGCGCTGTTTTTTTCGTACGCCACATGAACCCGAAAAACTCTGGCAGCTTCGCCAACAGGTCAGGGCAGTTCTCCGGCAAGTCGGGACGAGACCGGCCGCGCTGGAGCAGCGTTCTTAGCAGCACGCGCCAGAATCGAAGCGTCGCCGAGCGATCAATCCATATCAATAGATCGGCGCGGGCTATCCGATTTTCCCAAGTAGCTGAATGGCCCCCTTCGAATATCCAGCGCTCACGGGCCTCGACCTCATGACAAAGCCGGGTCTTCTGGTCCGGGCTTCGTTCAACCCACCCGGGCTGCCAGTGGATAGTGTCTATATGAACGACAGGCAAGCCTGTGAGCAGGCCGAGCTTACGCGCCAACGTGCTTTTGCCCGATCCAGGCTGGCCAATAATCATCACCCGCTGCATCGAAGCTCCCTCTCGCAGTACACGCCGTTTTTCCGGGGCGGCGATTTTACGTCAACGCCCAACCCGGTCAACCAGCGGCCAGCCAAGCACTAGTCGCGTCTGTACGCTCAACCTCAATAGCCATCCCGACGAGGCCACGCGGCAACCAGGGTAATCAGCAACAACCCCAGCATCGCCGGGGCAAAGCTGCCGGTGCCCACCCGCTCAAGCAACAGCGCGCCGGCAAGGCTTCGGTAAGGATGGTGATAAACCCGGCCAGGGCCAGCAGCGAACCGAGCGGCAGTCGGTCGGCAGCTTGGGTATTGCTGGTAGCAGCGGTAGATGACGTCATATCGGGCGTGCCTGGGTCAGATCGAAGACGGGCGGTTATCTTCACTGCCCTGTCGGCACGGGACAATTACGCTGGAGTTCCTGACATAGCGGACACATTTTCGCCAGTAGTTCTGCTAGCGGGCAGTTTGCCAAGCCAGCTCAAGACTTGTGAAAACAGCCGACCTAGAGCCTTCTGTGGGTCCGTTACAGGACTGAAAGTCGCGCCCGCAGCGGCTTGCGGCGCCAAACAATGCGTAACGATAGTCACTATTGATAATAGCGATGATGCTTTCGCGCGTGAGGATGCTACCGTGCGCCCCGATGATTTACGGCCCGTCGCCAGCTCCGGCGGCGGGCGCGTGCTCCATTCATCATCCTTTGGTTAGATCTGTTCGGCCACCTCACCTTGAGTGCGGTGGTCTTTTTTTGCCTACAGATTTTCACGCACCTGGTTCAGGGTTATATTCCTTTCAGTTCAAATGCATAAATTTTATATTCTTTAGGATTTTTCATGCATCAGGATAGGCTAGCCCTCCAACGGCCGGCCAGTGGACATCCAACTTTCGCGGCCAGGTATCTTTCTAGGAGCTTCCGCCACTGACTTGAGCCAGCGCGGTATCCATTGCGTGCCGATCTGTCATGTCTACCCTCCCATCCTCTGGCCACAGCGCCTGGACCCGCTTGCTGTTCGAACGTGAATTCGCCTGGCTGCGCAACCATCTGCAACGCCGCACCCAGAACCGCCATGATGCCGAAGACTTCGCTGCCGAGACCTTCCTGCGGGTGCTGCGCCTGGATAACGGTGAGCGCATCCGCGAGCCACGTGCACTGCTGACCACCATTGCCCGAAGGGTGATGTATGAAAGCTGGCGCCGTGCCGATCTTGAGCGTGCCTATCGAGAGAGTCTGGCCAGCCTGCCGCAAGAACTCCAGCCCTCGCCGCAAGACCAGTATCTGGCCAGCGAGGCGCTACAGATGCTTGATCGGTTATTGGACGGCTTGCCTGGCAAGGTCAAGGCTGCGTTTATCCATCATCATTTCGGCGGCCTGACCTATCGGCAAATCGCCCAAGAGTTGGGGGTCAGCGGGCCGCGTATTCATCAATACATGGAGCGGGCCTATCGCTGCTGCCTGCAAGTGTTGCTGGCCCCATGAGCGCGAACGATACGCTCCAACAGGCAGCCCGTTGGCTGGCCCTGATCAGCTCCGGAGAAGCCACGCCGGGTCAGCGTCAGGACTATGAACAATGGGCCCGCGAACATCCCCGCGAAGCGGCAGCCATCGGTCAGCTCACTGGCCAACTGCAAGGTTTGCAGGCGCCGGGTTTGGGGCAACTGTCGAGCCGCCAATTGGCGGCGGTGGTCGATGCAGCGGACAGCCGCCGGAGATTCCTGCGCGCTGCCGGCAGCGGTCTGAGCCTAGCATTGCTAGGGGTGCTGGCCGGCCCGCAGGTGTTGCGTGCACTGCAGAGCGGCGAACACTGGCGTACGGGTACTGCTGAACGCGGGCACTGGCGTCTGGCCGACGGCAGTCAGTTGACCCTGGATGCCTGCAGCTCAGTGCGTAGCCCCGCTGTGCGCTGCCTTGAGCTGGAGCAGGGACAAATCAGCCTGAGCATCGCAGCGGGGGAACTCTTCAAGCTCGATACAGCCCACGGCACGCTGCTCGCCCACCAAGCCCGGCTGGTAATGCGGCGTGAGCCTGGGGCCAGCCGCGTTTCATTGCTCGAAGGTTCGGCCAACTTGCTCGTTCGCGGCCAACAGCACAGCCTCAGTGCCGGGCAGCGAGCCCACTTTGATGCCAACGGGTTGCAGAGTATTGATACCGGCAGCAGTGCCGACGAGGCCTGGACCCGAGGCTTGCTGCGGGTCGAGAATCAGCCGCTGGAACAGGTGATCGGCGCTTTGCAGGATTACCGCCTCGGCGTTATCCAATTGGACCCGCGCCTGGCACCCCGCCGGGTCAGCGGGATCTATCCGCTGGACGATACCGACCGCAGCCTGGCCCTGCTGAGCGACAGTCTGGGTCTGCGCTTGCAGTTCTTCAGCCGCTATTGGGTGCGAATCAGTCCGACATAAGCTTATGCCGAACCGGTCTGAACGACCCCTTAACAAAACGCCATGCCGTTGCACATCAGAGCATCACTCATAAAGGAATGCTCGAATGCCGTTTCCCCGTACGCTCCTCAGCCTTGCCTTGGGCCTTTGCGCCCCTCTGACGGTACTGGCTGCCGACCATGAGTTCCAGATCAACCCAGGACCGCTGGCCAGCACCTTGCTGAGCATTTCCGAGCAGAGTGGCGAGGCGATTTCGTTCGACCCGCAACTGGTCGCACCTTTACAGGCTCCGGCAGTACGCGGTCGCCTGAGCAACGAGCAGGCTATCGATGCCGCTCTGCAAGGCAGCGGGCTGGTGGCACGGCCTGGCACCCACGGAATTCTGGTTGAACCGGCGCCCGCCGCCAATACACCGTTGAGCACCAGCGACCTGCCACCCGCTGCGGCGCTGGCGGTCGTAACCGTGACCTCTGAGCACCGCAGCGAAGACTTGCAACGCACCCCGTTGGCCATCTCGGCCTTCGACAGCCAGCGCCTGGAGCAGACCCAGGTCAAGAGCGTGCGCGACCTCGCAGGCCAGGTACCGAACCTGGGCCTGGGGCGCAACTCCATCGGCCATAGCACCCAGACCTATTCGATTCGCGGCATCGGCGAGTCAGACCCGATCCAGGAGGCCGCCGTGGCGGTATACGCCGACGATCTTTACATCCCGCGGGCCATCGGTTCGATGGTCGACTTCAACGACGTCGAGCGCGTCGAGGTGCTGCGTGGCCCGCAAGGCACGCTGTATGGCCGCAACAGTAGCGCCGGCGCCATCCGTATTCTGACCAGCGACCCAAGCCAGGAAACCCGGGCCCGCTATGAGCTGGAGCTGGGCAACTACAGCGCCCGCAATGCCCGCCTGCTGGTTTCCGGGCCGCTGGTCGACGACACCTTGTACGCCAGCTTCTCGGCCATGGACCTGCAACGTGACGGCACGGTGCGCAACAAGACTCTGGGCCGTGATGGCAACGACATCGACAGTCAGGCTTACCGTGGCAAGCTGCGCTGGGCACCGACTGATTCGCGCTGGGACGTGCAACTGACCTTGAGCGGCGCCTTCGACCATGGCGAGAGCAGCAGTTACACCCCGTTTGACGCCAACGGTCGTTACGACAAGTTCACTACGCAGTTGAGCTGGGTACCGCATAACCGTCTGGACCAAGGCAGTTCGGTACTGCGCGCGATCTACCAGATCGACGACCATCTGAGCTTCAAGTCGGTCAGTGCCTGGTCGGCCTTCAACCAGCGGGTCAATTCGGAAAACTCAGGGGCTGCAGCGTTCATTCAGCGTTCGTATATCCTCTACAAGCAGAACTACGCCACCCAGGAATTTCAGCTCAACGGCGATTACGACCGTTTCAATTTCAGTACCGGGCTGTTCTTCTTTCATGAGCGTTTCATGGCCGAGCGCGACAGCCTGACCCGCAACATTGCCCAGAACCGCATCGTCGGCAACGGCCTGTACAGCACAACCCGTACCGACAGCGCGGCGATCTACAGCCAGGGCAACTACAAGCTGACCGACAAGCTGAGCCTGACCGCCGGCCTGCGTTTCACCCATGAGCGCAAGGGCTTCACCTTCGCCAACTACGACATTACCACTGACCGCCAGCCCAACGGCCTGCGCTTTAGCGCCGATGAAAACCAGACCTGGAACTCCTGGACTCCGAAGCTGGGCCTGGAATATGTCTGGACCGACAAGCTGATGCAATACGCATCGGTGTCCCAAGGCTTCAAGGCCGGCGGCTACGATAACCGCGCAACCGCAGCGGCCTCAGCACAAACCGCGTTCGATCCGGAAACCGTCACCACCTGGGAAACCGGTATCAAGGGCGAGTTTTTCAATGGCCGACTGCGCAGCAATCTGGCGCTGTTCTACAACGACTACAAAGACCTGCAAGCCAGCGCGTATGCGCCGTCGATCGGCAATTTCTATGCGCGGATCAATGCCGGTGGCGCGCATACCTACGGGGCGGAGCTGGAAAACCAGTGGGCTGCCACCGATGCCCTGCAACTGACCTTGAATCTTGGTTATCTGGAAGCCTTTTACGAGCGTTTTGCCAATGCGGGTGGGCCCGGTGTGGATGCCGACGACAACCGCATGCCCTACTCACCGCGCTGGACCGCTTCCACGGCTGCCAGCTACCGGTTGCCGGTGAACCTGCCGGGCGAGCTGAGCTTCAACACCGACCTGCAATACCAAGCGCGCTCGACCACCAATGCACTTAACCAGCCGATCTACGAGCTGCCCGAGCAGTTCTTCTGGAACGCCAACCTGCGTTACATCACCGCTGACGGCCACTGGAGCGCTGGTCTGGGGGTGAAGAACATCCTTGATCGTGCCTATCCGCAAACCGTCATTTATTCAGCCTCCAGCGGCGCCCGGGCCTACGGCCTGAACGATCCGCGCACCGTGCTGTTGTCACTGAGCTATGAACTATGAAGGCGTTGATTTCAGGCGTCTTGCTCGCGCTCGCGGCTTCGCTGGCGGTGGCCGACGATTCGTTGGCTGACCTGCCGGCACGGGTAGAACTGTTGAGCATCGACAGCCTGACCCTCAGCGACCGCCAGTTTCTCACTGGCCAAAACGACGGTCAGCCCGTGCGGCTGGGTGCTGAGCTGCGCCTGCCTCAGGGCGTCGACAAGGCGCCGGTGGTGATCCTGCTACACGGTTCCAGCGGTCTGGGCGCGGGCACCGAATACTGGGCGCGACGGCTCAACCACCAGGGTCTGGCGACGCTGACTCTGGACAGCTTCAGCGGCCGTGGGCTGGTCAATGTATCGAAGGATCAGGCCAGTCTGGGCCGCCTGAACATGGTGCTGGACAGTTATCGCGCGCTACAGGCCCTGCAACAGCACCCGCGCGTTGATGGTCAGAAGGTCGCGCTGTTGGGGTTTTCCCGGGGCGGTCAGGCAACCCTGTACGCCAGCCTGTTACGCTTCCAGACGTTGTGGGGTGGCGAGAACGGTTTCAAAGGCTTCTTTGCCTTCTATCCCGATTGTGCAACCCGTTACCAGCAGGATAACCGCCTGCAAGCCGCACCGGTTCGGGTGTTCCATGGTCTTGCCGATGATTACAACGGTATAGAGCGCTGTGCCGAATACGTCACCCGCCTGCAACAGACGGGTCAGGATGTGAAGCTGTATCCCTACGCCGATGGCCAACACGGTTTCGATTACCCTTTGCCGCTCACCACGCGGGTCTCTCAGGGAGCACAAAGCGCCCGGCTGTGCCGAATCGAAGAACAACGGGCCGGCGAGTTGGTTAACCGCGACACCGGGCAGCCGTTCAGTTTTGCCGATTCTTGTGTGCGCACTGCGCCCCATGTGGGCGCCAACCAGGTATCGGGGGGTTTGGCACGCACCGATGCGCTAAGGGAGATCTGCCAGGTGCTCGGCTGCCGGGAGGCTCAGAGTTCCAGATGATCCACCACCCGCCGCCGCTCGTTATCGCTGCGCATGTCGTAGCTGGCGGTGGTCGCGATGTGGGTGTGGTGGGCGAGTTTCTGGGCGATGGACAGGTCGAACTCTTCGATGACCCGGGTGATGAACGAGCGCCGGAAGTCGTGGGGCATGATGTTCACGCCCACCTGCCGACCGCGCTGGCGGGCGATGAAGTAAATGGCGTGCTTGGTGATGCGCTCGCGGGTGATGTGGCTGCCACGGCGGATGCGGTTGAACAGAAAGGCGTCGTCTGCCTGGCCGGCCGGCAGTTGCTCGCGGCGCAGTGCCAGCCAGCCTTGCAGCGCCTCGAAGGCCCAGGCCGGGGCGTACTTGATCAGTTGCTTGTTGCCTTTGCCTTGCACGCGCAGGCAACGCTGCTCAAAGTCCACTTGGTTAAGATCGATGTTCACCGACTCTGACTTGCGCATCCCGGAACCGTACAAAATGGCGATAATCGCCGCATCGCGCCGACCTTGCGGGCGCGGGTCGGCGGCGCAGACGTCCATCAACTCGCGAATCAGATTACGGCGGATGTTGCTGCCGCGGCTCAGGCGGCTGCCGGCCATGGGTTTGACCGAGCGGATTTTCAGCAAATGATCATGGCTGATCAAGTCCTGGCGCCAGGCTTCGTTCATCACCCCGCGAATGGCATTGACGTATAGCGAGGTGGTATTGGGCGCGTAGTCATCGTCACGCAGGGTCGCTACCAGGGCGGTGATGTGCCCTGGCTGCAAGGTGTGCCAGGGCACTTCGAAGATGTCGGCGTCGGTCAGCCCCAGCCGGTCAGCAGCGTCCTGCAGCACGTAGCGCATGGTTTGCCGGCTCGACGGAGCCAGGCGTGCCATGTACAGACGCAGCGGATTGCTGATGTCAGGCAGCGCAAGGGAGGTAGCAGGCTGGTCGGTCACGGCTGAAGTCTTCTTTTATTTCACAATGGTTTTCTGGTGGATGTCGCTCACCTGCAAGGTCACGGAAGCTGCTTTGCCTGCATTCGTTGGCAAGCCAACGCTCGTCAAAAAAGACCACAACCTTTTGTTTTGCAAGGAGTACACCGTAGGAGCTGGATCTGCCGCGGAGGGTTTCCCGCTGGAGGCGGCGCTACCGCGGTGCGTGTTTGTTGCGCGACAGCGCGGCGCCGAGGCGGCGGGCGATCGCCCACTGGAAAAGGGTTTAGCACTTTCAACGATTCACATCGACCACCACCCGACCACGCACTTCACCAGCGATCAGCCGCGGCGCCAGGTCGATGACTTCGCTCAGGCCCACTTCATGACTGATCAGCGGCAGCAGCGTCGGGTCCAGGTCGCGGGCCAGCCGTGACCAGGCTTCGATCCGGTCTTGTTTGGGGCGATTGACGCTGTCGATACCGGCCAGGGTGACGCCGCGCAAGATGAACGGTGCGACGCTGCCGGGAAAATCCATGCCTTGGGCCAAACCACATGCCGCGACGATGCCGCGATAACGCGTCGCGGCGCAGGCGTTGACCAGGGTATGGCTGCCCAACGAGTCGACCACCGCCGACCAGCGCTCTTTGAGCAGCGGCCGCCCGGGCTGATTGAGTTCGTTGCGGTCGATGATCGCGGCGGCGCCCAGTTGCTGGAGATAGTCGCTTTCTTGCGGCCGCCCTGTGGAGGCCACCACCTGATAGCCCAGCCGTGCCAGCAGCGCCACCGCGAAACTGCCCACGCCACCGTTGGCGCCGGTGACCAGCACTTCACCATCGGCGGGTTTAACGCCGTGTTTCTCCAGGGCAATCACACTGAGCATCGCGGTATAGCCGGCGGTACCGATCGCCATCGCCTGAGCGCAGGTGAAGGCCTCAGGCAATGCAATCAGCCAGTCACCCTTGAGCCGCGCACGCTGAGCCAGACCGCCCCAATGGCTTTCACCGACGCCCCAGCCATTGAGCAGCACCTTGTCGCCCGGCTTGAAGTCCGGGCTGTCGCTGGCAATCACGCTACCGGCAAGGTCTACACCCGGCACCATCGGGAAACGCTTGATGATCGGACTGCTGCCGGTCAGGGCCAGGGCGTCTTTATAGTTCAGGGTGCTATGGGAGACCTGCAGCGTCACATCCCCCTCAGGCAACGCCTGCTCATGCAGCTCGCGGAGGCTGACGTGGTAGCCGGTGTCATCCTTGTCGATCAGGATGCCTTTGAATGATTCATCTGCCATGTCGCCTCCGAATTAGACCGAACGTTTTAAATACGTCGAAGGGTCACTGCGGCAAGCCGCGCAGGAACCCGGCAATGAAGGTGTTCAAGGGTGCGTCGCCTTTTACCAGCCGGGCGCGCAGCACCGCACCTTCCCAGCCGATCCAGAAAAACGCCGCCAGCTCGTCGCAATTGGCACTGCGCGGCAACTCACCGGCCGTTTGTGCACTGCGCAGGCACGTCGCAAGGCGAGCCTGCCAATCCAGTTGAATCTGTTCCAGCAGCGGCCGGAAGCTCTCGGGCAGCACGCTGATTTCCTGACCGAGGTTACCGACCATGCAGCCTCGCCGGTAATCGTGACGCGCCATGCCGGCCTTGGCGGCCTGGACAAAACTGACCAGCCGCTCCAAGGGTGACAAGGCATCGTTGAGCAAGTGCTGATCGAGCAGGTGGGCGAAATAGTCGGCGTAGTGTTCAAGCACCACGAGGACAAACGCTTCCTTGCTGGGGAAGTAGTTATAGAAAGAGCCCTTGGGAATGGCGACCTGCTTGAGCAGAAAGTCCAGCCCCGTGGCGGTAAAGCCCTGCTCGGTGAGCACCTCAAGACCGCGACGGATCAAGACCTCGCGGGTTTCGAGGTTATCGCGATCGAGCTTGGGCGGACGCCCCGGACGCCGGGGCTTGATGATGGGTTCGTTCATGAGAATAGATATTAGACTGAGCGTTTTAAAAGTCAATCAGGTTGTTTCGAGAGCATTTGCTGAGCCGTCACTTTGAAATCAGCACTTCCCTGCCTATGAGTTATCGCTATATATTTCTGCTTATAGCGAAAACCCTGAACTGATTCGAGCCACACCCACACTACTTTTTGCCGGAGCTGTTTGATGAGTGCATTTGCGTTGCGCGTCGCGTTCAAGTCCCTTGCTGTGGCCGCTGTAGTCTGGGGCGCGATGCCGGCCTACGCCGATGAAGTCCAGGTAGCGGTCGCCGCCAACTTCACCGCTCCGATCCAGGCGATCGCCAAGGATTTCGAAAAAGACACCGGGCACAAGCTGGTTGCGGCCTTCGGTTCCACCGGCCAGTTCTACACCCAAATCAAAAACGGCGCGCCGTTCGAGGTGTTCCTGGCCGCCGACGACAGCACCCCGGCAAAACTTGAGCAAGAAGGCGACATCGTCACAGGCTCGCGCTTCACCTATGCAATCGGCACCCTGGCACTGTGGTCGGCCAAAGAAGGTTACGTCGATGCCAAGGGCGATATTCTCAAGGCCAATAGCTGGCAACACCTGTCCATCGCCAACCCGAAAACGGCTCCTTATGGCCTGGCGGCCACCCAGGTCCTGGCCAAGCTGAACCTGAGCGAATCGACCAAAGCCAAACTGGTCGAAGGCCAGAACATCACCCAGGCTTATCAGTTCGTTTCCACCGGCAATGCCGAGATCGGTTTCGTCGCGCTGTCGCAGATCTACAAGGATGGCAAGCTGAGCAGCGGCTCGGCATGGATCGTACCGGCCAACCTGCATGAGCCGATCAAACAGGATGCGGTGATCCTCACCAAAGGCCGGGACAATGCCGCCGCCAAGGCGCTGGTCGAGTACATAAAAGGCCCAAAAGCCGCAGCGGTGATCAAATCATTCGGATATGAGCTGTAAATGCCGTTAGACAGCAGCGATCTGGGCGCGATCTGGCTGACCTTCAAGCTGGCCTCGCTGACCACCCTGATTCTTATGGTGGTCGGCACGCCCATCGCACTGTGGCTGACGCATACCCGCTCGTGGCTCAAGGGCCCGATCGGTGCTGTGGTGGCCCTGCCTCTGGTGCTGCCACCCACGGTGATCGGCTTTTATCTGCTATTGCTGATGGGCCCGCACGGCTATGTCGGGCAACTGACCCAGAGCCTGGGGCTTGGCACCCTGACCTTCAGTTTTGCCGGTCTGCTGGCCGGCTCGGTGGTGTATTCGCTGC
This sequence comes from Pseudomonas sp. LJDD11, assembly GCF_024584215.1. Taxonomy (NCBI): domain Bacteria; kingdom Pseudomonadati; phylum Pseudomonadota; class Gammaproteobacteria; order Pseudomonadales; family Pseudomonadaceae; genus Pseudomonas; species Pseudomonas sp. LJDD11. Next base: position 24,737 of record NZ_JANJFL010000028.1, read on the forward strand.
CCTTTGTCGTGCAACCGCTACAGAATGCGTTTTCAGCCATGGGCAAACGCCCTCTGGAAGTGGCCGCGACGCTGCGCGCCGGGCCGTGGGACACGTTCTTTCACGTTATCCTGCCACTGGCCAAACCCGGTTACCTGACGGGCGCAATTTTAGGATTCGCGCATACGGTTGGAGAGTTCGGGGTGGTATTAATGATCGGCGGTAATATTCCGGACAAGACCCGTGTCGTATCGGTACAGATTTTCGATCATGTCGAATCCATGGCTTATGAACAGGCCCACTGGCTGGCGGGTATCATGCTGGTGTTTTCTTTCCTGGTTCTGTTGGCGCTTTACTCCAGCGGCAAGAACAAAAGCGTCTGGAGTTGAGTGATGAGCGACGGCTTGCAGATTCGCCTGAAGCTGGCGTTTAGCGACTTTGCCCTGGATGTAGACCTCGACCTGCCTGGCCAGGGCGTTACCGCACTGTTCGGGCATTCAGGCTCGGGCAAGACCACCTGCCTGCGTTGCGTGGCCGGCCTGGAACAGGCCGCCAGCGCGTTCATCCAGGTCAATGGCGAGGTCTGGCACGACACGGCACGGCGCACTTTCGTGCCCACCTACAAACGCGCGCTGGGTTATGTGTTTCAGGAGGCCAGCCTGTTCGCTCATTTGAGCGTGCGCGGCAATCTGGAGTTTGGCCAGAAACGCGTGGCGACCACGCAGCGCGTCGTGCAGATGGACCAGGCAGTCGAACTGATGGGCATCGGTCACTTGCTGGACCGGCAACCGGACAAACTGTCTGGCGGTGAACGGCAAAGGGTGGGGATTACCCGCGCCCTGTTGACCAGCCCGCGCTTGTTACTGCTCGATGAGCCACTGGCGGCGCTCGATGGCAAGCGCAAGGCGGAGATCCTGCCGTATCTGGAGCGCCTGCACAGCGAACTGCGCATCCCGATGCTGTATGTCAGCCACTCTCAAGACGAAGTCGCGCGGCTGGCTGACCATCTGGTACTGATGAGCGAAGGCCAGGCCATCGCCAGCGGCCCGTTGCAGCAAACCCTGGCGCGTCTTGACTTGCCGATCGCCATGCAAGCGGATGCCGGGGTAGTGATTGAGGGCGTAACTGGCGGTTATGACCCTGACTACCAGTTGCTGACCCTGAACCTGCCCGGCAGCAACCAGACGATGCGTATCGCCCATGCCCCGCAGGCGGTCGGCAGCCGCCTGCGGTTCAAGGTGCAGGCCCGCGACGTGAGCCTGACCCGGCAACCCGACGAACACAGCAGCATCCTCAACCGCCTGCCGGTGGTGGTGATCAAAGAGGTCGCGGCGGACCACCCGGCGCATGTCATGGTCCAGCTTGATGCCGGTGGCACCTTGCTGCTGGCGCGGATCACCCGCTACTCCCGCGACCTGCTGCAACTGCAGCCCGGTCAGCCGCTGTGGGCGCAGATCAAGAGCGTCGCCGTACTGGCCTGACGGCCTTTTCCTGCACATTTTGTCGTCAGGCTCTGGCCATCGCGGAGCCTGGGCCTGACTGCCTCCCTCCGCGGGATTGCCGAAACTGTCCGTTCTGCTTTGCCAGATCGGCGCCGGGAAAACCGCTCATTTGTAATGAAAAGCTTACACAGAAAACATTTCATTACAAACTATTGTAAATAACAATGATTATCAGCAATATTCGCGGCCGCAGAAATGCAAATAACTATCAAAAAAAACACGACTTGGATTCTCAAAGGTAGCGTTGTTCATGACTAGCAAGCTTACCCCTACCCGCTCAGCCAACCCGCTGATGCTCTCCGCCCTTGGCCTGGCTGTTGCTTCCTGCGCCGGACACGCGCTGGCCGAGCAACCCCGCGACAAGGCTGTCCAACTGGACAACATCAATGTCGATGCTGCCGGCGAAGGCGCTTACAAGACCGAACGTTCGGCGTCCAGCAAGATCACCACGCAACTGGTCGACACCCCACAGACCATCACCGTGGTTCCCGCCCAGGTGATCCAGGAGCAGCAAGCCCTCAGCCTGCGCCAGGTGCTGTCCAACGTGTCCGGCATCACCTTCAACGCCGGTGAAGGCGGCGGCGGTTCCGGCGACAGCATCAACATTCGCGGCTTCTCGGCCAACAGCAACATCCAGATCGACGGCCTGCGTGACAGCGCCCAGACCAGCCGTACCGATACGTTCAACATCGATCAGGTCGAGGTCATCAAAGGCCCGAACTCAGTATTCGGCGGCGCCGGCACCACCGGTGGCAGCATCAACATCATCAGCAAGCAGCCAATGGATCGTGCCTTCACCCGTCTGGGCGGCAGTCTTGGCACCGACAGCTACTACCGCGCCACTGTCGACACCAACCAGCCGCTGGAAGGGGTGGGCACCGACAGCGCGTTTCGCCTGAACCTGATGGGCCACAAGAATGACGTGGCCGGCCGCGACGTGATCGAGCGTGAACGCTGGGGCATCGCGCCGTCGCTACGCCTGGGCCTGAGCGACTCCACGCGCCTGACCCTCAGCGCGTTCCACCAGACCGACGACAACACCCCGGACTACGGCGTGCCGGCGCTTGATGGCAAGAAGCTGGCCGGGGTCAGCCGTGAAGATTATTTCGGCTGGAGAAACCTCGATAAAGAGAAGATCGAGCAGAACGCCTTCACCGCCAATTTCGAGCACGACTTCAACGACAATCTGCGCCTGCAGAACCTGACCCGGTTCAGTCACATCACCCGTGACACCACGGTCTCGGCGTCCCACGTCAACACTGCCGGGCTGCCTGCCGGTCGCTACCTGCCAGCCGGCCCGCAAGCCTATGGCCGCCACGCCAGCACCGAAATGTGGATCAACCAGACCAACCTGATCAGCAACTTCAACCTGCTGGGCATGCGCCACGACCTGGTGACCGGTGCCGAGATCTCTCGCGAGACGCTGGATCTGAAGACCTACAACTACGGCATTGGCAACTACCCGGCCGCCGGTTACTCGCTGAGCAACCCGCCGGGCTACTGGCCCGGCCCAACCGCCAAGGCCACTACGGCCTACACCGAAACCGAGCTGACCAACCACGCGCTGTATGCCTTCGACACCATCGCGCTGCACGAGCAGTGGGACCTGAATCTGGGTGTGCGCTACGATCACTTTGAAGGCGAAGCCGACGGTTTCTCGCCCGCCAAGGTCCGCACCAGCCGCTTCAAATCGAGCGACGACAAAGTCAGCAGCCGTGCAGGCCTGGTCTACAAACCCGTCGAAAACGGTCGCATTTACCTGGCCTGGGGAAACTCTTTCAACCCGTCGGCTGAAAGCCTGGCCTCCAGCGGCGGCGGCCTGAGCGCCACCACCGAGAATCTGGACCCGGAAAAGAACGAAACCTGGGAACTGGGCACCAAGTGGGAACTGCTCGACAAGCGCCTGCAACTCGATGCCGCCATTTTCCGCGTCGAGAAGAGCAACGCCCGGGAAACCATGGCTGATGGCTCGACGCAACTGGCTGGCGAGCAGCGTGTAGACGGTATCGAGTTCGGCGTGACTGGCCACATCAGCAAAGAGTGGGATGTGTTCGCCAACTACACCATCCTCAGCAGCGAAACCCTCAAGGCCGCCGACACCGCTGCCGGTATTGCCCGTGAAGGCCAGGCGCTGGGCAACACCCCGCCGCGCTCGCTCAACCTGTGGACCACCTACAAACTGCCAGCAGGCTTCACTGTCGGCTACGGTGCCCGCTATGTCAGCGAGCGTAACGTCAGCTCCAGCACTACAGCCAAGCTGGATGATTACTGGGTGCACAACGCAATGCTGGCCTATCAGGTCAACAAGAACTTCGACCTGCAACTCAACGTCAACAACCTGTTCGACGAAGACTATGTAGAGCGCGTGCGTCAGCAGAACGGTACTGCTGCGCGTTCGTCAGCCATCGAATACGGTGATTCGCGCGCGGCCATTCTGTCGGCCAACTACTCGTTCTAAATGATTGCCGCAGCCTCGATAATTCGGGGCTGCGGCTGTCTTTACTGAATGCCGGAGCCGTTCCTGACGACGCTTCATCGGTTAGGCACTTGAAGCCCATTGACAGGCCTCGCCTTGGCCTCGGGCTGTGTTGTAATGAGGTGAACATTCGATTCAGTGAGGCTAATTGTCATGGAACGCTCTATTTTATTCAGCACAACAATGGTCGATGCCATTCTGGCAGACAGAAAGACGGTCACCCGTCGCACGATCACCGCCCGCTCCCCACCGGCCTGCCCCTACGGGCCGCCCGGCACACGCTTGTGGCTCAAAGAGGATTGTTACGCCTATGGCCTCTGGGAATCGAGATACAGCCTGACAAGGCATCGTCAACTCAAACACTTCGTGGACATGACCCTGCAATCCGGGCAGAGCTATCAGCACACACCTCCCGAGGCATTCAATAGCGCAGCAGCGCCCGCCGACCATCCCGCCTGGTGGCACCGCCCCAGTCGCTCGATGCCCCGCCAAGCTTCACGCGGCCTGATAGAAGTCATCAGTATCAGTACCGAGCAACTGCACGACATCACCGATGAGCAGGCACAGGCTGAAGGTTTTTACCCTGTGAATGACAGTATCCAGGTGTACTTCGCCAATCATTTGCCCGCCCCGCACACCGGTCTCAGTCCCACCCCGGTGATCGCCTTCGCCAGTTGGTGGCAGGTTTCACACCGAGAGCAATCCTGGAGCGATAACCCGCTGGTGTGGGTGATCACGTTCAGACGCCTGTGAGACCGTCCGAACGCTAAAGCCGTATTTCAGCGTTGTTTTGTAGGCCCATGATTTGTCGAGATTTTTTAATTTGCCTGAAATGCAACATCTTGTGCCATCTCGGCACCCGACAGGCTTGCTTCGCAGGGCCTTGATGTATATATTCCCTGCTCTTGTCGTTATGCCCCGATGGCGAAATTGGTAGACGCAAGGGACTTAAAATCCCTCGTTCTTTGGACGTGCCGGTTCGACCCCGGCTCGGGGCACCATAGATAAATCAATGGGTTACGCGGATTTATCGCACCAAAGAGCAAAGGGTTTTGCTCCGCAAAAAAGACCTCTGCTCCGCAATTCCAGTTTTTACCCCTCCTCCGGCGTTCTGCCGAACAAAATCCAACACCCTGCAACAGATTCGATTTCACCCCGACGCTGCAACCAGCAAAGACCGCAGCCTTCACTGTCCCCCACCTCTCCTGTTCGCTCATCAAGAGCGTCGACCTAAATGCCGCCCTTGTCACGATATCGCCGTGCGTCGCTTCAAGACCGCAATTAACGATCAGCAGGTCGCCGGAATAGATTCCTGCGCCCTGCATGCTGTCACCATTTACCTGGGCCGGATACACATGGGGGGCCAGGAGATTGAACAGGTCACTCAGGCTGATGTGCTTCTCGATGTGGTCTGCAGTTGAAGACGGAAAGCAGGCCGGAATGAATGATGGATACAGCGTGAGCGGCACCCTGCCTAATGCGATGCGCCCGAGAGATCTGATGCTCATGAGATGGCCCTCTTGACATGTTCTGTGGACGGAACCAATAACTGTATGGATATACATATAGCAATCTGCATCATCCATGAACAATGTGTCAGGGAGGAAATTTCGGCAGGAGAACATCATGTGTGGTCGCTACTCGATCTATGAAGACATGGACGCCTACCTGCGCCTGCTTGAGCTGGACCTGTTGATAATCAACGGCTGCGACCGTGATCCGATCAGCCGCTACAACGTCGCGCCCAGCACACGGGTTGAGCTGATAAGGCCAGCCGAGGGAGGATTACGGGTGGACAAGGTGCGCGGGGAGTGGAGCGCGCATCGGGCCAAAGGCAAGAGAGTAGATCCGATCAATGCCCGGGTGGATACATTGCTTGAAGGAAAACTCTGGAAAGGATTGTGGCCGCACATTAGGTGTTTGGCACCAGCAAACGACTAGTTCGAATGGATTAAAGTGCGGACGTTCCAAAGAAAAAGCAACCGTATTACATCACCAGCACTAAAGACGAGCCGCTATTCTTCACCGCACTGGCCGAAGTGCACACTGATCTGGAGTCGAACGAGTCTAACGACTTCGTGATTATCACCGCGTCAGCTAACGGAGGTTTGAGCGACGTCCACGGCCACAAGCAACTAGCTCTGACGCCATAGACTGCAATACAACGGCTGATTCTGCATACACCTATCAAACGTGCGCAGGAAATAGTGTCGGATACCGGTCCTCAGAGGAATTTCGTTAGCATCCGGTCGGCAAGTCCGTGGGCAACCCGAAAAATCAGGGACGAGGACTGAGCTATAGTTTTTATATTATCTAAACATTGACGCTATATTAAATACAACTCCATCTTCGGCGAAATATTAAAATACTCATAGCTAGCCACGAAACGAAAACAGACGATCAAAACAAAGCCACTCAAAAAGACCTCATTTTTTTAGAACACGCATTAAAAAGCAAGAAACAAACAGCCACAACTAAAAACCTTTAAAAAGCTGCACAGCCAGAGCAACACCTCACTAAAGAGCACCTTGACATCATCAACAAAAAACTCGCATCATAGCTACTCACCTAGACATTCAAAGGACTATGCAATGTCAAAAAACGAAGCGTCAACTTTCCTTGACTACTATCTAGACGACTCTAAAGACTTAGCTTTCGCAGTGATGCTTAGCGGCCCTTGGGGATCAGGAAAAACTCATTTCATAAAAAAATATCTCTCTGAAAGATTTACAGAAACTGGCGGATCTGAAAACCAAAAAAACTATTTATATGCCAGCCTTTATGGAATAACATCTACAACAGAAATAACTGACCAATTTTTCACGCAGTCTCACCCACTCCTAAGCTCAAAGCCCGCTCGATTGTTAGGTTCATTCGTATCCAAAGCAATTAACGGCCTTGTCGGCACAGATGTAAACTCCAGCAAAGAAAACAAGTCAATAATTCAAGAAACAATATTAAATCTAGAAGGAAAAATACTAGTCTTCGACGACCTTGAGCGAAGCTCTTTGGAAGTGCAGAAAATACTAGGTTTTATAAATACCTTTGTGGAACATGAAGGCTTAAAGGTTATAATTCTAGCCAACGAAGCCGATATACCTGAAACGCAAAAAAACGAGTACGCCCAACAGAAAGAAAAGGTCATAGGCAAGACCATAGAGGTCAAGTCCGATCCAGGTGAAATTCTTGAAAAGCTAATTGAAGAAATAGAAACCGACTCTATACGAAGAACAGTAGAGACAGAAAAAGCCTCCATCCTCAGCACTTTCCTAGCTTCAGACAAGACAAACTATCGAAACCTCCGCGCAATTCTTATGGAGTACGAACGACTAACCATAGCACTCAACCAATCTCTCAGAGACTCTAATGAGGGCATGAAGCAGCTATTGCTGTACATGATTGCAACAGGTCACGAATATCGCTGCGGAAAGCTTAAAGCAGAAATACTCCGAAAACTACCAACGTCTGACCTTGACCTATTGAATTTCAACAAAAACACAGCAAAGTCACCATACGTACAAGCATACGAAAAACTAAAGAAAAAATACACAGATGTAAAATGGACGCACCCTATTATTTCTCCACTCCATCTCGCCAAGCTCTATGAATCAGGCTTGATAGATGCTGAAGAAATTAATAAATCCTTATCTTTACACCCAATAATAGTAGGCTATGCCTCAGCCCCAGCATGGCGCAGGCTCTGGGGGTGGAGTGACCTAACTAAAAGCCAGTATATTGAGGCAAGGAAAGAGATCCTCGAACAACTTAAAGAAGGGAGCATAACAGACCCCGGACTAATACTACATGTTGCCGGTTCCTTTCTAGTACTAAATGAATTTGGAGACGCAATAGTTGGCGACCCAGCAAAAACGATAGAATACTTCGACAACTACATGAACAAACTTCTCGAAGCAGGAGCGCTCGACCCCACCAAAGAGCACTTCCATGCTTCATCATTTGCTTTTGCTGGCTTAGGATATCCAGGCAATGAATCAGAAAACTTCAAAAAAATTTTCCAACACGTCCAAAGCACAGTAAATGCAGCGCAAGAAAGATATATGAAAACCATATCAGCCCGATACATTGAACGACTAAGCAGCGACCCAAGCTCATACCAATCGCTTTATGAATACGGCATTAACAAAAATAACTACGCAGCAATACCATTCCTACACCATCTAGATGCAAAAAGATTTGCCGAGCTACTAATTCACAACTCGACACCTAACATCTCACTATTCGGCAGCCTAGAGCGACGTTATCAAAGCGAGCGAGGGCGCGACCATGTACTGAGCGACGAATATGAATGGCTTAAGAACTTAAAACTGGAACTCGAAGCATTAATAAAAAAAGAAAGCCACCCTCAAAGAAAGCTCATGGAAATCCGGACAACCTACTACCTGGGAGAAATCGACAAATCAATCGGAAACACCAACCCTTAAGTTATAACTCTAGACCATTGTAGATCCCTATATAGCTTCGAGGGATCTACACCTACTTCTACGAAACCTTAAACTCACACGCCGCGTAAAAATAAAAAACCAACATAAAGATTCGTTAATTCATAAAGACGAGCTCCACTGCAGTTCTCGCGGTTGCGCTCTTCAGATTCGCTGTCGTGTAGCGCGTTTCTAATCTGCTCATCTGAAAGTCTATAAACACGTCTCGAATATCCGGATGGTCATTAATACTCACCATCACCCGCCCCTTACACCGCCGCATAAAATCAGCCATCGCCTCATACTGCTCAAACCCAAACCCCACCCCATACCCTGCGGTCTTCCAGTACGGAGGGTCCATGTAGTGAAACGTATGCGGCCGGTCATAACGCTCGGCACACTCCAGCCACGGCAGGTTCTCTAAGTAGGTGCCTGACAACCGCTGCCAGGCAGCCGACAGGTTTTCCTCGATCCGCAACAGGTTGATCGCCGGGGTGGTGGTCGCGGTGCCGAAGGTCTGGCCGCTGACCTTGCCGCCAAACGCATGCTGCTGCAGGTAGAAAAACCGCGCAGCGCGCTGGATGTCGGTCAAGGTCTCGGGGCGGGTCATTTTCTGCCATTCGAATATCTGACGGGACGAGAGCGCCCACTTGAACTGGCGGATAAATTCCTCAAGGTGGTTCTGCACCACTCGGTAGAGGTTCACCAGTTCCCCGTTCAGGTCGTTGAGAACCTCGACCTTGGCGGGTTCAGGTCGCTTGAAAAACAGGGCGGCGCCGCCCGCGAAGACTTCGACGTAGCAGTCGTGCTTCGGGAACAGGGGCAGCAGGTGTTTGGCCAGGCGGCGTTTGCCGCCCATCCATGGAACGATGGGGTTGGTCATGTGCAAGTCTTTACTGTATGGATAAACAGGTGATAGGCTCGCCGCGCTTTGTGCACGGAGCAGGAGCCTTGGCGGGACTTGCAGGAATGGTCTGCGGGTTCGGCGACCGGTATGGATGTTGACGCATCCAGGCTGGTCGCTCCTTTTGCTTGAACGGGTGGTGAAAAAGAGACAAGCCTTCTGATCGAGCGCAGCGCTTGATCGACACCGACAGGCATCGCCTCTCCCAAAAAAGGTAATATCAGCTATTGCGGAATAGGCCCAATGGGCCTAAAATACAACACATGGGAAGCGCAAATCGCCCGGCCCGACAGCCCCAAAGGGAAGCACACATGAGCAACGCAATGACCACCGCCGAACTGGAAAAGATCCACTCCGAGATCGCCAAGCTGATGGCCGAGACCAGCAAATTGAACGCTGAGACCATCAAGCTGCGGGCCGAGTCATCCAAGATGAGCCGCGAAGTATTTTGGTACCCCATCGCGATTGCATCCGGCCTGGTCGGCGCGGTGGCAGCAGCGACCCTGGCCTTGACCAAATACCTGGCCTGATCAACAAGCCCCGCGCAAGCGGAGCTTCTCATAGGCGGCACATGAACAAGATCACCCGCTACTCTCCCCCCTCCACAGACGACCTTGAACAGCTCAAGCGCGAGCTGGGCATGACCGGCAATCAGATGGCCGACCTGGCCGGGCTGGCCGACGGGCGTCAATGGCGCAAGTACACCGGTGGCGCTGCACCACGGGAATTGAGCGCCCAGATGCTGTTCATGCTCTCAGCACGTCTGACGTTACCTGATGAAGTGCTGGAAACGGTCTATGCCAAGATGCGTGAAGTGGGCGCTGATATCGAGATAGGCCAAGGCGGCGAGTGACGCCTTTTCAGCGTACTTGGCAAACGCTCTCTACGTACTCCTGTAGCGCCTTCAAAGCTGCTTGATCGGCAATAATCCCGGCTCTGATATCAAAAACAGCTCGTCCAGCAACTGGAGCGAGTTCGACGGCGCCTGCATGGCCCACGCCGGCGGTGCCGGTGGCATCGGGCACGTGCCCGGTACCGGCAGGACATGTCCCGGCGATGCGCAGCCGGCGAGTGCCGTCAGCCACAGCGCGGCGCAGAGCTTCATTTGCGGCATTGGCCTGCTCCTTTTCCAGAGTGTGTTTATGGTCGAGCACGGTCAGCGCCTGTTGCATGCGCTGTTGCACCTGCAACGCCTTGCGGGCTTGGGCGGCACTGGCGTTGGCGATGGTGGTCAGGTCGGCCTGAAAGGCAGCGGCTTGGCTGGCCAGCTGTGCCCGGTAAGCGTTGGCCTGCCACGCCCAGGCAACGGCGAAGCCGCTGCCCAAGCCGACCAGCAACGCCGCGACCCAGGGTCGGCCATCGATGGACGCGCCGATCATGCCAGCGCCCGCCGCATGCCTTCGTCAAACACTTCATTCGGGTACCGATAGTTGGCGCACTCGTGGGCGATGATCGAGCCGACCATGGTGCGCAGCACACGCGGTTGGCGCACGTCGATGATGTCGTTATCCCTGACACCCAGTTTCCCGGCCACGGCCCTGATGTAGGCCTCGGTATCGTTCTCGTTACCGGGCGCCCAGCGGGTGATGGTTTCGCGCACGGTGTCGATGTTTGGCCCGCCGATGCCGGGCAGGCCATCTTTACCGCGATAGTTGAGCAGCAGTTTGCCAAGGGCACGAATGCCATTCTCGGCGCTGTCGAAGCGGGCGAAGCGCGGGCGGAACACGCCCAGCTCCAGACCAAGCTGGCCGATCCACGGGTTGCGCGGGTTGTAATCGATGTTGCCCGGATTGCAGTTACGGACGCCGCGAGGGACTGTCATGTTCATTTCTTGCGCTCAATAAAAAGCCCGCTCGGGGCGGGCTTCAAATTCTTCGGGTAGGGTTGGCCAGTCAGGGTCTGGCAGCGTCAGGTCGATTCGATTGACCTCGACGACGTAGCGTTTCCAGCGCAATAGTTGGGCCGCTTCGTCGTCAGTTTCCATCTCCAGATCGACCGCGTACTGCAGCGGCGTGATAGATATCTGCGCCTCGCTCATCAAGCGCCTGCGAGTCACGCCGTTGCGAAACAGGATTTCTTCCGGGGTGATGACGGGCGGCGCAATGGTCGGTTCCATGTCGGTCAACGACCCATTGAAGTACCACTGCAAGGTGTTCTGCCGCAGCCAGTCACTTTCCGGAATCACCGCCACAGCCATGCCCCAGCCTGGAGCGCCATAGTTCATTTTGTCCGTGTCTTGCCACTCCAGCACACGGAAGGTTTGCAAGGAATACAACACGCGCTTTGCCATGAATCACCACCTGATCATTACGAAACCGGGCGCGCCATTACCGCCCTTTCCACCGGCACCGACGTTGATGTAGGAAGACCCTCCACCGCCACCGCCCGTACCAAATCCCGCAGCAGACATGCCCTCTAGCCCTTCGTTCAGCTGGGCCTGGGGAATACCACTGCGTTGTCCAAGGCCACCACCGCCAAATGGACCGGATGCACCTGCACCGCTGAGACCAGTATGACTGGCTCGCTCAATCGACGAAGTACCATCGGTACCGCTGCCGCCGTTAGGAAAACCGGCTCCGCCTTTACCCCCTGAGTAGGCGCCGTTTGGAGCGCTGATGCCGCGTCCGCCGCCCTTGCCGCCTCGTAGCGTGAGAACCGAGCCGATGACGGTATCTCCACCATCGATACCATTGCCGGGTTCAGTGACCATAGGCACGCCCCGCTCACCGCCCAGACCACGGGTGCCGATCAAGATATCCAGTACTTGACCAGGCACCACGTCATGAGGCTCGGCAATCACAAACTCACCCGCGCCGCCGCCACCGGGACTGGGCGCGGCCGCACCCTGGATATGGTTGCCGGAGCCACCGGCGCCACCACCACCGCCAGCACAGCCGGAAATCCAGATGGTGGTCACGTCGGCCGGGATAATCAGGCGGCCCGACTCGGTAAAACGGGCGCAGTTATGGCTGATGCTCAAATCGGTCCAGGTACCATCCGTGCCGGGCTCGGAGCGGTTGTCACTGATGCGTGAGCGCCAGACCTTTTGCTGGTGGCGCACCAACGCATTAAGCTCATAGCGCACCGCCTCACCGCCGTTCTGCGCGGCATCCACCCAATCAAATACCCCTTGGCGCTGGATCGTGCCCAACGCCTCGGTGATGTCATGGAAAACACCATTCATGCCTTCGCGTGGCACCGGCTTGTAGCTGGGGTCATTGCGGGCGCGCTCGTAGTCAAAGCCGAAGCCTTGGTTGTAACTGAAGCTGCCATCCGCCTGAACGGCGTCCGGTATGGGGCTCTTATCGCCCTGGTAAGCCCAGGGAAATCGGAAAAACTTGGGCATGGATCAGGCTCCAAAGCTGCCTTGAGAAAAGTTGAGGTGCTGGGTACCGAAGCCGAAGGCTTCACGCGGCTGAACCCGAAAGCGCACGCCTACCGCTGAGGGGCGCGGAAACAGGTCATAAAACTCAGTGATGAAGCTGAGCTGGCTGTCAGGCTGGAACGAGAAGAAATAGGTCACGTAGGTCATGTCTAGAGAATCGACCACCCACACGCTACCCAGCTCGCCGAACAACTGGCGCAGGAAGGTGTTGATCTCCGGAACCGTGCCCCGGCTGGTCAGTTGGAAGTAACGCAGGCGGATCACCAAGCGCTTTTGCTCGGTGGTGAGCGCCACCTGCCCGGCCCGGCCTCGGGCAAAGTTGCCGTTACCAAAGTTCTGGTGCTGTTCGCCGAAGCCAAAGGCTTCTTTGTCGCGGCTGCTGGGCACGTCCACGCCCAGCGAGATGTCCAGAATCCTGGCCCAGATGCCCAGACCAAAGTCGTTGGCGGTGCGCGGGTCGAACACGTCACGAATCCAGTCCGACCAGAACTCGCAGTGGTTCTGCTGGTACCACTGCTGCTTGAGGCTGATCAGCCGCTTGAGCCGCTCGGCATTGTCGTGCTGCCAGAGCAGCGCCTGCATGGCGTCGAGACTGCATTCGACGGCCTGTATACGTCGGTCGCTCATGTCGGCAGTACCTGAATAGCACCGACTGAGGTCTGGGCCTTCTGCTGAATGCTGATCGGCAACACGTCGCTCTGCCAGTCATGGCCATCAGTGGATATTTCCACGCGCTTGATAAAGATCCGCGGCTCAACCTGATTGACGGCGCTGGCCAGCTCGAATGGCGACACAGGGTTACCGACCACAAACCCGGCATCGCCCTCCAGCCTGCCGTTGACGTAGGCCATGATCGATTCGGGGATGATCTGCTGACCGTCGAGGTTGTTGTAGCGGGCGGTCACCCGGATGAACACCGGTACCACCTGCGGCCGGTCAAACTGCACCTGGTAAGGTTGGCTGCTGGCCTGATCGATGACCGTCACCGCCACGCTGCCATTCCAGCCGGCGCCCAGGGTTTTGGTATCGAGCAGCGCTCCGGCAATCACAGCATCGTCACCGCCGTCCACGCACACGTAGATGCTATGCGGCTTGAGCACCACGCCGTCGATGTGCAGCGGCAGGTCGGTGTAATTCTCGCGGAACACCAGCGAGCGCACGCCTTCAGTGTCGTACAGCCGAGAGATGATCGCCTCGGGCAAGGCCACCGACTGCAACCCCAGGGTCTGCCGACGCCGACGTCGGGCCGCGATATCCGACTCTTCGAGCCGACCCGTTACCGCATCGGCGGGGTTGCTGATGGTTTCCCATCCCAGCACACCGGTGACAATGGCATTCAGTTGCCCGGCGCTGACCGTAATAGGCCCGTAGTCAATGGCGCGAAAGGTCGCCAAGGCCCGGCCATCCGTGCCCAGCGTTACACTGGTCAGCAGTTCGAACAGCGCGCCAGTGCCCTCCACCGCTGCCCGAGCACCGGCCAAAATGTCGGTACCGGCCTGCCCGCCGAGTACCACCCCACTGATCAGCGAGCGGGTGGCCTGGCGTCGGCCGCCGCCCATCAGCGACCAGATGCCGTCCAGGAACACGCCACCCGCAAGGTCCGGATTGATCTGGTTGGCCAGGTCGGCGTTGTTGCGGGCTACGCTGTCGCGGGCTTCGATCTCGGCGGTAATCATCACGCCTTGCGGCGTCTCCGGGCTGACATCCAGGTCCTGACCGAAAGCGGCTTTCCATTGCGAGATGACTTCCTCGCGGATGTCAGCCGTGTCCGGCACAATCACGCCGTTGGACGTGATGAATTGGAAGCTAGCCATTGATGGTTACCTCACCCCACTGGGTCTTGACCATGGCGTCGTAGGCAATCACGTCGCCCTGCAACCGGGCGGTGAACGACACCACTGCCAGCGCGCCAGGCACCTGCATCAGGCGCACACGGCCGGCGGCCTCAAACTGCGCGACGCTGGGGGTGCCGCCCCACAGCACGGCCGTAAAGGGAATGCCTTGATCGGCGTTATGGATCATCTCGCCCAGGCGGGCCTGCATGTACTGGCGTGCCGATTGAGCGAAAGCATCGATTTCGCGGGCGGTGGCCAGGCGGCCGTCACGGCCCAGCACCAAGTCGTTAAGCGAGTCGCTGAGGAAGGTTTTCATAGCGGCACCCCAGTGGGCACGACGGGGCCTGGCGGCGCGCTGACCGGGCCGAGGTGGGTATGGGTGTCGCCTACGTTCTTGCCGTTGTGCGTGAGGCTGCCGCTGGTGATTGCCACTGAGCCGGCGCTGATCGCAAGGTCGCCCGCGTTGATACTCAGGCTGCCATCAACGGCGATTTCACCGGCCGGGCTCTTGAGCACGAATTTGTCAGCGTGCAGCGCCAGGCACACCGCGCCATCCAGGCTCTGCACCACCAGCGCATCGGCATTCGCGCCGTCGATCACCCACTGCTTGAAAGTGTCCGGGAAGAACATCGCATCGCTGAACGAGTGCCGACGCTTGGTGTGCGGCCACTCTTCCCCGCCACCGGACTGCATGATCAGGCTGATATCCCGGTCATTGGCCTTGAGCCAGCCCAGATCACCGGCCTTGAGCGGGAAGCGGATAAAGAACCCGCCACCCCCGAAGCGGAATACCGGAATGTTGGCGATCCTCGCCCGGGAGAGCTTGCTGCCGTCGGTACCGCCGATCATCACGACCGGCTGTATCACGGCGCGGTTGCTGGTGTCGTCATAGCTGACCACACGTGCGGGCAGCATGTCGTCGACACCCATCAGCCAGTTATTCAAGGCATGCTTGAGCGCGCCGGCCAGATTGCCGTCATTGGCCTGGTCGGCGTTGGATTTCTGCAAAGTCATAGTCGAGTGGCCAGAGCGGTATAGAAAAACGGGTCAGCGTGGCTTTGCACGTCGAACGCCAGTTGATTGATCACGTAGTCGCCGTTGAGCGCGACATTGAAGCGCGATTGAATGCGCAGGCCGCCGCCAATGGCGGTCTCCGGGTCAATCAGGAACGTGGCCTTGACGCCCTTTTCCGTGGGTTTGGGAATGCCCACCATGCCGGAGTTCTTGTTGAGCACGCGCATGCGTCCGGACAGCGATGCACCGGCGTCCTTGACCACCAGCTTGTCATCGTCGATGTACGCCGAGACGCCACCGGCCTCTTGCAGCTTTTCCACCTGCTGCAAGGCGGAGCCTGTGTGGCTGTAGTTGCCAATGTTGCGATCCTGGGCCTGAAACTCCAGCGCCAGGCCAAGATCGTTGGCCACCCCCTGCGCCAGTGCTGACAGCGGGGTCAGCGGCGCGCCGGAGCGGGCCAGCAACTGGCCGCCGGCCGCCGCCTGGGTCTTGGCTTTGAGGGTCAGATCAATATCGGGCGGCGAGCCAGGTTCGGCGCTTTCGATGTCGCCCAGAAACAGTCGGAACAGACCGGTGGAGACTCGCCCCACCTCAACGATCAGCCGCTTGGGCGTACGGTTGTCATTGAACGGGCTGGCTTCGGTCAGCAGGTAGTCACGAGTAGTCTGGCTCAGGCCGGTAATAGTCACCGTGCAGTCGTTCATCAGCGGGTTGGCGTACTTGGTACCGCTGACCTTGACCCGCAGGCCTTCGTAATACCTGATTCGGCCATCGATTTCGATGCCAATCCGGATGCGTCTGAGGTCAAGCATCAAGCTCACCTGCCGCGGCATACACCAGCAGTTGATCAACCCCGAAACGCTCCCACCAAGGCGACTGGTCGGCCTCGGTAAGCAGCCAGAAGTTGCCGTGATCTTGCAGGTGTCGATAGGGAATCAATGGCGTACCCGCAACCAGACGCTGGCCCAACAAAAGCGGCGCGTCGTTGAGATAGATATCAGCCATCATCATGCCTATGCCAACCCGTACGCGCAGTGTCCAGCGGTTCTGCAGGAGCGTGACCGTGAACTCCTGATTGGGTACACGGCTTAAGGGGATGGTGCGCATCAGTCGAACACTCCATGCAGGAGGCTGGCTCGTTTCTTGGCAGCGTCCGGTGTTTCCGAGGTTTGTTGGTGGCCCTTCTTGGTGGTGCTGGCCTGGGCCGGATTAACCACCTTGCGCGGCGGCAGCGCGCCGAACTCAGGGGTCACCACGCTGACCTCCTGCAACCGGACGGCTACCGGAATCGAGGCGCCCTGCTCTGGTGTTTCCTCGTGCGGCAGCTCCACGATCATCATGTCGGGATAGCTGCGCACCTTGGTCTGCACAATCAGGGCTTTACCGTCCAGCCAAGCCTGGCGCAGGGTTTCGAAGACGTTACGCACGTCGTCAACCAACAGCAGTGGCAGGTCGATTTCCACCGGCTCGATATAGCGATGATCCGACCGGGGCGAACCGTCTTCGACCGCGAACCGGGTCAGCTTCGCCACCTCTCGCACGGTCACCCGCATGGGGTTGAGGGTTTCGAATAGCGGCTGGTAACTGGCCGCATCGAGTATCGAGACCAGATCCTGGGCCGACTCTTGAACGGACAAATCAGTCTGTGCCATTAACGGTCTACTCCCGATGAATGTTCGGATTCCAGTTGCTTGATTTGCCCGGTGAGTTCACCGCCCACCTCCGCCGCGACGCCTTTGGCATCCGTGGCCTGGGTGTTGATGGTGATATCGCCCACTTGCACGTTGGTTTCCCGGCGACTGCTCGCGCTGTTGCTGATGGCGTTGCTGGTGGTGGCGTTCAATGGGGAGGCATTGGCGGCAGTCATGGCCTGGCGCCCTGCCTCGATCCCCGCCGTGGCCGACTGCGCGTCGGTCAGCGCGGTGCCTTCGCCGTTCTCGCCCTCAGCCGCAGGTGCATCCGAACCGATACCGAAGAAACTGGCCACCGTGCGGATGCCTTGGCTGATCTGCCGAACACCGGCCAAGATGAAATCAATCACCTGCTGGAAGCCGGTGATCATGGTGTTCCAGATTGCACTGACCACTACACCCATGGCTTTGAACGCGTCGATGGTGCCGAACACCACGGACTTGACCATCGGGTACTTGTCGAAGATCTGCCCGATCAACGAATCGTTGCCTTCGATGAAGTACATGATGTCTTCGTAGGCCAGCGCGAACAGCGCGGCCATCGCCACCACTGCCGCGCCGATGGCGATGATCGGCCAGGTCGCCGCCAACGTTGTGGCAGCCGCCTTGAGCATCGGCGGGGTGTAGTACAGCGTCACGGCCGTGCCGATCGCCGCGAAAAACCCGACAATGAAATCGCTGTGCTCGCCGGCCCAGTCCACAAGGGTGGTCAGCCACTCCACGCCTTTGGAGATGGCCGGAATCAAGGTCACCATGAATCCGGTACCGGCCGTATCCAACGCACCGCGCAGCCGGTTCATGCCTTCGGTCAGCTTGCGCGCCTGCTCGGCGGTCTCTTTGGTGACGACGCCCTGTTCCTTCTGCGCGGCCATCATGCGCTCCAGTTCCTTACGGCCCTTGAGCAGCATCTCCAACGTTATGTTATCGGATACACCCAATTCTTTGAGCTTGAACACCGCCTGGGCTTTGTCCATGCCCTCCACGGCTGCGGCCAGATCCAGCATCCCGGTTACCGCGCCCTTGGAGTTGCCCTCGGCATCCTTGAGGCCAACTCCAAGCGCTGAGAACGCCTTGGCGGCCGATGACTCGGTGTCGCTCAGGGCCTCGCCGATCTTCTCGGCCATGTCCGTCAGGGCGTCACGCGCAGTCTCGGCATCGCCACCCGCCGCAGCAGTGGCACGGCCAAAGGCGTCGACCTCTTCAATGGCCTCACCCAATGCCTCGGCGGTCTGCTCCAGGGCGGTGATATCGGCGGCCTTCTGAATGGTGCCGCTGACCAGTGCCTTGGCCCCCAGCGCGGCCGTAATTGCGCCCAGCGCGCCCTTGGCGTAGTCCTTGAGGGTGTCACCGACCCGCCCGGCCATCGCATCGGTATCGCGCAGGCTGTCCAGCAAGCCATCAACCGCGTTTTCCGAGCGCCGCGCACCGTCCTCGACGCTGCCGGTGTCGGCCTGGAACAGGATGGTGAAGGTGTCGAGTAATGACATTTATCGCCCCTGCTTCTTGCTGTGCTCGATGGCCAGCCATTCGTTGTAGCGGTTGACCTGCACCACCTCCCACAGCTCGAAAGCCTCTTCCAGGTCTATGGTTGTTTTGAGTTCGGTGCGGGTCGCAAATCCCGCGCTGACGATGGCGGCAAAGAATCCATCAGCGTTTGGATAATCAATGGCAGGTGCTTCTTGACGAGCCCTTCCAAGAAACCGGAGGGGCCGCCGTTGCCGAAAAAACTGGTGTTGTGCTCCAGCATGGCGAACTCCAGGCGCAGCAAGGCTTCGCCATCCGGCACATGGTTATCGATCAGCGCTTTGGTGGTCAGGCGCAACAGGCCGCTTTCCATCGGCACCGCGACATAGGACATCAGCAGGCGCATTGCCTCGACGCTGGCGTTGTATTCGCCCAGCTTGGGGATGTTGCTGACCGGGTACTTGGCGAGGATCTCGCGGCTGTCCAGCGCCGGCAGCCGGGAAATGACAAAGGTGTGCAGGTTGCCATCGATATCCTTGATGGCGACCTCTTTGGGTTTGATCAAATCAGCCATAGAGCCTCCTTATTCGGCTGTCGGCCGGGTGGAACTGAGGTCCTGGAAGGCAAAGGCATAAGCCTTGGATTTCTTGCGGCCGGCACTGGCGACCGAGTTGCCAGGGTTGCCGCTGAGGATCTTGCCGTTGGAAACCGTCAGGGTGGAGCCGTCCGGGTAGCTGGCAACGATCTTGACCACATCACCGGCCACCTTCTTGCCCTTCGCCGCCCGATTAGCCTCGAACAGGATCTGCAGGTTGTTATCCGCTTCGCTGCCAGGAATCACGTTGAGGGTCGGCAAGATCGGCTGCGGCGAACTGAACACCACCAGGTCGCCATTGACGTTCATGGCAGCGGTTGCCGCCACTACGGTGGGCAGGTCGAAAGGGTCGGCATCGTCGGCAAACTCGGTGACCGGGAAGCCATTGGGAAAGGTCTTGTGAGCAATGATGGTGAGCGACAGACCCGTCGCGGAAATGTCGTACATTTCATGACCTCAAAAAAAGCCCGGCAATGCCGGGCTGGTTGAATACTGAGTTAAATAAGGACTTACAGGACTAGGCCGTCAGTGCGGCACCGACGAATATCAGCACAAGTCCCGCAGTAAAATAAAAGAAGCCGTGAATGTTCAGTCCTGATACACGATTGATAAGCCGCTTGATAATAGGTAAAAACAGCAGCCCACCCCACATGACCAGACTTCCGCCCCACAGGTGCTTACTGCTTAAACCCAAACCTGTCAGAGAGAAAAATACTCCTGCTGCCCAACTGATGATCGAGCGAACTGTGGATACAACTTCCACCAGACGTTTTCTATGCCAGGCGGCATCAAAGAGAATTTCGCTCTCCGCTGGTTGCGTTCGAGAGTTCATCATCGTGGTAGTGGACAGCCCTGTACCGGGCACTCCCGCTGTGACCCGAGTTCCCCGTCGACTGATGTTAGCTGTTAATCCTCGACCACCAACGGACAAACTGGCGCCCTTCTTTCCCAGATTGAGCTTTACTCCGGGAATAATCTTGATCGACTTTCTGAATCGCAATGCCATTAAGTTCCTCCTTAAACGAGAAACGGAAGCTAAAACGGGCAAGCAACTTTGTATGTCAGAATCTTCTAATTACTCAGTAGGACGTTTCAGAAGATTGGAATATCCAAGGGTTAGATCAAATTGTGCGACCCTTCAATTTTGCGCACCACATCGTTCTTGCTATAGGCGACCGCGTATTGCGCCACGTACTCGGTCACGCCGCTCTCGCCGCTGCGCGGGACAATCCGCACATCAGCCCAGAAGCCATTGATCTGTACGTCGCGCCAGGCGTCAGGGTCGCCGGCCAGTTGGGTGATCGCCACCTGCTGGGTGGCGTCCAGGTCCTTGCCGACGATGATGGTACCGTTGAAGCGCGCCAGGTTCACCGCCTCGATCACCTGCCCCAGCACCATGCCGCGCCCGTCGTTGTTGGCCGGGATCTTGCCGACCGACAGTTGCAGGCTGAGCAGCCTGGCGGTCAGAAATGCCTTGAACCACTGCTCATTGGCGTGGACGTTCATGTCCAGCGGCGCCGTGGCGTCACCCAGCAGATAGCCGCGTTGGAAGAACGCGATTTTCTGCCCGGCGTTGGCGGTTTCGCCGTAGTAGTTCACCCGTAGCCCGTCCAGCAGGTTGGCCAGTTGGTTGCTGCTGACCTCCGGCGTCATGCCGGGTACCTGCCGGTACATGTAGTTCACCGTCGCGTTGCGGCGCTGGTAATTGGTCGCGGCCATGATCGCGGCCGGAATGGCTTCCTTGTACTGACTGGCAATGCCGCTGAGGATCAAGCCCGTGGACGGGAAGCTGCGCAACGCGGCATACCAAGCCTCGGCATTGGTCTCGTCGACCGCTACCAGCAGCATGTATTTCACGTTCAAGGCGGCGACGTACTGCGCCAAAGGCACCGCCTGATCAATGCTCAGCTCGGGAAAGCTCAGTGAACCGAACGAGTCGGTAATGCCCTCCACGGCCTGCAAGGCTTCCAGCGGGGTCTGTCCAAGACTGCCTGGCGACCTGATGGTCAAGGCTTTGCCCCAGCCCAGTAGCTGCGCCAACTCGTCCTTGGCATCGATACCGACCACTGCCTGCTCAGCCACACCGCCGATCAAGGTGAAGATGGCCGCAACAGCATCATAGGTCACCGTCGCGTCAGCCCACTGCTTTCCTCCGGCCGCGTGTGCACGGACAGCGCCCTGTACCGCCGAGGCAATCTCGGCAAAGGTCTTGGCGGCTGACAGATCAATCCCGCCCAGAGTCGCAACCGTCCCGCCCAGCGTGAGGTGCAAAGAGCCGTCTTTGACGCGGTTGAAAGCCGTCACCGTGTTGCCCGTTTTCACCCCGTAGATCCGTGGTGGCCGGGCCACATCGGCATAAGCGGCAAAGCGAATCTTTTGCGCCTGGCTGGCCGGCGCCGGGCTGATATAGCCAAAGTACTGATTGGCAAAGGTCGCCTCTGGGCTGTCTGCACCAAAGTAGGCATCGGCATCGCCTTTGCCCATGCTGATCACCGCGTCGAGTGGCACTCGCGGGTCGCTGGTAAAACGCAGGCCCACCAGCTCGCGCTGGGCGACCGATTGACCGCCGGCCACGCCGGAGGTGATCTGGATGTAACGATCAATGGAAATGGTCATGGTGACCTCATACCCGAGTGAATGCGTGCTCAAACGCCTCTATCGAAGGCGCTCTCTGTGTCAGGGTTCGTTTGTGCGTCAGGGTGATGTCGAACGACGGCGTGGCCTCGTTGCGGCCTTGGTCGTTCTCGATGAACAGGGTGCGAATGGCCGTGACCCGCTCAACCCCTGCCCCGCCTCGTCGCAGCGCGGTAATGGCCGACGCCGAAACCAGCAGCATGGCGGCCAGCCCGGTGATGTCCTGAGCGGTCAGCACCGAGGCGTCCTGCAGGTTGGCTTCGGCAAATCCGGCAATCTGGAAGGTCGAACGCACGAGCTGGGTTTCGCTGTGGATCTGCTCGCCGCTGGCCGGGTCATAGCGATCCTTGCGGTATTGCCAGCCATACCCAGGTTCGGCCAGCGGGAAGAAGTACAAACCTTTGGGTTCACGCCCCTGCCCCGTGGGTTGGTAGCCGTTGATCACCGGCACATCATTGATGCCTTGGGCCAGCAGGCCGTCCAGCAGGGTCTTGCGCAACAGCGCCTTGAGCTGGTTTTCAGTCATGGCACCGGCCCTGTATCAACCACCAGCACACCCTGCCAACCGGCTTGCGCTATCCAGTCCAGGTCGTTGACCACTTCATGGCGGCGACCAGCAAAGTCCAGCAGGTCCGGTGACTCACCGCGTTCAGTCCCTTTGAGCGGCACCTTTCCATAGAACAGGCAGTAGCGGCGGGCCAGGTCCAGACCCAGCGCCTGATAACGAGTGCGGTCCACCGCTTGCAAGCTGCCTGATACTGGCTTTGGCGGCTCATAGAGGGTGATCCATTGCCCTTGGTCGTTCTGTCGACGGCCATTGGCCTGATGCCAAACCAGCTCTTGAGTGCCGATCACGCCCAAAGCCAGGCCAAGAATGTTCAGGTCGGCAATCATCGGTCCACCACATCGCTGTTGACTGACTGGATCAGCAGGCCGGTGTCGACCAGCGGTTTGGTCGACACACCTGACAGATTGTTGCGGTCGTCGGCCGCTCTGGGGCCGGTGAAACGGGCATCACGCGCCGCCTGCCCCACAGCACGACCACCGGGTGTGAAGTCCGGAGAGTTCCTGCGCTTGCGCAACAGCAAGGTGATCGGCGACAGCTCTGGCGAGGTGATGCGGCTGATGGTCAGGCGAACATCCCCCGCTGCCAACATGCCGAACTGCTGCAGCATCGCGGTGGCGTCGATCCGCCCATTGATCACCGCCTGCATGCCTTTCTTGAGGGTGTCTTGCCAGGTGCTGCGCTGCTCTTCAATGGTCGGGCGCATGAACGGCCGGGCGTGCTGCGGGTGGAACTCCTGGATGGTCGCCACATGAGCCACCGAAGTGCCGTCCGGGTATTTACTGTGCTCGAAGAAGCCGACGCGGGCCTGCTTGCTGGCAATCTCGGCCAAGGCCCGGCGCAGTGCCTCGCTGCCAGCCGTATTCGGGGTTACCGTCGCCATCGGCCACCTCCAGGAAACACACCGCCGACCGCACGAAACGCCGCCCGCTCTGAACGGCCACCGACGTATAAGCCACCCGCAATACAGGCCTTGAGCAGCGCCTGCAACTGCTGACCATGGCCGGTCAGGCTCAACCAGTAGCCCCACATATCACGGCTGGGTGGCGGCGCAAGACTGACCGAGACTTTATCCACGCCAGCCCCGGTGACCTGGCCCACCACCCCGCCCGCTTGTGCCTTCTGCTGCAACTCCAGCAAATGAGCCACCATCAGGCGCAACTGCTGCTCGGAACAGGCGCAGCCGTGGTCAGCCAGAAAGCCCCGGCCATCATCAGCCGCTGCCAACACCTGCTGGTCACCGAGATGAGCGAACTGCGGGAAGCGAAGACGAAACCCCTCAAGGCTGAACATCAGCGGGCCTGCTTGCGTTCGACCTTGCCAGTGGTCGGCGCTTCGCCTTCAGCAAAATCTTGATCAACCAACGGGGCCGAAGCATCGCGGCCCTGCATCGAGGCTGCCACTTGGTCAGGATCGGCCTTGGCTTGGGACACAGAGATATGGCCGTTCTGCTCATGCATGCGGAACACCGGATTACGGCGCAGCTCGGCCAACTGCTCGGCGGTAACCTCAGTGATCATGCCCAGCGGCGTGATGAAATGGTTATTGGCGACGTTGGCCTTGCCAGCGATGAAAATCGCCTGATCCTTCTGCGGCACGCCGCCGGCCAGTTCGGTATAGGTGGTGTAGCTTTGGTCGTTGCTCAGAGTGGAATAGACGTAGATAGGCATATGCATTGTCCCAAATGGAAAAATGACAGAAGTCGTTAAGGAGGTGTTTGAAACCGGAGGAGGTACAGCGAGGTCGTGCGACCTGTCCTGGAGAGGCTTGTAACAGGATGAAGCGAGATCAAAGACGGTTTAGGGATAGCCCAAACTACGTTGTGCAACCGTCTCGATGCCGGCGGCCGGCACTCGTTGAAAGGATACATCGGCAGTTGCCATCAGATTGGTCTGCCTCAGTATCATGGCCCAGCAGCGATCGGTCAGATGGGCCTAAGATTCCTTGGCCAATAGCTTGAGCAGTTTTTCATAGGCTCCAGGCATCTCCGCCTCTAGTTGGGCCAGCATGTCAGGTCGTTGGTTGAGCTTCATTTTCAAACCTTCGCCAATTGCTTTTTGAACTGCGTCGTTAAAGCTGAGCCCCTCAGATTCGGCAAACTCTTCGAGTCGCTTGGTTTCCTCGGCAGTAAGCATGAGGGTGATCTCACGACCGTCCTCGTCCTCGCTGTCACCTGCGAGATAGTCAACCTCGACATTTAAGGCTTTGGCGAGATTTAGCAAAGCAGCGAGTCGAGGCTTGCTTTTACCAGCCTCGTATCGAGAAACCTGTGACCACGTGATCCCTACAAGCTCACCAAGTTCGCGCTGTGTCAGGTTTTTCTTGGCTCTCGCCATAGCTAAGCGCTTGCCAAAAACAGTGCTCATGAATGCTCCAAAGGTGCGATAAACGCACCAAATGTACACGTTCAGACGCACACGCGCAAAAAGCGCACCAACAAATGTTTACAAACGCAACAAGCGTCTATAAAGTCCGAGAAGTGTTATACGCAAAGAATGCACGCGACTGAAAAGCCGCGCCGCACTAATGAAGAAGCCCTGGCATTGCGGGCCAGGGCTTCAGGGAACGAAATCCACTTGGAGGAAGAAATCGTCATGGACAAGCGTATCACGAACGTCATTCCGTTCAAATTTGAGGAAAAGGCCACACGCACAGTATTAATCAACAATAAGCCTTGGTTCGTCGCTGCCGACGTCTGCTCCATTCTCGGCTACTCGAACAGTCGCAAGGCCATTGTAGATAACTGTCGTGTATGTGGTGTCACCACTGGTGACATCACATCTGACGTCGCAAATCGTGGCGTTACATCCCGTGCCCGCCGTAGCCAAATCATGACGCTCATTGATGAAGGCAATCTCTACCGTCTCATCATCAAAAGCCGAAAGGAAGAAGCTCAACGCTTTGAAGTCTGGGTATGCGACGAGGTTCTACCATCGATTCGCAAACACGGCCGATACGAAGACACTGACAACCGCATGGCCACTCTGCTCGGCCAGACCATCGGCACTGATGGTTTCCATATGCTCGGTGCATTGATCAAAGGCAAGGTGTCGTCGCTACAGGTATCGGTACAGCGTCGGGCCAAAGCCAAGATCTGGTCACAGACCCATGCCGCCTTTGGCGTGCGCTCGGCAGCTGACATTCCTGCCGACCAGCTCGACGCAGCGCGCAACTTCATTGCTGCCTATGCGCTGGAAGGTGAATGGTTGCCCAAACCGGACCGCCTTGAAATCGAGGCCGGCCCCACTCGCCGCTATCTGGTGAGTTTCAACGATGCAGGTGAACGGCAGATCAAACCGGTGCCGCTTGACGCTTTCGTCATGACTCATCAGCAGTTCATCAAGGGCATGCTCACGCCGGGCGACATGATGGTGAGTACGGAAGAGCTGATCGAGGTTGCCATGGCTGCCCTCGGTCACCTCAAAGCGCGCTCTGGTTTTCAGTCAGGCGCCCTTCCCGGCATGTGACAGCAAGACCACTCACAGCCCGGTATAACGCCGCACCGCCCACGGCCGCTTGAAGGTCACCCCGGCCGTGGCGTTGCTGAAGTCTTCCACCTGGCCCTTGGCGCGCTTCTCGACACCGATCACCTGGAAGCGCGACGGTACGACCTGCGCCACCACCCGACCGTCATCGGTGCTGCTGTCCTGCACGGCGTCGGCCATCAGGTAAGCGCCGTTGGCACCGCCGTTCGCACCAGCCAGTTCGGGCACTTCGACGATGCGCATGCCGGGGTAGGTCTTGGTGATCCACTCCTGCACCGAGTTGCCGAAGTCCGAGGTCACGCCCAGGTATTCACCATGGCCCAGCGGGATGGACAAGGTCATGAGAGTCTTGTTGTTGATGTGGCCACCGCCCGACACCACCAGGTCAGCCACCATGCGGCGAATGTCGGCGGTCAGTTGCAGGTAGTTCTTGTCCGCCCATGCGGCAGAGGCTGGTGAGCCGCCGTTGGTGGGCAGGCTGATATAGGCCGGCAGCACCGGGTCATTCAGGTAACCGTAAGTGCGGGTCTCCGGCGCGTTGTAGCCGTAGAAGCCCACCCGGTTGCGCGAGATGTCCAGCGACTCAGTGGCCGCACTGCGCTTCTCGGCTTCGGCGTTGATATTGGCCTTGGCTGCGCGCAACGCTTCCAGAGTGGTAACCACAAAGCCCTGTTCGAAGCGCACCACGGTACGCCGCACATAGCCGCTTTTGTAGTTGGCCAGCGGAATGTTGGTGGTATCGCCATACAACGCAGCCTTGCCGGTCGCCTCCATGGTGCCCTGGATGACCTCTTCGTCTTCCCAGGCTCCGGCAGTCAGCACACCACACAGCTCGTCGATCATGCGCACCTGGGTTATCTGCTTGACCAGACCCGGCAGCCAGACTTGCAGGAACTGCGCGGGCGTACCGGCACCACCAATCGCCGGGCCGATCAGCGCCGAATCCATGGCCAGCCCATCCAGACCAATGCCGATCTGACTCAATTGAGCATAGTGCCGGGCGTGTTCGGGTTTGATCACCAACGGGCCGCGCCGCGCCAGCTCTCGCCCGCTGATGTAATTGCTTTCAGGGGTTCGCACGGGGCGCCTCCTTAATTGGTGAGTTTGACGAACGCCAGCGACGGCGTGTCGTTCGAAGCGTTGCAGCGGTCGACCATGCAGTTGGGCACTCGCGCCCGACCGGCACCGGGATCGGTCGGGTCTGCCGTCCAGTCCAGCTCGCCAGTGGCCAGGTCGTACACAACGGCCACACCGATGGTTGCGCCTGGGCTGCTCAAGGCCACGGTGACAAAGCCCATTTCCGCGAACTCGGCCTGGGCGCCGTTGGGCAGCGTCATGCTGTCGGCCAGGGTGTCGCCCGGTACGCCGCACAGCACATGGGTTTTCGGCAGGATGAGGATGCCGCCAAACGCGCCGTCGCCACCGGCTTGCAGGGTCTGCCGCCCGGTGTCGGCGTAGGTGAAGGCACGCCCGATGACGTTGTGCGCCGGATCAGCGCTGTCCAGTTGCCCGGCGCGAGCGCGAAACGGGCCGTCGTGGGAAATCTCGCCCACCACGCCGGAAATCAGATCGGCCTTCACCGAAGATGGAAATGCCATGTGCTTACTCCCAGCCAGCGAGCAGGTTCACGCCGGCATTGTCATGGGTGATGGTCGAGTGTTTGTGTGCCGGTACGCGGCCATGCAGCCAGGCATCCAGCGCAATGCGCTCGGTGCCCTTGCGCGCCGGGATGCCGAGCTTCTTCACCCCGTAGGCCGCCACCGCCTGGGTGGTCATGCGGCTGTGATCGAAGGTGCCGACAAACCCGGACAGCTTGCTGGCCAGAGCATCGCGTTCGGCAATGCTGGTGAGCAGCGCGGCATCCATGCCTCGGGCGCTCTTCTCTAGACGCCCCAAACGCTTGCTGATGCCGTCCAGCGCCTTGAGCACCGCCTTGTCGGCGGCTTTCAGCTCAGGGTCGTCATCCGTAGTCGGCTCATCGTCCTGAGCCAGGTCGTCGTCCAGTACTGGTTCGTCATCTGCCACCGGCTCGTCGTCGGCGGCCGGCTCATCGTCGAGTACAGGTTCGTCATCAGCTACAGGGCCTGTCGGTGCCAGGCCGACTTCAGCCAGCAAGGCATTGGCTTCAGCCTGGCTGGCCAGCAAAGGCTTGAGTTGTTCGAGCAGCGCCTTGATTTGCGCCAGGGTGCCCCCGTTATCCGGGTTGTCAGTTGCTACAGCCATGGGTAATAGCTCCGCTGAATCAATGGTGATGGTGAGGTGGTCTTGCACGGCGACGTCCGGGCCGGTGCGCCCTTCACTGACCAGTGCCAGGTGGTTGCCACGGATGTGGCGCTGAATGGCGTCGTAGGGCTGGCCCTCAAACACGCCGGGGGTGAAGTCGTAGCGGCAGCGGTAACCGGGCGACAACTCGATCTTGCCGGCCTCGATCAGCCCCTTGGCGGCTTCGGAAACGATCTTGATATTGCCCAGCAAGTACGGGGCTTCGAAGTAAACCTGCTCGCCGATCATGCCCTGCACACCCTTGCGCTCAGCCGGCAGGCCGCCGTCTTGCTCGGCGCCGAGAAAGTCGTGTTCATCGATGAAGGGCAACAGGCGAAACGACGCAATACACGCCGGGTCGGACAACTCTTCAGCAGGCCGGTAAACCTGATAGATACGCTCTGGCTCAGGTGCGCCGATCTCGCTGCCCAGATACGGGAACACTCCGACCTTGCTCAGCGGATTATCGCGGACCTCCAGCCAGCCGTTGAGGTCGGTGGTGCGTTTGGATGAGGGTGCAGGCATGGCATGCGCTCAAGAAAAAGCCCACCGAAGTGGGCTGGTTGAATCATTCGCCGAAGTTGATCACCGGCCGCAGGGTGCAGCGGCAATTGGGTAACTGCCCTGGCAAGCCTCGCTCGCCGGTGCGTTCGTCAATCACCGGCAGGTCGTCAAAGCTGAACACTTGGCCATGCAGCTCGACATGCAGCTTGCGCGGTTCGGCGCCACCACCGGAGTGAATCCATTCGAACTCGCGGATGCCGGTGGACTGCATGCGTGCCGAGTTCATTGCCGTGGTGACCTTGCGGGTCTGATCCTCGGCAATGAACCGGGCGCGGCGCTGGGTGATGCCTTCCTGTTGGCTCAAGGTTTCCATGACGTCCTGCAGGCCGTTGCCACCGGGCTGGATCGAACGCAACACCGCGCTCTCGATCCGGGCGTGAAACTCTGCCGGAATGGACTTGATCAGCGCCACGTTGCTGGCGGTGGCCGCTTGCATCTGGTCATACAGCGCGCCGGGCATCTTCGGAGTGGTAAGGGTGATGCCGCCAGACAGGTCACGCAGTGAGGTGTTCAGGCTGCTGGTGCTGGCTTTATCAATCTGGCCAAACAGGTTGTCGGTCAGGGTGCGCGCATTGCTGCTGAACAGCCGCTGGAACCGTGACTTGAGCCCTGTCAGCGCCCGCTTGGCCAAGGTGGCAGGCGAAGCATCCTGCGTGACCGGGCCAGCCGCCAAGGCGGATTTTAGCTCGGCCCGGTAAGCCTTGAGCATCTGGCCGATCAGCCGCTGTAGCGCCGCGTCATAACGGGCTGCCGGGGCTGCCGGATAGGCCAGCTTGCTGCCCTTGACCGTCGCCCTCTGCCGCTGCGCCACCCAGCGCTGACGCTTGCGGGTCAGTTTCGCCAGCATCGATCAGTTCCTCGCTCAGGCCGTAGTAATCGGAATCCTTGTCGGCCGCGACCCGGCGGCGGATATCCAGGCCGTCCACGGCACCGGCATCGAACAGGATCTTGTCGGTCTCGGCCTTGGTCTTGTTGATCGTCGCCCACACCTCGGCTTTGGGACTGTCCAGCGGCCGCCAGTCGACACTGGTCGGCGCCGGCTCAATACCCAGCCGTGGCGCAATATCGGAACGCATCACCAACGCGTGGTGACGCTCCAGCATTGAGGTCAGGTCGTTGGCCTGGATACTTTCCAGTTCCTCGCGATAGCTGGCTTCCTCATATTCACCCGTGGCGTTGAACCCCTTGGGCGTGGTGCCCAGCAGCTTGGTAGCCGGCACGTTGGCAATCGCCGCCACCAACTGGTACTGGCTCATGATCACCGCATCCAGATCAGCCAGGCTGGTGTCGCTCTGGGTCACCGTGTCATCCGGGCCGATGGTCCAGATGCCATAGTTGTCACGGTTCTCGATCACGCCTTGCAGCACCTGGGCGATCTTATCCGGGTTACTCAATGCCGCATCCGGAACCTTGAAGGTGGTCAGGCGCTTGGTCATGGCCAGTTGCGGCGCTTCGTTGGCCGTGCGTTCAGCGGCATACACCCGCTCGTAAATCCGCTGCGGCACGCTGATACCACCGTAGAGATAGGCCGGTTTGAGCATGTCGACCACCGGATGCGGCACGTAAATGGCCAGGTGCGAACGGTGGTAACGCTGGTTGCCGATCCGGTAGTAGGTCGGCTCGTAGAACATCAGATTGGCCGGATCAGCCAGCGCAGCGGCATCCAGCTCGGGCGTGATCCAATACGGATCAATTTGGCTGATGCCCTGATAACTGCCCGCCGTCACCCCGTCGAGGTTGAACGGTTTCTCGTAATACTCGGGGTCGGTGCTGCGCACCTTGAACAGCGCATGGCGCACGCCGAACACCCGGCCCATCCGAATGAACTCGCGCATCGAGGCGTTGATACCTCGGCGCTTGTCGATCTTCTTCAACAAGGCGATGGCTTCGGCATTGCTGCCGTTGATCTCGTAGCCATGGCGAATGGCGTCCCGGCCGGTCATGGCACAGGCCTTGTCCACCAGCCAGTGCTGGGCGATCAGGGCACAGGCACCAAAGCCGATAAACCCCTGCGCCGCATACCAGGCCAACTGTGCATCAGGCACGCTGGTCGCCGACATGCCCAGCTTCAGCGCCGAAGCACTGTCCATGGCCACACCGCTGGCGGTCGGCAAGGTAAAGGCCTGGGCCATGACCTGCTGCGATGATGGCCGTTGCACCAGCGGCCCCAGGTCAGTGGAAAACACTGTTGCGGGCGGCCGGGGCTCAGGTGGGCGGGCTTTGCGAGTGAAAGGCCACATGCGGCTCCCCTAACTGAAAATGCTGCGTCGGGCCTTCATGACCGGCTCCAGCGCATAACGGATGGCATCGATGTAGTGGTTGTGGGCATCAACGATGTCAGGCAGAACGTCGCCGGATAGCCGGTCGACCTTGTGGGTGTACTTCTTCATTTCGCTCTGGACCTCGGTGCAGCGCGTATGCACCACGATCTCGTCGTAGCTCTTCATGTGCGCTATACCGTCTTCCACGCTGCCCTTGCCCTTGTCACAGGCCACGATCAGCGGCAGGTGGGCGCGCTGGCCGTGGGGGTCGCGGCGTTTGAGGTAGCTGATGGATTCAGGCCGGGCGTTGTCGGCGCGCAGCGCATAGCGCTCGATGCCCGGAATCCCCTGCACCAGGTAGTCGGCAGTGTCGTCCAGCTCCAACCCGACCTTGCCCGCCTCATACTCGATGTGCAGGCGCCGGTTGTAGATCCAGCAGCGCACCCCGGCGGTGGGATCGTTGGCAAAGCCAAAGTCCAGGCCGTGATACGGGCCATCCCAATCGGCACCGGGCGTGAAGGTGTCCATGCGCCATTTGCCGAGGAAGATGGTGGCCTTGCTCTGCTTGAGGTAGGCGCCTTCCCAGATATGGCTGTAGGTCTCGGGGTCGAGGGTGCGTTGCTGGTGGTGGCGCTGCTCTTCAAGCACCGGGGTGAACCACGGGTTATCCGTGTAGTTCATCTCGACGATGGCAGTGCGCGGTGGTGTGTTCTGCCTGAAGCGCTGGTCCACCGGGCTGTTTTCCAGCCGGGGGTTCCAGATGACCCAGATCTCCGACTTCGGCGCACGAATGGTCGGTTCCAGCGCCTGCCAGGACGCCTCGGGAATGTCCTCGGCTTCCTCGACGATGCACAGATCGATCTGCGCCAGGGACTTGATCGAGCCTATGTTGTGGCGTAGCCCCTTGAACAGGAACTCGGTACCGTTGAAGCCGCGCAGGTAATCGACGCCAACGTCATACGCCGCCGCCAGCCACGGTTCAGAGGCGATGGCGTTCTTCAGCTCGGCGTGGAACGACTCCTTGATCGAATCCTGCAGCTCACGGGTACAGAGGATGCGCAGAGGTTCGATCACACCCCAGATGGCGGCCATCTTGGCAAAGTTGAACGACTTGCCCGACCCTCGCCCACCGTACGCCGCCCGGTAACGCATCGCGCCCCGTGGTGCGGCGAACACCGGCAGCAGCTTGGGCGGTAACTCAATGCGTGCCGTCGACATTCGGCACCACCAGTTCAATGCGCGTTGGCAGCGGCGTCATCGTCCCGTCTGTGCTGCTGTGATCCACCGACTGATGCGCCTTGCCATAACCCCGGTCGAGAATCTCTTTCGAAGCCGCGACCCGCGCTGCTGGCGGTGCCTCACCATCACGGAGAATCTCCACCAAAGCGGTGATGGCTTCCTCGCCGTAGCTCTGGGCGATCACCTTGATATCCGCCGTAACCTTGTTGCGCCCACCCTTCGGACGGCCAGCGCCTGGACGCTTTCCGCCAGCAGTCATTTTGAAATCCTTTGATATTTTTTCAAAAGCCGAAAATAGAAAACCCCGCACGGAGCGGGGCTATCGGCTGGACAGACCTCAAGGGATCGCGTCGATCTGACGCTTGATCTCGTCGTGAATCATTTTCGCTGTCCAGAGGGTCTGGGTGGTGTCGGTACCGGCCTGGAGCTTACCCGCGTCACCAGTACCAGGCGCTGCCGGGATGGTTGGCTTATTACTCAGGTCGGAGTAGCTCCCGGAGAAATTGGACGTGCCTGCACCGATGGCGGCGCGTGCAGCAGGCTGGTCGGCACTGGTGAGCACTTCCTTACCTGTCGCGGATGCGTCAGAGATATCGGCGGACGATATAGGTCCACTGCCGCCTCCACCGTCAGGCGTGCCTTTGACAATGGCCTGTACCAACTGGAAGCGCTTGTGAGTCTGGTCCAGTTGGATGCAAATTGGATTGCCGTAAGGTTGCCAGCCTTCCCTTACTCGGCTAGCCATCAGCGCATTGAGGCTGTCGGAACTATCCGCCAAAACCGTTTCATAGTGAGTGTAAGCCACTGAGTCCTCTCATGATTAACTGCATAAAAACCGTTCAAGACAGCAAAAAGTTCGCCGATAGAAAATGACCACCTCTAGCTGCAAGGAGCACCCAATGCTGGACCTTATTTACATCATCGAAGACAGAGTCGGCGCAGCCACCGCAGAACCCGCTAATGGGGACTACAGGCCAAACTTCACCATGCCTGGAAGAGATGCTTCCAAGATCGAGCTGACTCAGCCTAACGCAGGGAAGTCAGCCGTTGCTGCTGCCGCGGGAGCCGCCATACTGGCAATCACCCCGTTTTCATTGCCTATTGCGTTAGTGACCACTGCCGTGGGTGCTGCGCCCTCCATCATATCGATGTTCAGAAATGGCCAAGATGAAGAGCCTGAACAAATAGATGCTGCACAAGCAGAGCTGGCGGTTTACGTAAGCAAACACTCGCTGACGAAAGAGCACGCAAAACAACGAGGTTACCGGTTTCAGCCAGGTCATCCAGTCGTTGGAAAGGCGTACAGACGCCATCCGCTATCGGACCTCAATGCAGAGAGCGGAAACCTGTACATTCCAAGCGACAGTTATGACTCAATACTACTGGAGGAACGAGAATCGGAGTTGTTGAAGCTCTTGGTTGAACTCGGTGCCACCAAGATTACGATTACCAAGAAAACCGCTACTACTCAACGCAACGCCGTCCACGCCGGGATTGAGGTTCAAGCAGGTCCGGTTGGAGGCGGAGGGATCAGCGGCACTTCCAGCTCGCAAAGGGACGTGAATGCCTTGGACACTCGGGAGTTCTCACTGACAGGGAAGCCTTGGGACACTTCAAGCCATTTGGACAAAGAAAGGTTTTATTGGCTTGCTTATGAGCCGTCCTGGAAAGCTGTCGTATTTGCCAGAGAACAGGGCGGCTGTTTGACGGCTTCCTTGGAAATCAAAGAAACGACTTCCTTTTCCGCTGACAAAAGCATTGAAATGACTGTCAAGGCAAAACTGGCTGAGGTGAGCGGCAACGCCGGAGTCTCAAATTCCAGTAACGACGAAAAAGTTTATTTGGTCCGGGCCGACTTCTCTCCAGTCACCGTCAAAGCTTGATGGAAGCCCGAAGATGATTATTTGGGATCGTTCGGGAGACTCATCTGCGCGATCCGCTCCACCCAGCTCGCAACCTTACGCACACCGAAATAGCCAATCCAAACACCTGCCGCGAGAGCCAGGTTGTGAGGCAATTCGAGGTGCTCAAGCACAGGTATCAGCCCCAAGGTCATCAGCATGCACATTGGGGCTTCCAACAGCGCCTGGCAAAGCGTACCGCCACGGCGCATCACGCCCAGGAAGGCCATGACCAGAGTAATGAGTGCGGCATAGATGATCGGGGCATGGTCATGCAGCCAGGCGAGCACCAATGCCCAGGTCTGTGGTTTTTCAGGCATCAGGGACATTCCGCGTCCTCCCGTATGCGGGAGAGAAAATAAAAAAGCCCCGGCGGCTGCCGAGGCTTTGGTGACGTTGGTCTTGTATCAGGACCAGACTTCAGATTGAATGGCGCGCTTTTCCTGCATGGTCAAATCTCCCCAATACCGCCTGGGGTTGCCGCACATAAAACAGGAACAGGGCTTGCCGTGATGAGCGAATCGCCCGGCAGCAGCGGGATCGGTGCAGCGCCATTCGTGATCGCGAGTGCGCTGGATACGGTGATACTTGGCTTTCATGCGCCACTCATGGTGACGCCGTTCGGATCGTTCCATAGGGTTCTCCAATGGCTAGATCCGAAAAAGCCCCGGCAGCGTGAGCTGGCGAGGCTTTTAAAGGTCAATTCTCAACGTACGCAGGAATGACAGAATGGAGATATATTCGGCAATGCGGCAAAGCCTGTCAAGCGGCCATTGGTTCAAACAGCTCTTGCCGTTCAAGTAACCCAAGCGCCGCAGTGATTGCCTCATCCAATACACCATTCAACGCCTCATGGATTCGTGATCGCCAATAGCGCCGCGTGCGCTCCGGAGTGCCTTGGTTATTGTCCCAGCGATTCATGTCGTAGATATCCGCCTGCAGGATGGCCGACGAGCGTTTGCCCTGCTGACCGGGCTTCTGTGGCTCAGCCCATGTCAGCACCGCATAAAACTTGAAGTGCGGATGGGCATGGCTGGCGATCACCTTCCCCAGCCGTTTGATCGCTTGGCCGCGCTCGGCGGCATCCAGCGTGTAACGGGCGATCAGCGCATCCCAATATCGAGGCACCAGGTGCTGGTGCAAGTAGCGCCGGTACTCACAGTCCATCTCGAAGCGTTCCTGCCGGCTCATGCCGCCGTAGCCTGCACATCCTTGATCCGCATCCACCCAGCAGGCCGAGGCCGTCTTGCCTTCGCTGCCGGCCAGCAGAATCCTGACCAGTATTGATACCCTGTTCATGCTGCCCCCTTGAGGTGTTTGATGTGTGCTTGAAATTCAGCCTTCAGAACCTTCAATTCATCGATGCTGTAATGCTTGGGTTCGTGCGGTCCTTCCAGCCAGGCCAGTCGCTTGGCGCCGATGCGTAGCAGAAGGTTGAGGCGGTAATTCACAAGATCACCGGACTTGTAGCGGTTACAGGGCACGCATTGTTTGTGGCAGTTCAACGGCTCGAAGCGCAGCGCCGGGTTGCTGCCCACCGTCCGGTAATGGCCGGCGTCATATTTGCCTTCGTGATGACGGCTACAGCTGATGCACGGCAGCTCCGCATCACGCAGGCGCACCCACTGGTTGAATACCGCCTGGGTTTCTTTCAGGTAGTCCGCACGGCTTTTGAGCCTGGCCTTGCAAGCCCTGATGGTTCGACGTTCTCGCTGGGCAATCGCCAGACGCTCTTTTTCTCGCCGGGCTTGTGCCCAGATCAATGCGCAGGCAGGGCCGCAGACGATCTGTAACGACCTGAGCGTCTCGAAACGCAGCCGACATGCCGGGTTCTTGCAGGTCTTGCTGAACGGTTTTTGGCGAGCGAGCGTCATGCGGCAGCATCCCATTGCATTGGCACATCGTTCTTGGCCTGACCCCAGACCACTGTGCGTTCGGTGCCGAAGGCGTAGATGCATTCAATGACGTCGCCCAGCTCGGCCACGCTCATGCGTCGGGTGCTGACGCCCAGCATCACCACACCGCCATTGATGCCTTGGGCAATGCGCACTTCCTGACGTGTCGCGGCGGTCATCAGCGCCTTCCAGTCCTCAGCGTCCAGGTGCTGCATGACGCCATTCACCGGCCACTGCACCTGCCTGGCCAGATCGCCCAGCATGCTCCAGAGCTTGGCGTTCTGCTCCAGGGTGCGACGGGATTTGACCGGCCGCACAATGACCTCAATCGCGCCGCTCAACGCCAGCTCAGTGGCAAACAGGTACGCCAGCTTGAATACCTCACGTACCCGCTTGGGACCGGCGGACCAGAAATGGCGAGGCTTGAAGATAATCTCACCCATGGTTTTGCTCCTTACAACGCGCCGCAAGCGCCTGGCGGACCTTGCGCTTGCGCAGATAGAAATACACACGCTCGGCCTGGGCCTTTTTGAGGCGACCACGCTCGCGCCGTGCCTTGGCGGCCTCAACGCTTGCCCGGACCTCAGCCCATTTCTCGCGGATGTGTGGTGATGGCTCGACAACGGAGCCGGTGAGTAGCCCGGCAATGGCCTGGCCGTCCTGGGTGATGGGGACCAGTTGCAGATCCGCGAGATAGCGGGTACCGGCCTCCTGGCTGATCAACTGCGCACGCACAGCGGCCTCGACGGCCTGTACACGACGACCCGCATCAAACCCCAGCGACACGCCCCATCGTGCCGGCTGCGCGGCCGCACGGGCCAAGGTGACCAGACGCTCGTAGGCGCTGATGAACGCCATCCGTGCCCCAATTCGGTCGCCTACGGCCATCACCGGTCGAGCCGCGACCAGTGCCTGACGAATCTCGTCAGTCAACACCACCGTCTCACCTTCGTCGCATGCCGTCAGGGCGATGGCCCACGCCTCGTCCTTGCCGGGGCGGCCATCACAACCGTGAATCCGTTGCAGGATGGCGGCGAGGGTCAGCCGGCCAGTCAGCTCCCTGCGGCAGGCACGCAATGCGCCCTGAATCGCAGCGGGCTGGTATTCGGCAAGATCGCCCGCCATCAGCCGCGCCGCATTGGCGCTGATCGTCTGCCCCAAGGCTTCAGCGGTGGCGCAGATGGCGGCAGACAGCTGAGCGATTTCGTCACAGGAAAGCATTGGGCTGGCCCTCCCCGGCCCGGATCGCCTCGGCAGCCGTCTGGGCAGCGTTGAGGTTGGCCTGAGTCTGCTCAAGCTGACGCGCCGTGGTCGCGTTCATCTGCCGGTTGGTCGCCCATTGGGTGCGATACGCCTCGCACCTGGCCAGCAGCAGGCCCAGGTCGTGGCAACTGCGGATCAGGTAGCTGTCGTTGATCCAGACGAAATACTCCGCCACCGGCACGGCCTCCTCCCCGAGACGCTTGCGCAGCTCGACCACCTGACGGCTGATCCTGGCATTGCGCACCGGGGCAGTTGCGTAGCGTTGCTCGTAGGCGGCAGCGTACGCCGACCAGATCCTGCGGCAGGCCTCTTGCCTGATCTGCTCCGCCTCGTCCCTTGGCTTGGCGGCGCGCTTCGGCCTGGCCGGAGCGAGCTGCACCACTGTCGTAGTCTCCTGTGTAGTCTCTTGTGTATTCTTTGTAATAGTTGTCTTGTCCAAGACGCACCGGCTGTCCTTGGGTAGAACCACCGGTTGTTCTTGGGTAAGAGAACTGGTTGGTACTACCGAAAGAACACTTGTCCTGTCTACCGAACACGGACTTGCAGGTCTTTGGTAAGCGACACTGCCGCCCTTGGCTGCTCTGCAACCCGCATGGGTCGGCTGCAGGTTCTCGAAGTGATGAGCGCCACCCGCAGCCAACGGTTGAATGTGATCGAACGACAGGTGCATGCCTGTGTTGCCTGGCCCGCGCTCAATCGGCTTTGCACAGCAGCCACAGATCAATCCGTCGCGCCTGAGCACATCGGCATAGCTCACAAACTCGCAAGGCACACCGGCCCTTTTGGCGCGCATCAGCCCAGCCTTGGACAATTGCCCCAGCTTGGGGGTGTACAGCTCGAAAAGCTGATTCAGGGTAATGGCCGGAACGTCCCCTTCAAGCGCTGCGAAGAGAGCCGCCTCGTCAACGCGGTAAAACATCTTCGCCGGTATGCCTTTGCGCTGCTCTTCCAGGACACCCAGCGCCTTGAGGCTCTTGCGCGAGTCGCGCACCTCATCTGCTGCGAGCCCCACCTCGGCCAGCCACTCGTTTTCAGTCTTGTAGAACCAGCCGTCGTCAGTCCTTTCGGTCCAATACACCGCCTGCGACAGGAACTGCGCGGCGGCGGCACTCAGTCCCAAAACGCGCCTGAATGCGGGGTAGACAGCCACCGCACCACCGGCCAATTCCGTGAGCTGCATCCTCAACCGCCCTTTGCTAATCGCATGTAGCGCTGCCATAATCTGTTCCGTTCTATGTCGTTCAAGAAATAGCCGCCCTGCCAGGCGGCTTTTTTGTGCCCGCCAGGCCCTACCGACGAGGGCGAGGCTGATGGGCACTGATTGGGGTGTACGGCAGTACTCATGACGCTGTGGGATTTCCGCGCATGCGCGGCTTTTTCAAGCGGCCTTCAGCGATTCACGCAACACCTGCAACGCCTCGATGGCCTCATCGATAGCCCGATTGCACTGCGCCTGTTCGTGCCGGGTGATCGTGTGGTCCTGCAATGCATCGAACACCAGGCGCGTCACGTCACCCGACTCTGCCGCCAGATGGGCGAGAGCCTGAATCACTGGCCGAGGTACAGGCCGCTCACGCGGTACCAGCTCATAACCGAAGTCATCCGCCAGGGTCGCCAGCGGTCTTATGTCGTTGGTGTGCAGCAAAATTCCGTACAGGTGGTTGATCGTCAGCCGGTGAGCGTCGTTGTCCGGATTGGCCCGCTGCAGCAAGTTCACATGGGGCAATCCCATCCTGGCCGCCAGCCGTTTGGGTTCGCTGTCCAGCACCGCGCAGTGACAAGC
Organism: Pseudomonas sp. LJDD11; assembly: GCF_024584215.1. Taxonomy (NCBI): domain Bacteria; kingdom Pseudomonadati; phylum Pseudomonadota; class Gammaproteobacteria; order Pseudomonadales; family Pseudomonadaceae; genus Pseudomonas; species Pseudomonas sp. LJDD11. The sequence goes on from NZ_JANJFL010000028.1 coordinate 63,873, forward strand.
GCGCAAAAAACTTTCCATTCGTAAAACCTCGTTGCTTTTTCTGTAGGGGCTGCCCTCACCGAAGCGGATAATCCGTCCGCTCCCGATGCAGAGGCGCCCTGTTGAACCGGCTGATTCGCTGGTTTGAGCGCAGTACTCCCTCACTGCGGCGGATGGCAGGTCAGCCGGTAGCCAGCACCTGGGTCGGGCGAATGCAAAGCTCCCGGGCGGTCACTGCGCCACCGGTGAGTTCTTCAGCCCGAAATGCCTTGTCGGCGCCCATAAAGTGAATGCCGGCCACCCAGTACGAAACGGCCGCCTGGGAAACGCCGAGCGCTAACGCTGTCTTGGTTTGCCCGCCGAAGAAGTCGACAAGCCTTTCGATAGGGGTCATTAACGAGCCTCCTGATAAGCCTACTTATACTTTATTTAGAAGAAGGCTTATTTGCAAGACCATAAGTGAACTTATAAATTCTTAGCCATGACCACACTCGCCCAACGCATGAAGCTTGCCCGCAAGCACGCCGACCTGACTCAAAAGACCCTGGCTGAAAAAGCCGGTGTCGAGCAGCCTGTGATATCGCAGCTTGAGACGGGCAAAAACCTGCAGAGCGCCCACTTGGCGAAGTTCGCCCATGTCTGTGGCGTCAGCGCGATCTGGCTTTCCGATGGCATCGAGCCGATGATCGTCGACAGCCAGGCGAAGACGGACGCCAACGTGAAGATGGCCCTCCAGCCCCAGCAGACCTACCGCTACCCGGTGATCAGTTGGGTATCGGCCGGCGCCTGGGCAGAAGCCGTACAGCCCTACCCTGACGGTTTTTCCGACCGCTACGAAATCTCCGACTACAACGCCAAAGGTCCAGCGTTCTGGCTGGAAGTCAAAGGCGACTCGATGACCGCGCCTGCCGGTGTTTCAGTGCCCGAGGGCATGATGATCCTGGTGGACACAGAAGCTGAAGTCCTGCCAGGCAAGCTGGTCATCGCCAGGCTGCGCAACAGCGACCAGGCCACATTCAAGAAATTGGTGGTCGACGGCGGAATCCGTTACCTCAAGCCGCTGAACCCGGACTACAAAATGGTGGAGTGCGGCGAAGACTGTCGGATTATCGGTGTCGCGGTCAGGATGACTGGCAAGCTGTAAGCCCCTGCCAGCGCTCAAAATCCAGCCGATAGCTGAACAAAGCTTCCAGCGCCACCCCGGCGCAAAAATCAGACGTTTCCTACAACAGCCATAACCAACGAACCCCTAAAATACTGTTTTTATATACAGTAAAGGAGTGCATTCGTTGGGTATGGTCCCTTCCCCATCAGCCTACGACCGGATCGGTTTCCGGATACAGCGAATCATCACCCATCCCAGCGCACAAAAAGTCCAGAGCGCAACGGTGAGTCGATGTCCTGGCGAACCTGAACCAGAGTGGTCTCGCCTGGTGCATGACCTCCAGTCTGTTGAAGGCATCCACGTCCATTGCCACGACGACGGCAGCGTCACCATCGGCTGGGAAGCCTACTGCGACACCTGAACCAGAGCCCGCCACGTGCGGGCTTTTTCTCGCCTGCGTGATTTTTTATAAGCATGCTTATTGACAGCCAAAGATAAGCAGCCTTATATTCTACTCATCGCGACGTCACAACCGCGATGGGCAAAGCGCCCACACAGGACTGGTGAAGCCGCCAGATAGTCAGGGGTCAGCGACAGTGGCCTCCCAGCCCCGGAACCGGGACCGACTGGCACAAAGCTCTTTCAGCACGGGATTGCGGCAGCGCAATCAGGCTTTCACTCATGCAGCCTGGCAACAGGCTGCATCGGGAAACCCATACCCCAGAGGGAACTGCTCCATGTTGGTACTCACCCGCCGCGTAGGCGAAACCATCTGCATCAACAACGACATCCAGGTCACCGTCCTTAACGTTCAAGGCCGGAGCGCGAAAATCGGTATTTCAGCGCCCAAAGAGTTTTCGGTTCACAGGGAAGAGATCTACCGCCGGATTCAGGCAGAGAAGTTGGCCAGGCATATCGAAGAAACCAGCCGGCAGGACGCCACAACGTGATGGGCTGGTTATCCCTGCACGCTCGCTGGCTCAAGAATCGGTAGAGAAAAAACGGAGGCTCCATGAACTTCACCCTTCACAACTACGACGTCTGGAAAACCGGAAGTCCTGAAAACTCAGGCTGTGCCGAGCAGCATGACCGCTGGATTCAAAACGCGGCCGAGCAACTGGTGCGCTTCGGCGCAGACGTCAGGTTCCAGCGACCAGGACGTCGGCCCCAAAGCATGACCTTTGAACAGTTCGCCATGGCCGTCGATGAGTACGCCATGGAGCGACTCGGGAAAACCGGCGCGAGCCCATCCGCCCTGGGGCGCATGGTAATCGGCAGCCTGATCAATGACCGCGGCTTGTGCCGGGATGGCGTCAGCGATGCCCTTGGTGTCGGGAATCCGGTCGGTGAGTTGTACCGCATCGCGGAAGACCTCCTGCGCCCTCTCGCACGGGATGGCTGGCTTGCTGAGCAGGAGGATAATCGCCTGTGATTCTGCAAACACCTATCTGCGAACTGCCCGAAAACCAGACGCTCCCCGATGGCCGGCTTCTGCTGCTGTTCAAGGGTCAGACGATGCGCGAGGCTCTGGAGCAAGCTGCCTGCGCCAGCATCGAGAATATCGATGCATGGTCCTGCCGCGCCTGCGTGTGTGGCGAATGGACGATTGGTTATGAGGTACGCGCATGACCACGCGCCGGCTCTCAAACCTGAGCGTGACACCGTGACGAGCCGCTATCAAAAAGCCCGACGCTGGGCATTCTGGCGCGGCTTTACCATTTCACTGCTGGTGTACACCGGCTGGATTCTGCTCAGCGCCTTCGCCGGCCACCTCACCCGCTGACTCCCACTCTTACCACCAGCGCTCAGCCTCGAGCGCGAGGATATCTGCATGCCCAACAATATGCGCATTTGGTCCTGCGTCGACAAAACAGACCCACGCTACACGAAAGGCGCCAAGGTCGACGGCCAGAACATCACCAGCCTCAACGGCACCGCCATGATCATGAAAGCCACCGAAATGTTCGGCCCGGTGGGTATTGGCTTTGGCTGGAGCGTGCTCGAAGAGCGTTTTGACAAAGGCGGTCAGATGCTCAGTGGCCAAGGAGACAAAGCTGTCGAGATCGGCCACGAACTGACCCACATCATCAAAATCAGGTTCTGGTACATCCTTGAGGGTCAGCGCGGAGAGATCGAGCAGTACGGCTGCACGCCCTACCTCTACAAATCAAAATTCGGGCAATTCACTGACGGCGAAGCCCCCAAGAAATCCCTGACCGACGCCATCAAAAAATCCCTGTCCATGCTGGGCTTCAGCGCCGACGTGTTCCTCGGGATGTTCGACGACGCCGACTACATGAAGCAGCGCAAGGCCGAACAGGCCATTGAAGATGCCGACGACAAACAAGCCGAACGCGAGCGCCAGGCAACAGAGCGTCTGCAGTTCCTGGAATCGACCATTGAGACCATGCGCAAGGCGACCACCGCCCATGAACTCAAAAAGATTCATGACCATGCGGTGCGCAAACTGATGGCCCGCAAAGACGAAAAAGGCGCCGCCCGCATCTCGCTGGAGTGGAACAAGATCACAACGCCAGATGAAGGTGAAGCCGCATGAGCCAACTCTACACACTCACCGGCCAGATGGCCGAGCTGGCGGCCATGGCCGAAACCGACGATGCGGGGCTGAAGCAAGCCATTCAGGACACCATGGATGCCGTCCAGGGCGAGTTCGCCGATAAGGCCGACAGCATCGTCATGCTGCGTCGAAACCTCGAAGGCGACATCACGGCCATCGACTCCGAGATTGATCGGCTCAGCGAATTGAAGCGAATCAAAGCCAACAGCGTGGGCCAGCTCAGCGACTACCTGCGGCGGAACATGGAAGCCGCCAATATCAAAACGATCAAGCGGCCTTTGTTTACCATCACCTTGGCGTTGGGCCGGGAGAAGGTGGTGGTGGATGACAAGGATGCCGTGCCGGATGAGTTCACGTCGGTGAGTACCAGGATTGAACCGGATAAGACGGCCATTGCTGCGAAGCTGAAGGAGATTCGTGAGCATAATGATGCTGTTCGGAAGCGGATGGATGCTGGAGAGGATGCAGAGGCTGATCTGCTGCCGGTTCCGATTTGGGCTCGGCTTGAGCGGGGTGAGGGAACAATCAGAATTAAGTAGGACGATAGCTATTTTCTGGGTAGTTTGAAACCAGCCAGATATGCTAAATAACTGAATCTAGTATAGCTGCTGGTCAGCTTCGGCGAAATTGAGACCTCAATTGCGTTCATTTATGTAAAAAAGAAGCAGGCAAACCTATAACTTGAGTTTGCTAGGTTCAGCGCCCAGAAAATGCTATTGAGCATCTTAGGTCTAGATAATCATCTAGAATTGTGGGATCACGTCCACGCGCCGTCAACCTGAGTCAACTTTGCAGATTTAACATCCAATTCTAAAACCAAAATATCCTGTACAGGACGGCGCTTCACCCACACTCCTTTTGGCAATATAAGTATGCCTCTAATAGGCTTTCGCCCTCCAAGCATAGAACAGAAACGAGTATACTTGAACATTAGTCGTTCCAACGCCTCAATACCCCTCCTAACTCCAGCGGAAGTAAGCACATTCTTGATCTCTACAACATACTCATGCGAGTCGAGTTTAAGCAACGCATCCACCTCAAACTCATTACCTGGAGCTGAAAAATGCATATTTGGTGAAACTGTGGCCCCAGGCATAAACTCAACCAAGCTTTCAAGAGCCTTTATAGATACTTTCTGGAATTTTAAAATATCATCAGCGCGATGCATTAAATATTTATTAGCGTTCTCATCTGATTTCTTTTGCTCAAACCTCTCATCAGATCCCGTCCCCTCTGCGCTGGCTTCAGCTCCATCTGTGAGTGGATCACTCTGGGACGAAGTAGTGATAGGTGGTTCTGGACTTTGATCTACGGTCTGATCAGCATCGACATCGGTTTCTGCTTGATTGTTTTCAGTCTGAGTATTCAGAGCCTCAAGTATGGCGCTGCTCTTCACCTGATCTGGAGTACTTTGTCGCGCCAAGTACTCCCAATACTTATCTCGGTTAGTAAATAGCGCAGCTAGCTTCTCCAAAAACTGCAACTCCGTCACGAGCGTAGCAACAATAAATATCGACAAGCTATAGGTCCATACATTATTAGCCGCAAATGCCAGAGACAAAACCAAGCCACTCCCAATCAATTTAATCCTTGAAGCATCGGATGACTGAAGGGAATACATCATCATCCACACAAGACCTACGCACCCTAAAAGCAGCGCCATAAAAGCCGCAACATTGTCAATGTTGACATTGCGAAACGAAAAATCGGCACTCAATAAATTTTGAGCAAGAGCAAAAAATACGCCCCCCAAAACCACACCGACAGCAGTGTAAAAAATACGCCCTTCCATTTTTAATTCCCTTTAAATGTATCAGAGACCGTTTGAGCGGCAGGGACACCGAATGCGATAAAGCGTACTGTATGGCATTGAGCCATACCGATCAATTCTTAAGGTATTGTCGATAGCCGATCCGAGCGTGCTGGACCGCACCAAGGGCGATGCCTACCTGACTGGCGGCCATTACGGTGCGGTGGGGTTCGAGCAGTCGGCAGGCGCAGTGTCGGCCAGCGCCTGCCACGACAACGGTCGCTGGAGCGTGGCAGACCCGCGTATGCCTGCAGCCAATGACCGACTCACATGCGTCATCCAGTCGCTGGATGGCACCTGGCACCGTCCCTTCACAACGCTGGAACTGGCTGCCCTGCAGTCACTGATCGACCCCGAAGAACAATTGATTCTGGATGGCCTGAGCGACAGCGCCTGGCGCGAACGCATCGGCAACGCGGTACCGCCCGCTGCCGCTCAGGCTATCGCCGACGTGATGGGCACCACCCTACTGCTGGCCGCCGCTGGCGAAACCTTCATGCTCAGCAGCATGCCGATCTGGGTTCGCCCGGTGGCTGTGGGGTTGAGCGTTGCTCAGCGAGAGACCATCCAATGAAGCCAACCGCCCAGAATGCTTTAGCTAATGCACACATGGTGACGGCCTCGGTGCCCTACGCCGGGGCCTTCCGCCCCGCCGCAATAAAACCCGCAACACGCGTAACAAAACAGCCTATTTATGCAACACCAGCACCTGTTTATGCACTACCTCCGCCAATTTTTGCACCTCCAGCCGGCCAACTCGACCAGTGCCACGTGATACGCAGTCGCCAGACCGCCATCAAGTTCATCGAGTAGTGTCTGACCCATTTGCTTGCCACCTGGTGCGTCGCTGACTTGGTGCAGCGCATGGAGGCCTCACTGGCCAACAAGCCCGCCAGCGACGCCTACGGCTTCAACTAGATGCTGGATCTGCTGCAGGTCGAGCAGCTCAAGGTCGCCACTAAACCTCAGCCCCTATGAGTCCGCCAGCTCGGCGTTTAGCCGAGAAAGTTCGTCAGGGTCCAAGTGGGTTTGCGCTTGCGCGAACTGGCAGGCGCGTTGGACTGCATCCAGTTCGTTGTCACAGCTGACCGGCGGGGCTGTGCGTACCCATGAGATTACGCCCAGTTGTGGAATCGGCGTTCGGTAATAGATTTCCGCAATCCAGACTCCGCCCTCTTCACGGGTCTCCACCTCGTATTGAGTTTGATTGTTAGCAATCAGGGTTGGTGTGCGCATTTCCAGGCCCTCCGCGGGCTGATTGATTTAGAAACACAGGCTACATCACCCCGAAACCCTCTTTTTTTCGACCTTTCCCATTCTCGTTTGCCCCCCCGTTTTCAGTTCTGTCTGAAACATTCCTGGGCAGTCACCAGAGCGGCCAGCGCTACCGCCAGAGCCACATGAACCACCTCCCGAGGTAACCAAAGCATTCTGCCTTACGCGGTTTGGAGCGCCCTCATGAATACCGAAACCATCAATATCCGCGAACTGCCAGACGAAATCGAGCTCATCAAACTGCCCAAGGTTCGTCGGCTCACCGGCGTGAGCACCACCAAGATCTACCAGATGACCAATAACGGCCTGCTCCCTGCCCAGACATGGCCTAGGTCAAGTCCGAGGTATTGGAGTGGATCCGTGATCGCGTTACACAAGCGCGCAGCCAAACGCAGTCCGTCGCGCTCTCCTCTTGAGCACCACAAGTCAGCCCACTTCTGAATGACCCAACCTCTGCCGCCGTGCGCGGCCCGGAGAAAACCATGGCTATTGAATTCCTGAGCCACGAAGATGTGTGTGAACTCACCGGCGCCCGAACTAAGGCTGGGCAGATCACCGTTCTGGCCCGTAACGGCATTCGACATACAATCAAACGAAACGGCTGGCCGTGTGTAATATCTGACGCGCTGATATTCCCCTCAATGCGCCCGCAAACCAATGAAAAGCCTCAGTGGCAGCCGAACAAGGCCTTGTAACAAATGGGCAGAAGACCCACCAATACTGACAGCATTCCCCGCTTACGCAAGCGCAAGCAGCGTAGCGGGAAAATCTATTATTACTACGATTCGGGAGAAAAGCCGCGCAAAGAAATCCCTTTGGGAGATGACTATGGCTTGGCAATCACGGAATACGCCAAGCTCGAAAAAAGTCGAGTCTCCAGCGCTATAGTCGCCGAGGTAGTCACGTTTGCTTACGTCGCCAAGATTTACAAAGATGAAGTAATACCTACCAAGTCGCCCACTACACAAAAGGACAATGCGCGAGAGCTCAAGCAGCTCTTGGCGTTCTTTGATGAACCTCCATGCCCTCTTGAGGCTATCGAACCAAAGCATGTCGTGCACTACCTGCGCTATCGATCCAAGACAGCCAAGGTCCGAGCTAACCGAGAGAAAGCACTCCTAAGCGCCATCTGGAACTTTGCCAGGCAGGCTGGATATACGTCTCTCGCGAACCCATGTGCCGGTGTAAAAGGAAACAAAGAATCTGGCCGAGATAACTATATCGAGGACGATATGTACCAGGCAGTTTACGAGCATGCCGATCAGCCGTTACGAGATGCTCTCGACCTCTTCTATCTGACCGGACAGCGTATTGGTGACACGCTAAAGATGGATGAAAGGCACGTTCTGAATGGGCAGCTCCTGGTACAGCAAGGGAAAACAGGCGTCAAAAGAAGGATTGAGATCGTGGGACAGCTCAAGGTGGTTATCGACCGGATCATGCAGCGAAAAGCTGGTCATAAGGTCCGGTCCACCAGGCTGGTAGTGATGAACAATGGCCAGCCGATGACGCCGAGCATGTTGCGCGGCAGATTCGACGTAGCCAGAGAAATGGCTGGGATTGAGAAATCAGCGTTCCAAATGCGCGACCTTCGTGCCAAGGCCGCGACCGACAAGGAAGAGTCGACCGGCAGCATTAGGGACGCCCGCGATCAACTGGGCCACACAACGGTGGTCATGACGGAGCAGTACATTCGACGCCGCAAGGGCCTGAAAGTATTGCCAACCAAGTAGAATTCCTGCTCCGCAAAAATATTTAACCCCTTGAAAACAAAGGCCCGCAAGGCGTCTATTATTCAGGATTTGCGGAGCGGAAATAATCATAAGTCATTGATTTTCAATGTATAAATTACGGACTTAAAATCCCTCGTTCTTTGGACGTGCCGGTTCGACCCCGGCTCGGGGCACCATAGATAACACAAGGGTTTCAGGCCGGTTATATGCCTTCTAGCGCCGCTGGTTTTGCTTCGCAAAAAACACCTCTGCTTCGCAACTCCTGAAGTCCCCCCTCCCTCCGGCGTTCTGCCAATCTCTATCTTCCAGCTCGTTGCTCCAAATAATCGCTCAGTGCCTCATCGCGTTCACAGGTTTTTCACAACCCCCCGGTTACAGTAACTGCGAATCCAAGTGTGTTCTTTTAAGCCCGCTCCCCCATCGCGGGCTTTTCTTTGCCTGAAATTCGTGCCTCGTTCGTCAAGGCCAGCGCCCGCTAACCGTTTACTGACTAACCGGCGTTAACCTCACGTCCCGGATGCATCTCGCGAAAAAACGCACGCCGATACTCAGAAGGCGACGTACCGAGATGAATAGCGAATTGCTGCCGCAGTGATAACGGCGTTCCAAAGCCAGAGTCACCGGCCACGCACTCAATAGACAAGTCAGTGGTTTCCAGCAGCTCTTGCGCTCTGGCAACCCGCTCGGCGTTCAGCCATTTAGAAACGGTACTGCCAGTCGCCTCCCTGAACTTGCGAGTAAAGGTGCGCCGGCTCATTCTCGCCCGCCCGGCCAACGCATCGAGTGACAGATCACTGCTCAGGTTCGTTCGCGCCCAGGCCAATACGTCAGACAAATGAGTCTCGCTGGGCAGTTGCGGCACAGGATGCTCAACGTACTGCGCCTGGCCGCCCTGCCTGTGTGGCGGCGTGACCAGCATTTTCGCGGTGCGGTTAGCCACATCGGCCCCCAGACGCTGGCGGATCAAATGCAGGCAGCAGTCAATTGCAGCCACGGTTCCTGCGGAGGTCAGGATGTTGTCGGCACTGACATATAGCACTTCGGGCCTGAACAGAACCTCAGGAAAACGCCGCGCAAACTCGTCGCGCCACGCCCAGTGAGTGGTTGCTTCTTTGCCATCGAGCAGGCCGGCTTCTGCGAGCAGGAAGGCGCCAAGACAGAGTCCGATGATGAGCTTGCCTTCGGTATCGGCACGTTGCAGCGCGCTGACAAGTGCCGCCGAGGCTGCGACCGCTTGATCGCTCCATGCCGGAATCACAATGACCTCAGAAGTCTCCATCAGCTCCAGACCATGAGCGACCGCCAGGCCAACGCCTTGATCGGTATTCACCATGCCTGGCTTCTCTGCGCAGTAACGAACCTCGTAACCAGCTTCACCCACGGCACTTTGAGCGGTGCCCAGCACGATTCCCGGCACTGAGAGATGGAACAGGCTCACGCCATCAAATGCCAGAACGGCAACACGGATCGATTGCATGTTTTCCTCTCATCGATGCTTGGCAGCAGATGCTGTGACTTTACCGGCCTCTTCGCGAGCAAGCTCGCTCCCACCGAGGCATAAAGCACCTAAGTGAATGTATTGCGGCTAGAGCCGCTTCTACACAGGCATGCCGGGTAACAGATTGGCCCGATTATATCGATTAATGTCATTCAGGCCACTGGGCACCGCCAAGGGGCTGATCAACAATGATGCCACTGACAACAGCGTCGCCCTGACCATCCTGCCGGAGCCAGCTCATGAAAAAAGGCCTTATAGTCGTTGATCTGCAAAACGAATACCTGCCCACCGGCAAGTTGCCTTTGACCGGTATCGAAGCCGCTGTCGCCAATGCCGGGCGGGTCATCAGCCATGCACGTGATATAGGTATTGCAATTTTTCACGTAAGGCACGAGTCCGAGGATGAGGCCTCTCCCATCTTCGCCAAGGGCTCCAATGGCGTGCAGATCCAGTCGGCGGTCGCCCCTGAAGGCGATGAACCGGTCATTGTTAAACACCACATCAACGCCTTCAGAGAGACGAATCTCAAACAGCAACTGGACGCCGCGAACGTGCAGGAAGTGCTGGTCATCGGTGCGATGAGTCATATGTGCATCGATGCTGTGGTGCGCGCAGCCGCCGACATGGGGTATCCAGTGACCGTGCTGCATGATGCCTGCGCCACGCTGGACCTGACCTTTGGCGGTGTAACCGTGCCAGCAGCACAAACCCACGCGGCAATGATGGCGGCCTTTGAGTTCGGTTACGCCAGGGTCAAATCTGTGGACGATTACCTCGCGGCCCAGTGATGGCGAGTGCCGATGTCTGACAGATGAAGTTTACGGTCATCTGAATCATGGTCGTCCACCGCGCAGCGCGCGGTGGACATACAGGGTCAGAAATCCAGCGTCAGGCCGGCATAGAGTGAACGACCATCACCCGGGGCGTGCAGCGACTGCCGAACGCCGGCACTGTCGTCGTACCAGGCGTATTCGTAGTAGCGATCAGTGATGTTCTTGGCTTGCAGATCAACACTCAGGGTTGGCGTGATCTGGTAGCTCGCACCCAGGTTGAACAAGGTGTAGGCGCCGAACGTGCCGGTGCTGTTGGTACGCTCCAGGTAGTAGTCACTCTGGCCGTTGGCCCAAGCCGACAGCTGCAGCTTCGGGGTGACCTGCCAGGTCGAGCCGGCGGAGTACAGGTGATGTGGCACATGGTCCATCTCCTGCCCCTTGCTGGCGGGCAGGTTCGGGTTGGGCTTGAGGATCTCGGAGAACTGCCGCGAGTACGCCAGCCACAGGCTGGTGGTCTCGGTGGGATACAAATTGACCTGCACATCCCAGCCTTTACGCAGGGTCTGGCCGACGTTCTCGGCGTCGCCCACCGCGTCGTTGAGTTTGCGCTGCACCTCATCAGACGCCTTCTGCTCCCAGTAGGCAATACGCCCGTCGATCCAGGCCGCCGGGCGGAATTTGATGCCGGTTTCCCAACCGTCGTTGATCGAGGGTTTGAGGTCATCGGCCTGAGTCGCCAGACGATAAGCCGCAGAACCGACACCCACCTGATAGCTGCGCCCCCAGTTGGCGTACAGGCTGGCCTGCTCCCAGGGCGACCAGACCACGCTGATCTTGGGCTGACGAATCAAGCCATAGTCGTTGACGTCAGCATGCTCGCCGCTCAGGCCGTTGACGTAGCCACCGTAGAGTTTGTCGACCCGATAGGCCGGAATGATCTTCAGTGATTCGATCGGCTCGATCACCGCCTGTACATAAGCGCCATAAATGTTGAGATCGAACTGCTGATCACGGGTCTGCGCTGTGCGGCTGCGCAGCAAGGTACGATAGCGCAGGCTTTGGTTTTCCTGGCGCTGCACCTCGGCCCCGCCTTCCAGGGCAAAGCCGTGCAGCACATCGACCTGGGGCCGCCAGGTCAGGCTGCTCAAGGCGCCGTACTGGGTTTCATCGCTATAACGCTCTTGCTGCGCACTGGTGCGCCAGTACTGAGTCCAGCGACGGTCTTCGAAGGTGTTCACATACGCCTTGGTTGCCCAACTCAGGTCTTCTGTGAGGCTGGCATCCAGGTGCAGGCTGAGCTGGTTCATTTCCCGCTCGCCGGTATCGGTGGCGTTATTGGCATAGGACTGGCGCGGCCGGTCGCGGCTGTCGGTGCGGCTCAGGTAACCGGCCTCGTCGGCATCGACCTTGTAATGCCGGGCAATCAGGCCCGCACGCCAGGCACCGTCATCAGCGGTGTAAAACCACTTGCCGGCAAAGCTCATGCGTTCAGCATCGGCATGGCTGCGATAGCCATTACTGCCCTGATAGCTGATGGCGTAGTTCTGGCTCCAATTACCGGACTCGATGCCTTTGACCAGTTGCACCTCACGGGTGTCGAAACTGCCGTAGCGCACGCGCAGCTTGCCGTCGTTACCGCCCTGGCGGGTGTTGATCGTGGCGTTGCCGGCAATGTTGTGCAGGCCGTAGCGCGGGTCGTTGGTGCCGCGCACCACTTCGATACTGTCGATTTCCAGCGGAAAAACCATGTCGATAAACGGCATGTTGCCATCATTGGTGTTGCTCGGGATGCCGTCGATCAACAGCTTGACCGCGTTGACCTCGCCCTCACCATTGAAACCACGGAACGACAACTTGCCTGAGGTCGTGCCCTGGTTGAATTGAGTGAGCATCACCCCCGGCACCTTGTTGAACAGCTCCCAGCTGTATTGCACGGGTTGCTTTTCCAGAAGGTCGGCACCGACCACATCCACCGAGCTGAGGATGCTGCGACTGGCCAGCGGGCCGGCCTGATCACCGGTCACCGTCACGGCGCCGAGGGTGACCAGTGACGCACCGGCAGTCGAGGCATCAGCCAGCGCCTGATTCAAGGGTGACAGGGCAAACAGAGCGGATATCAGCAGCGGGCGACTGCGCACGTCAAGCAGACGCAAGCGGGTGTTGAGCGTGTATTCAGAAGCGTAGACAGGCATTGTAAAGTCCTTGAGAAATGCAGCTGTAGCCAACCCGGCACCTGCCGGGCGGCAGGCGATCAGAAACGTACGTCCAGGGTCACATCGAAGGTTCGTGGCGCGCCCATGTAGTACTGGCTTGAATAAGCCTGCTTGGCGTAGACCTCGTCAGTCAGGTTGCGCAGTCGTGCGGTGACGCTGGTCTGCCGGTCCAGCCGATAACGCACAAACGCGCCGAACAGCGTGTAGGCCGGAGCCTTGAGGGTATTGGCGTTATCGGCATACACCGAGGCTACATAGCGACTGTCGGCACCGACCTGCCAGCCTTCGTCAAGACTCCAGGTCAGCCACAGGTTGGCAACGCTGTCCGGGACATTGATCGGGTTATTGCCCTTGCGGGAAACCGAAACGCCACCTGCCGCTTCGTTGAATTCATCGTATTTGGCATCCACGTAGGTGTAATTGGCTTCTGCCAGCAACTGCGGCGTGATTTGCAGCTTGCCTGCCAGTTCAATACCGCGTGAGGTTTGCTGCCCGGCCTGTACGGTCAGGTTGGGGTTGACCGAGTCGCGTACGGCAAAATCCTGGCGCACGATCTGGTACAACGCCGCCGTTGCCGAGCCTCGCCCGTCGAGGAAATCAAACTTGCTGCCCAACTCCCATTGCTCGCCCTTGGACAGGTCGAACAAGCCGACATTGGAATAGGTGGCGGCGGCCAGTGATCCAGCCGGCAAGTCAGCGCTGGTGCTGTATTGCAGGTACACGTTGGCGCTGGGGCTGAAGGCATATAACAGCCCTACCCGGCCGCTGAGCGGTTCCCAGCGACGCTCGAACCAGGCCGGGCTGGTGGCCGAGACTGCGCCGTAGTTGGTGACCTCCATGTCCAGATGGTCGTAGCGCAGGCCGGTGAGCAGCGCCAGTTTTTCGGTCAGTTCGAGGCGGTTTTCGACAAACACCGAACGCGTACTGATTTCATGTTTGCGCTGCTTCTTGAGCCCTGCGCCCATGCCAGCAATCGCGTAGAAACTGCCGGCATCGAACTGATCCGGATCGACGCTATCGGAGGCCGAGCCGCTGGTAGGGTAGACATCCTGACGCATCACCGAATAATCCAGGCCCATTGCCCACTGGCTCGGCAGGCCGAGCAACGCCTGGTCGTGGCGCAATTGCAGGCGGTTACCCAAGACCTGTTGCTCATGGCGCTGCAGGTAGGGAGCCGACCGAATGACCTGGGTATTGCTGGCGTTGTAGCGGTAGTTCTCCAGGTTGCGGTAGTCGCGTTGCGCGTCATAGTGATACAGCGTGTTCTGCAGGCTGGTGTCTGCTGTGAGCCGGTAGTCGAGGATCGAGCGCAGCCAACGCACCCGTTGCTCATAACGGCCATCGGCCGAGTTGTAATTCTCGAAACGGCGGCGCTTGTCGATCTTCATGGTGCTGCCAACCGGGTTGAGAATCGGTGAGCCCCAGTAAGGACTGTCTTCCTGGTCTTGGAGGTACTCAAGCGCCAGGGTATGGCTGAGGTCGGGGCTCAGATCACTGAGCAGGGACAGCGCAAAACTATTGGTTTCGCGTTTATTGCGATCGATATAGCCATTACTGCCACCGCGGCTGAAGTCCATGCGCAGATAGTGCCCGGCATCAGCGCCCGGCCGCCCCAGTGCCTGATTGAAGCCCAGCGCGACTTCTGACTCATCGAAGCTGCCGTAACGCAACCGGCCTTCAAACAACTGCACATCGCGGCTGGCCAGTTTGCTGATGGTGTTGATCGATCCGCCAACCGCGCCGGCCCCCGACAGGAAACTCGAAGGGCCGCCGATCAGCTCCACCCGGTCGACCAACCAGGCATCCACCGGGCGTGTCGCGCTGCTGTAACCCAGATTGATGCCGTTGTAGAGCTGCGTGACCTGATTCTGGGTAAAGCCCCGATAAGCCACAAAGCCGCCATAGCCGGGGTTAGCCGAGGCGTTGACACCGGTCATGCCGTTGATGATGTCCTGAGTGTCCCTGGCACCACGAGCCTCTATGACCTGCCGGTCGGCCACGCTCACCGAGGCGGGCGTTTCGCGCGCGCTCAGGCCAAGCTGGCTTGCGGTCTTGATCGGCTGGTCGAGGCTCAAACCGGATGGCTGGTCCTGATCGGCCTGGATCGTCAGGGGGTCGATTTGCAGCGCCGCATCCTGCGCCCAAGACAAATTGCAGGTGCCCAACAGCAGCACCAGTGAGGTGTTTCGAATTTTCATGTGCAACGGTTTCCACGCGAACAAGTGAAGCCGATTCCGGCTGCAAAAGCGCGCAGCCTGACGGAATCAGACGGTTGGATTCACTGCGGGGAAAAAGGAGGGGGAAGCGCGGGGATTTAGTGAGGGCCATAGATAGCGCGGCGGTGGCTGCGCCCAACTGCGCTGCACGACCGGCGACAGCGCTCCTTGCGCCATGACCGGAACTTGCCAGCCCATGGAACTGATCGCCAGGGCCATACCGGAGGTCGAACACAGCGGGCAGGAAAACTGCGCCGCAGCATTCTGCATCTGACCCGCATCGTCACTGCCCTGCCCCATGCCGCCGCTGGCATCCATGGCGCAGTAACCACCGCTCAAACCGCTCAGCGCCAACCCGGCCATCTGGCCGTGGTGGATGCTGCAGGCGAACAGACTGAACAGGACGCTGGCGTAAAGCATCCATGCAATCAGGGTTCGGTCTGTGCGGGCCATTTTCATGGCGGCGACTTTATCACCAGATGAGAAAAAGTTGCAGCGGGTTGATGCGGCAAATTGACAGGGTCTTGCGTTAAGCGTGTCGATGCGATCTTGCGCCATGGCGTTCTAGAGGAAGAAGAATCTGCACAACGGCTGGAGATTTTTAAGCAATACACGGGGTATTTCACCAACAGCCCCGACGCCTGTTCGACTGGATAACCAGACAGCCCCGTAAACGTTAGTCTACGGGGCTTTCGAATGTGGAGGCCGAGGTCGGAATCGATACGCAGCCCATTTCCGGGGGCCTGCCGAAGCGGCACTTCGCTTGCCCCCGGCTAGTTATTTTGTCGTATGCCCATGGCAAATCCCAAAAGGGATTGGTCGCCAACTCTGCCAGCCCCCTTGTCGTGCCCGTGCGATCCTCGACTGGAAAGC
The DNA here is from genome assembly GCF_024584215.1 of Pseudomonas sp. LJDD11. Taxonomy (NCBI): domain Bacteria; kingdom Pseudomonadati; phylum Pseudomonadota; class Gammaproteobacteria; order Pseudomonadales; family Pseudomonadaceae; genus Pseudomonas; species Pseudomonas sp. LJDD11. The sequence goes on from NZ_JANJFL010000028.1 coordinate 79,926, forward strand.
CTCAAGCCTAGTCTCAGAGGCAGTAGTCCTAGGACCTCTTTGGCCTGATGAGGCATCAGGGAAAGATTGAAGCGGCGGATTAGAGGTGTGCAGCATCACATGTAAGTAGGACGAACCGATAAAAGAGCCTTCAAATATCGATTCGTCCGGCGTGACCAAAAACTGAAATTTTCCCTGAACATTGCCTGCCTTTCTTATGCTTTTCCAAAGCCCGCTGGCGTACTGCACATCGCCGTACGTCTTTACCCTGCGCAAGAAAAGTTTGTTCGATAGCCGATCTTCCGTCCGCAGGATGCTAGATATCCGAAAACTTTTGATGGGAACGCGTTTCTGCGGTTATTGGCTGCCTCTCGACACGTTGAGAGCAGATAAAATAAACGCGGGGCAGGTTAGAAAATCGTAAAGCTGTTATGGGATAGGCACAGCGACCTTTGATAAATGAGCTGGACAAACGTTTGACTAAATTCCTCAGTGTACGCTTCTGATACTGAGTGTGGTTACGGAGCAATTTTGTGTCGCCAGACCCGGCGATGCCGACTTGAGCCAGCGCTGCCAGAGCTGTAAAGCGCCAGCACCACGAACCCTTGGAAAAAAATTGACGCTCCAATAGCGGCTGACATAGCCTTGCTGAAGGCACGCGCTCATATCCATGCTCATTCAGCGGAAGAAAAAATATGCGACATATGTCAGATCGTTCACCTACGGCTCCTATGGAAAGCGGCGCGCTGAACATGCTTCTGCTAAGACACTCTGCAGACCGCATGCGTTATTATTTTATGTTCTGCTTTCATATCAAAATTGCCTGTGATTATCTGGCAGAGGTTCACGGCGAATTCATCGATCCTAATTCAGCCATCGTAGATCACGCCACCCATCAGGTTGATACGGGTGCCCGGCTGAAGACTGGCAACCCATTTGAGAAAGACTCGGTTCAGCCAGACGATTTAAGTGCGACAGGGTGGGACAGCATGGATGCCGCCCACATGAACAATTTAGGTCTCGCCAAGGGTTTCACCAGTACGTGCGAGAGACTCGGCACATACGACCCAATCATGAATGAGCTGTACTCAAGATGCGTTAGTTTTTGTCGGGACACTCGTTGGCTACCACAGCCCATCAACCTTGGCCCTGATAAAGTCATTGACCAAGTGCACCGAAACATGCACCACCATACGTTTTCAAACGCATCAAATACTCCATGCATAACCTCAGCGAACATAACGCTTTACTGTGATACTGCGAAAAGTATGCTTGACACATTTGCCTTAAAGAAAAAAACAGTTCATAACACTTTGGCCGAGGCTGCCGAAAACTACAAAAAAGGTATATCCATCCTTCAACCCATCTTGCTCGTAGAGCTCTAGCGTGAAGTGGCAGAATTTACTCGGGACATCAACAGAGCGCTCAAAGATCAAGCCATTGATGCCCGGAAAAAATTTTTCTCTACGACAAATTGGTCAGCCATACCCATCGCATACAAGTGGTTTGCCAGTCACAACTCAACCATCGACTCAACCCTCAATAACCCCATGGATTTTGAAATTGAACAAGCCACCCAAAATCACTTCGATGAGGCATTCACAAAACAGACTTACTCTGAGTCACCGCCGTTTTGAGCGAGCAGCTTCAAGTCTTCAAGTAACACCCTGCTGAGCTCGTGTGTGGGCATGCGCGGACGGAAAAAGGCCCGCGGGTACGGGCATTACGACGGATGACTTCAACTGTTGAAGACAATAAGGCGCAACGTCGATAAGCGATCATCTCGGTGCATTGTGTAGGTAGGATGCGGATCAGGACGAAGGCGTAGAGTGCGGCGGCCGAGAAGCCGACGGGCAGCGGTGAATCATCGTCATCGTCGTCGGCCAGCAGCGCCAGCCCGGCGTCGAGGCGGGCTTGGGTGATCAGTTCGGTGGTGAGTTTGCGGTAGTCGAGCCCGTCGCCAGCGCTCAGGGCGCGAACGCCATTAGGGCGCTGTTCGAAAGTAGCCATGCACCGGATTTTGCCGTGGGCACTGGGACATGCAATTTTTTGCGGCGTCCCAAATTTGCCCCAAATGCACGATTTGAAAAATCCGGTAGACGAACAAAAAAGCCCCGTAGACGTTAATCTACGGGGCTTTCGAATGTGGAGGCCGAGGTCGGAATCGAACCGGCGTTAACGGATTTGCAATCCCTTGATAACATCCTTAATTTTCAATGAGTTATCTTAAAATAGTTTCCGCTATCTTCTCGTATCACCCTCACTACAGCCCTTGAAAACCGGGCACCCACTCAAAGGTTGCGGAAGTGATTTCGGGCCTTTCACCGGCGTTCTGCCGACACAAAACCCCCTCAAAAAAATCAGTCAGGCGACATTGCATTTTGAGTGTCATACCCACAAGAGCCAACGTGCTGGACATGACACATCAAGCACCGAACGAGACGCTCATCACGAAGCATCTCAAGCATCTGGTGAATCAGATGCTTCCCACTACCAGGCAGCGATCTATAGCTTTCGATGAAAAAGCGCTCATGCTCAGGCAGAGGTACCCCGCAGGGCCTGGAGCGGCCGCCTGATAACACATACATGACATCCGCGCCCGCTGCCGCGACACCCGCAAAATAGTCTGCTCGAGGTACCCTCACACCGCTTTCGTAGTGCGCTTGTGCATTAGTTGCCACACCACCGACAGACCCGAATTGGGCCTGAGTAAAACCAAGCCTGATGCGCTCATATTTCAATCGCCTGCCGATGCCGTTCATGCCGCTCACCTTGCGATACATTTGGGCATCAAATTATCTGATAGATAGCTGGTTGCCATCTTTTTTCGGAGAATGAGCTGATTTTATGACCA
>NZ_JANJFL010000029.1:0-31586 GCF_024584215.1 Pseudomonas sp. LJDD11
TTGTTCTCGCCTTGCTCGTGGCGTTCCTTCTGCAACGCCAGCGCCTTGTTGAAGACGAAGCGACAGGAGCCGGCAAAGCGGCGCATTTGCCGCTCCTGCCGGCCGTCTGGCATGAGTTCGTACTTGAAGGCTTGAAGTCGTTGCATGCTGCTCTTGAGCCATGAGCAATGAAGACGCCATTAGGCGCGGACGGCACGGTGTTTTCAAGGTGCATGCCCATGGGGTCTTTGTAACGAAATACCGCCGTAGAAGGGCATCTGTGTCGCCGTATTACGTCGCATCATCCTGTGGCTGTGCATCCATCGAACAGCAGCAGACACCCCACGGCAACCAGTGACGGCTACGCCGTCCGCGCTATCCTTCCCCGCCCTGAACGGCGGGGCTTGTCGCGCGCCCGATGGTCAAACTCCACTTGCTGGCCTGTTTCAGCCTTGCCGGGCCTGCGCGCGCCGACTTTTCGTACAAAACCTAAGGCGTCGTACTGTCGTTCTCAAACGACGTATCAATACTCACCACCACCGACATCCCCGGTCGCAGGCGCTGAGCCAGTGGCTGGTCGGCGTCGACGCTGATGCGCACCGGAATGCGCTGGGCGATCTTGACGAAGTTGCCGGTGGCGTTGTCAGCCGGCAACAGGCTGAACTCGGAACCGGTAGCCGGCGAGATGCGTTCGACCTTGCCGCTGAGTTTCTGATGATCCAGCGCGTCCACCGTGAAGCTGACCGGCTGGCCCAGCCGTACGTGGGCCATCTGGGTTTCCTTCATGTTGGCGACCACCCACAGGGTGTCTGGCACCAGCGCCATGAGCTGCGCGCCAGAGTTGACGTAGGCCCCCAGGCGCACACCGATCTGGCCAAGCTGGCCGTCTCTTGGCGCGGTGATGCGGGTGTTATCCAGGTCGATGCGCGCCAGTTCCAGGGCCGCATTGGCGTTTTCAATCTGGGCCTTGAGAGAGTCGCGGTTGACGATGACCGTTTGCAGGTCTTCTCTGGCGATCTGCAATGCCGCTTTGGCTTCGGCCACGGCCGCCTGGGCCTGGGCATCGGCGGCGCGGGCGACGTCGAGTTCGCTGCGCGACACCGAACCGTCGGTGACCAGCGCGCTGTTGCGTTTGAGATCCGCAGCGCTTTTACGCGCCTGGGCGCTTGAGCTTTGCAACGCAGCTTCGCGCTGGCTGATGGTGGCTTCGGCACTGCGCCGTTGCTGCAGGTTATTGGCCAGTGCAGCCTGCTGCACACTCACTTGCGCCTCGGCCTGCTGCAGCCGCTGGCGGTAGATGCGGTCATCAATGCGCACCAGCAATTGCCCGGCCTTGACGTGCTGAAAGTCCTGAACCAGCACCTCATGCACATAGCCGCTCAGTTGCGGACCGATCAACGTGGTCTGACCCCGCACCTGAGCATTCTCGGTGCTCTGGATCGGGCTGGTGAACGGTGGCAATTGCCAGGCATACAACACCACCAGAATGCCGGCCAGGGCCACCAGGCCAAACAGCGTTGAAGATATCAGCCGCGCGCGGGTCGAACGCGGCTTGCTGGTCGCCGGCGAGGTCAGCGGCGCTGGCGGCGCAGCGCTGGCCGGCGAGGATGAAGCGCCTGAAGATGCGCCTGACGGGGTCGGGTCGTTGCGAGTGGTGTCGTTCATGAAGCCTGCGCACTACTGGTGGAAACGGGCGCCGCCGACAGCGGCGCAATAGGTTTGGTGGTCATCTTCAGCCACAGCACGCGCACGCTGATCCACAGCATGGTCAGCACGGCGATCAAGGCAATCAGCATGAATACGTCGTTATAGGCCAGCACATTGGCCTCACGGGTCGCGGTGCTGGCCAGCGCACGCATGCCTTGGGCTGTACGGGCAGCCGGGTCGGCGATCACCCCGCCATAGGCGGCCGCCCCGCCTTGCAGGCGCCCCTGCCCCCCCGGATCGAACAAGGAGAGGGGGTACATTAGCTGGCTGGAGTGAAATTTGTCGCGGAGCACCTGAAAAGTGCCCAACGCCGCCGAGCCGATCAGCCCACCGATGTTTTGGGTGATGCCGAACAGCACCGAGAAGCTGACCATGTTGCGCGGGTTGGCCAATACCCCACTGATGCCCATCACCAGCGTCGGGCCAAGAAAAAAGGTGCCACCAAAGGCCAGCAGGAACTGGCTGAAGTACATATTTTCCGGGCGGGTCTGGGAGGTGGAGCTGCTGTCCATCCAGGCGCCCACCGCCATCATCATCAGCGAAATCAGCAGCGGTTTGATCAGGTGCGCCGGGTTGATAGTCAGGGCGCTGACCAGCAATCCGGCGACGCTGCCCAGCAGCATCACCAGGTACAGCGTGTGCAATTGCTCGCTTCCAAGGTTCAGGGTCTGAAAGAATCCCACCGCCCCCACCGACTGCTCGGACAGCACGATCCGAAACAGTACCACCGCCAGCCCCAGCCGCAGGATTGCGCCGCTGCCCAGCCAGCGGGTAATCAACAGAGGGTTGCAGCGGTTGTGCTCGATGGCCAGGCCCGCGCAGATCAAGGCGATCGACGCCGCCGACGCAATGCCGATCCACGGCGCCTCCAGCCACCACTCGATACGCCCCAGCGACAGCACCGCACAGAGCAGCGCAAAACCACTGGCGAGCAGACCAAAGGTCAGGAAGTCGAGTTTTTCAAAAGCCTTGAAACGATCCCCCGGTGGCAGCTTGAGGATCAGCACACACCCCAGCGACAGCAGGGTCAGGCCCAGTTCGAACAGGTACAGGCCGCGCCACTCGGCAATCTGTAGCAGGTCTTCCGACACCAGTCGGGCAATCGGTGTAGCCAGTTGCGCGGTGCCCAGGCCCAGCACCAACGCCTTGAGCCGCCACTTTTGCGGGAAGGCCTGAATCATGTAGTACAGGCCCAGGGTGCTGAGTGCTGCGCCGACCATGCCGTGGGCCGCGCGTACCGCGATGGCCGAATCGATGTCGTTGACGAACAGGTGCGCCAGGGTCACCAGCGCATAGAGCACCAGAAACAGTTCGGTAAAGGCCCGAAGCCCGTATTGTTGACGGAACTTGACCAGCAGCAGGTTCATCGAAACATTGGTCATCACATAGGCTGCCGGCAACCAGGCGATGTCCTGTGAGGTGGCGCCCAGCGCACCTTGCAGGTAAGGCAGGTTGGCGACGACCAGCGCATTGCCCAGGCCGCCGGTCAATGCCACGATCACCCCGACCAGCGCGAAGGCCCAGCGCTTGTGGGTGGGATGTAACGGCGTGGACGGCGAACCCGGCATGCTCGGGCGCTCGTGGGGCTGCCACTGGCGAGGGGCGAACGTATCTTTCATGAGGCAGCTTTCAAGAGGCAGTCCTTCCAGAATACCTTGTGACATTCACAACACATCGATTGCTCATGGCGGGCAAAAAATACTTGCCAGTGCCGGCAGTGAAGCGCAGCCGGGCATAAACCGCCAGAGTCGAACACCGACCGGCTATGCTCAGAGCTGAAACCTCAATGGCCAGGCCCAAAGCCCACAACAACTACAAGGAGTTCACCATGAGTTCATCGGCTTCATCCTCGGGCCAACCCCAGCACAGCAGCGACAAAGCCATCCTTGCCGGGGTGCGCAACCACATCGGCCACCTGGTGCTCAATCGCCCGACCGGTCTGAACGCGCTGGACCTGGAGATGGTGCGCAGCCTGCAAGCGCAGCTCGACGCCTGGGCCGAGGATGACACGGTGTATGCCGTGGTACTGCGCGGTGCCGGTGACAAGGCGTTCTGCGCCGGTGGCGATATCCGCGCCTTGTATCATAGCCACCAGAGCGGCCAGGATCAGCATCAGCGTTTTTTTGAAGAAGAGTACCGGCTGGACCTGAGTATTCACACCTATCACAAACCGATTCTGGCGCTGATGGACGGGCTGGTGCTGGGCGGCGGGCTGGGCCTGGTGCAAAGCGCCGACCTGCGAGTGGTCACCGAGCGCAGCTCGCTGGGCATGCCGGAGGTGGCCATCGGTTACTTTCCCGATGTCGGCGCCAGCTACTTCCTGCCGCGTTTGCCCGGCGAAGTGGGCCTGTACCTGGGGATCACCGGCACCCGCATCGGCGCCGCTGACGCACTGTATTGCGGGCTGGCCGACTGGCACATGCCCAGCCAGTCGCTGGCGCGCCTTGACCACATGCTCGACCACCTGAAATGGCACATCAACCCGCTCAAGGACCTGCAAGGCGTGATGGCCCGGCTGGGCAGCCAGCGCCTGCCAGACCCGCCATTGCAGGCGCTGCGCCCGGCCATCGATCATTTTTTCGGTTTGCCAGACATCCCCAGCATGCTTGAACAACTGCAGCAGGTCTCGGTGGCTGACAGCCGGGAATGGGCGCTGGACACCGTCGCGGCGATGCACAGCCGCTCGCCGCTGGCCATGGCCGTGACCCTTGAACTGTTGCGCCGCGGTCGCCAGTTGTCATTGCCCGAGTGCTTCGAGCTGGAACTGAGCCTGGACCGCCAATGGTTCGAGCACGGCGACCTGATCGAGGGGGTGCGCGCCTTGATGATCGACAAAGACCAAAAGCCCAACTGGAAACACGCCACCGTCCAGGCCGTCAGGCAAGAAGATGTGCAACGTTTCTTCACCCCACTGGAGAGCTGATCATGCACGACATCGAACTGAGCGAAGAACAGGTGATGATCCGCGACATGGCACGCGAGTTCGCCCGCAACGAAATTGCCCCGCATGCCAAAGCCTGGGAACAGGCTGGCTGGATCGACGACGCCCTGGTCACGCGCATGGGCGAGCTGGGATTACTGGGCATGATCGTCCCCGAGCAATACGGCGGTTGCTACCTTGACTACGTCGCCTATGCCCTGGCAGTGGAGGAAATCTCCGCCGCCGACGCCGCCACCGGGACGCTGATGAGCGTGCACAGCTCAGTGGGTTGCGGGCCGATCCTCAAGTACGGCAACGCTGAACAGCAAGCCGCCTGGCTGGAGAAACTGGCGACCGGCAAGGCGATTGGCTGCTTCTGCCTGACCGAACCGCAGGCGGGCTCAGAGGCGCACAATCTGCGCACCCGCGCCGAACGACAAGGTGACAGCTGGGTGCTCAATGGTGCCAAGCAGTTCGTCAGTAACGGCCAGCGTGCACAACTGGCAATCGTGTTTGCCGTGACCGACCCGCAGCTGGGCAAAAAGGGCCTGTCGGCGTTTCTGGTCCCTACCGACACCCCAGGGTTCAGGGTCGAACGCCGCGAGCACAAGATGGGGATCAAGGCCTCCGACACCTGCGCCATCAGCCTGAGCGATTGCCGGATTCCGGCCGCCAACCTGCTGGGTGAGCGCGGCAAGGGCCTGGCCATTGCGTTGTCGAACCTGGAAGGCGGGCGCATCGGCATCGCCGCCCAGGCATTGGGCATCGCGCGCGCCGCCTTTGAAGCTGCGCTGGTTTATGCCCGTGAACGGGTGCAGTTCGGCCAGCCGATCATCGAACATCAAAGCATCGCCAACCTGCTGGCCGACATGCACACCCGTATCAATGCCAGTCGCCTGCTGGTGCTGCATGCCGCCCGCCTGCGCAGCGCCGGCCTGCCCTGCCTGTCCGAAGCCTCCCAGGCCAAGCTGTTCGCCTCGGAGATGGCCGAGCAGGTGTGCTCCAGCGCCGTGCAGATTCATGGCGGCTATGGGTATCTTGAGGACTACCCGGTAGAGCGCTATTACCGCGATGCACGCATCACCCAGATCTACGAAGGCAGCAGCGAAATCCAGCGCCTGCTGATCGCCCGCGAGTTGCGCCATTACCTGTTGTAAGCGCTCTACGGCACCAGCTTCTCCCTGCCCAGCAACGACACCAGCAAAGCCACCGAGTCGGCATTGCCGAGCATGATGTCGCTGCGCACCCGCGCATCGGCGTAGAACGCATCACGGGCCTTTTCCATGGTCCGGGTGTTGGCGCTTCGCAGAATCTTGCTAACCGCGTTTTTTTCACTGACCTCGTACCAGATATCGGTAGTGTCGTCTCGGTCGCGGAACAGTTCGTGGCGCGGGGTGCGGTAGGACAAACCGCGCTGCCGGACGATCAGGTCGCTCTTGAGCGAAGCCCGATAGGCTGAATGATCTTCGAGCATGTCGATGAACGGCATGTGTGCATCGAGGTAGGCGATGTCCTCGGTTGCGCTGTACAGGTGCGACAGCTCATGCAGCAGAACAATCGCCCGCGAATGGATGCCCGCATTGAAACGACTACGGCTCAGTACGTGGGGTTTGAGCCGGCATACCGGGTCACGAAAGAAACGGTCGGTCAGGTAGATGTGTTTCTGTGGTTCGTTGGGAAAAGTGAACGCGGTGCTGTCGTCCATACTTGAACGCCGCACCCCGACCACATAGCGCGCAGAGTTGTAGGGCGACAGGCTGCCATCCATCAGGACACTGTAGAGCTGCTTGACGATCGTGCTCACCGCGCTGTGCAGGCGCTCATCAGGAACACTGATATCAAAAAAATCCTTGAGGATGGCATTCACCCTTGGATGAGGCTGCCCGTCGGGCATCCGCTGCAGCAGATTGTCCAGGCTGTTTTCCAGGTACTCGCGTGCCTGGGCATGGGCCAGGGCGATGTCGTCGGCACGCGTGCGGTACTTGTGGCGTATCTCGGTCATTCCGCGCGCTTCGACGATCAGCACGTCGTCGACCTCGGCGTTGATCAAACCGGTCTTGACCCGGGTCAGGATGCCGCCCCCGCCCCTGAGCCCCAGTTGCAGGTTCAGTTCCCATTGCTGCTGACGCAGGACAACCCTGGGACCCTGGACGTTATCGCCGACAATAAACCAGCCGTATTCATCCTTGTCGATGCGGTACACCGCACCCGCAATCGTGGCATAGGTACGGCCGGCCGTATCTTTGTAGGTGTTGAACAGCGGATCGTGGGTCAGGGTGGCCAACGCCACGTCATTGGCCTGAAAAAGGCGCAGCCGTGACCAAAGGTCCGGGGTCAGGCTGTTTTTACCCCAGCCGAACTGTGAAAGGTCCGGCAGTCGTGGGGCCTGGCGGTCGACAGCGAGCCGTTCGGGTTCGAGCAGTTCTTCCTGGCGGGAGCGCCGCACAGTAATCAGTACACCTACGGCGGCCAGCAGTTCCGCAGCGGCCTTGCCCCATTGCATCTGAACGACATCCATCGCCGACGCATGCAACAGATCATGGCTTTGCCACAGCCCCACTAACGCCCCCAAACGTCCCGGCAACAGGGCCAGCGCCTGTTCGGCGCCCAACCCCCAGAGAAACCTGGAGGCCATGCGCTGATCTTCGGCATTGGTCACACTCAGTTGCTCGAACCACCAACGCAACACTTGCCCGGTGCTGTCGAACAACGCCTGCAGCGCGTTGCCCTGCACCGGCGAGAGCACCAGGCCGACCGGCGCCGGGGTTTCCCAAGGCACGTCCAGGTCGGACTCGGTGCTGAATGGCAGGTGGGGCTCCACAAAGCCGCCATTGTCATACAAGCGCCGCGCCGGGGCAGGCAGGCGACTCAGGATGAACTTCTGCAAGTTTTGGTCAGTGTGGATATCACTGAGCAGCGCGGCTTCGCTGGCGTATTCCTCGACGACAAAATCAGCGTTGAACAACGTGTACAACAGCCACGGGCCTGGCTGCGGCGCCAACGGGGCGATGATGAACGCGCCCAGCACCGTATCGGCAGCCAGGCCGGGAGCGGCGCGCAGTTGCAAGGGGCTGATGATGATATCCCGGCCCAGCACCTGCAGGCGCCCGAGGCCGTCAGGCATGATCATTACCCCCTCGACAAAACAGAACGCCTCATCGCTCAGCTCACCACGCACGCGCATCGCGTAAGTCCTGAGCAGCTCCAGCGCCGGCACCTGCAAGGCGTAGTACCTGAGTCGCATCGCATAGTCCGGGCTGTCGTGGCTGAGTGTCTGCCTGAGCAGCGTCCGGTAGCCGGCGGCGATGTCCAGTTCGCGAATCAAGGCGCTCAGATACTCTGCGCTGATCGGCTTGCCCGGCCATGCCGCCTCGCCCGTCGACACCGAAAGGATGCCATCCTGGCTGGCGCCGAAGCGCCCGATGGCATACTCGCTCAAGCTCGTTTGCACGCGACTGCTGGCCGCAGGTATTGCTTGCGGGATCTGACCAATCGCGACGGGAGCCGATATGTAGCGCGTCAGGGTCACCATGATCCGGTCAGGGTCGACCTCAGCCCCTGGAAAATCAGCCTGCAAACGCGCCAGCAGTCGGTCGCGGGCATAGTGGCCAGGTTCTGGGATATCAACGAGAAAATCCTTGCCGGAATTGCAGGCGATGTACCAGTTCTTGATCAATGCCGAGAGGCTGAACAACTGCGCAATCGAGGCTTCCTTCATCCAGGCAGGCAGCAAGGCATCGGTAAGCATCAGTTCCATGGTCAGGCCCAGATGATCGAGCAGCGGACGATTGCCATCGTCATCTTCGCTTTCTCTGAGCACATGGCGCAGCAGGTCGGCAGACAGTTTGCGCGGCAAGGCCTGTTGGCAGGCCCGGACAACCTTCTGGCAATGGCGCTCGATCTCGGTCTGTTGCAAGGCATGGAACACATGCCCGTCCAGACGCTGCAAGCTAACCTTCAGATGTAGAGGATGCTGCAGGCTGTCCAGATGCCCCTGCAGACGTTGCCGGTCGGTTTCGTTCAGCAGGGCCATCCAGGCCTGCCGCGCCGCCGGCCAGTCGAAACGGCGGGCCAGGTTTTGCTCCAGTGCTTGCAATGAAGCATGGCTGCTGAGCCCGTCGCTCAGCGACCAGAGCACATAACGCCCGGGCGCCGCCGTACTGCTGAGAACCAGCACGCTGCCCAGCGCCAGCGCTGGCTGAGCCGGATCAAAAATCAACTGCACACGGTGCGCATCGACCTGATCGGTTCCCAGTGCCTGACGTAGCGCAGCGGTGGGCCGGTCAAGCACCTGCTGGAACATGTCCAGGCTCTGCACATCGAGCTCCTGCCGGCGGCGCTCCATGGAGACCTGCAGGCGCAAGGCGCAATCGCGAATCAGACCGTTGAGCAACCGAGGACGTAATTGAGTGTCGAGCCAGCGCACCGGCCGCAGGAAAAAGCTGCGCAAGTGCCAGTCGTAACGCCGCACGAAATCGTCCGTAACCCGGTTGAGGATCGCTTCGAGCAAGTCGACCGGCAGGCGGCCACTTACCGCCTCGGGCAGCACGTTACTGCCTGCTGCCAAAGGCCCGCCGGGATGTCCACTGAACCGCGCCAAGGCCAGGGAAATGAGGTGGATGTTGGCAGAGCCCGCACTGTGCACCCACAGATCGCGAGCATCCATATGCTGCTCGCCGAAAACGCTCAGGTAACGGTTGAGTGACAGGCGCATGCAGCCCACTACATGCTCGTAAAGCTGGCACTGGCGGTCGACGAACCCGTCCAGCGAACTCAATTGTCCGTACCAGGAGCCCGACAGCGAATACATGGGGGCGTCCAGTTGCGCCGCGCCAAACTCGGCAACGGTCTGGCGGGCCGCCCAGCGCTGCTCGAAGCTGTCCTGCTCGACCGTCCAGCGCCAGGCGTCGTGCAGGCCAAGCAGGCGCCGATCAAGCAGATGGCGGATATCCAGCGCATCGTCCACACGCACTGCGGCACGCTGATGGTGAACCGCTGCCAGCCCGAGCACATGCTGCAGGTTGCGTTTCTGCAGGGCGATGATCGAGTCGAGCATGCGCACAAACAGCGGTTGTTCGATCAGGTCCAGACGCACCCGCTGTACCTTGTGTGCCTGTAAGCCAGCGTGCTCATTCAGTGAGGTGCAGCGGATCAACTCAGGCAGTGTCTGGGCGCTGGAAAAATGCTGCTCCAGCCCCTGGCGGCTCGCGAAGCGGCGCAGCCCATATGCAGCCGAGAACAAGTACAAGCCCGGCATCTGCTGGTGTGCGAACTCCATTGCAAACACACCAGCCAGCTTGGGCGAGCCCTGCCCCTCAAGCTCCAGCGACAGTTGCCAGGCGCGGCACAGGCCCTCATCAAGGGGCAAGGCGGGATGCTCCAGGATTCGCACCAGATAGCGCAGTTCTGTCTCAGTCAAGCGCTGCTCGTGAACGGACTTGAGGATTTCATGGCTGAACGCTTCGGCCAGACCGCGAGCAGCGAACTCACGCACCGTGACACCCTCGTCGCGCCGCGATAACCAGTACTGGTCCAGCAAGCGCTCGAAGTGTCCGGCCAATCCATTGCCTGCCTCGGCCAGCGTCGTAACCCAGGGCTGCGCTTGAGTTTCGGACAATAGCTCGCCGCTGGCGCTCATGAAACGACGCCGGGTGTCCTTATCAGGATTGGCGGTCTGGGTGCCTTGGTCCTGGTAAGCCGCATCGGCAAGACTCATGGTGCCGAACACTTGCGTGCCGTCTGCGCTGACCACCTGCAACAGGTGTGAGAAAACCTCAATGCCAGCGCCCGGCAGTTGCCGGTCAACGGCTTCCTGCAAGTGCTTGCCGATGGCCGTGTGCAACGATGGCAGTTCATCGAGCTGCTGGCTGAGCGCCTGCAACTGGCCGGCCTGCTGATCGACGATCGCCAGCATGCGTTGCTCGAAAAACTTGCCCTCGACCCGTTCGCCCTCCAGCACCACCGACATGCCTGTCCCCACCGGCAGACGCAAGATCAGCTCGGCATTGAGCGCGTCACGATCGGCAAAAGACTCGATACCGCGCAGCAGGGTACTGAGCAACAGCGGTGCGGCGACCAGTGAAGGGTCGCTGATGACCCAGGCACCCGCCAGTTCGGCACCCATGGGCAATTGCGTGTCGGTAAGCAGGTGGTCGACCCTTGGTAATGGCTGGTCGCTGTGCGGGTTGTCGATCAGGCGTTGCAGCCATTGCTGTTGCCCGGGGCTGATGCGTGCCGCACTCAGCGCTGCGCGCACATCCTCGGCGAAGCGCTGACTAAGCGCGTGGTGGTAAAACCAGGGTGTTGCTGATTGAGTCATGGCAAGGCTCCTTGTGCATGACCTGCCCTGCTGCATGGCAATACAGGGCAGGAAGGTGAAACAGGAGCCTATCGATGCATACCATCCAGGCTGCGCTACATAACGCTAGGGGTTGTCGACGTTTCAGCGCAGGCCGCGTTGCAGCGCCAAATCGTGTCAGGCGAGGCGAAGGACGCAGGAAATGGTCGCTCCCTTTTCAAGTCCTTCAACGACGCATGGCACGATTTGGGGCGCAACCCGCAGGGCCGTGGCTGTTTTGTCACACACACTTCAACAGACTGAAGCCTATGCAGGCCGACAAAACAGACCTCGGCGCGGTTGTGATGAAACGTCAACAGCCCCTAGTGATTACTGTGCCGGTTCAGGTAAATCGCTCGCGGCCCAACTGCGCCACCAGCAACGCCAAAGAATCTGCATTACCGAGAATGACCCGCCGACGAGCGTGCACATCGGTCAGAAATGCTCTGCGCGCCTGCGTCAGGTCTGGCTGGCCAACGAGCTTGAGAATGGTCGCAAAGACCGAGCCGTCGCTGGGTTGGAAGTCTCGCCAACCATTGCTGTCCCAGGTTCGGAACAAATTCGCCAAAGGCGTTCGATGCGACAGCGAAGCCTCACGTAACAATTGCAAATCCTGCTTGTAATCGGCCGAGAGCGGCAGGCTGTCATCAAGCAGGTCAACGGGCGGCGCGACGGCATCCATATACGCAATGTCCTGGGTTCGGCAAACCAGATGAGACAGTTCGTGCAACAGGGTAACGGCGCGAAAATGGTCGTCGGGATTGAACGCGCGAATACCGCTTGCCGACTTGAGAATATAAACCGGTGGGGTAAAGAACATATCGCTCAGGTACAGGCGTTGCAGCGGGTCGGACGTGATCACGAAAGCCGCCAGATTTTCATACCCAGGCTTGACCGTGCCGGTGACGAAACGCACTGAGTCCAGCGGCGACAGTGAAGGCTCCGACAACGCGACGAACAACTGACCGATACGGTGCCTCAGCGCGTCGATCAGCACCGTGCCCGGTGTGGTTACGCCAAAAAAGTCGTTCAGCAGGGTCTGTACCGGTAATGGCAAGCCCTCGGCGAAGGGCGCATTGAGGTTGAACAGGGCATTTTCCAGATAACCCAGCCCACGCTGGCGAGCCAGGCTGATAAACCGCGCCTGGTCACGAGACAGGGCACGGATCTGATCCATACCCCGGGCCTGCACGTTGATGATCTGCGCGACCCGGTTCTGCATCTGCTGCTCGCTGCTGACCAGCAGAGATGGAGCACCACCGCGCAAACCCAGTTCCAGACTCAGCTCCCAATGCTGGCTTGAATTCAGGCGCAGCTTCGGCCCGTTGCCATCAGGCCCCTTGATTCGCCACACGCCGTCCTGCTGGTGAACTTCATACACCTTGCCAGCGACGGCCGCATAGCGAAGCCGGGTGCCAGGGTCCTGATACAGGTTGTACAACGCGTCGTAATTCAGATCGGCCAATTCGATGTCATGCACTTCGAGCTGAGCCAGCCTTACCCTGATGTCGTTGCCCAACGATGAGTGCCGCCAGGAAAACTCTGGCAAGCGCACATGTGGGCTGGCACGGGAAACCTCGACCTGCTCACGCCGGGCCGTGACCAGCATGCCCAGTGCCGCGGAAAACTCGGACAACGCCTTGCCCCAGCGTTGCTCGGCCACCGCGCCTGCCGATTCGCGCAGCAGGTTCTGGCTCTGCCAGGCACCTACCAACAGCCCCAGCCTGCCCGGCAGGAACAATAGAATCTGCTCGCCGCTCAGGGTCATGACGTGCACAAAGGACGCCCAGTCGGCCTGGGCACTGGTCACGGCCTGCTTGTGGCTGAGATCCTGGAGCAATTGCAGGGTAGCCTTGAACAGATAGCGCAACGCATTGCCTTCAACTGTTGCGCTACCGATGCTTACTTTGCCCGGTGTCCCCAGCGGCGGCTCCAGATATCCGCCAATACCCCAGGGAATGACGTGCGCCTCGGTCAGCCCGCCATTGTCATAGCGGGTCCGCGCGGCCGGCTTGAGACGCTCAAGCACCAGGGTCTGCAAAGGGCCGGCAGTGCGCAGTTGACTCAATAACTGGTCCTGATCGCGAAACTCCTTGAAGGTGAATTTATCGTTGAACAGGGTATGCAGCACCACCGGCCCCTGGCGGGAGTCGAGCGGGCCGATCAGCCAGATGCCCTCCACCTGATCAGGCGCCATGTCTGCACGCGGCACCAGCGTCAATGGGCGCAATACGACCGTCTGCCGGTGCAGCGGCTGACGGGCCTTGCCATCAGGCATATCGATAACGCTGGCGATGAAGTCGAAGGCTTGCTGGCTGAGCTCGCCTTGCAACTTGAGTTCCAGGGCCGGCAACAGTAGGCGCGCCGGTATCTGGTGCATGAACTTCAGGCGCCTTGCGGCATAATCTGCCCGACCGGGATCGAAGTGAGTGCTCAGCAATGCCTGATAACGCTTGCCGATATCCAGCCGATGCACCAATGACGTTACATAATCCGCCGTAAGCCCCATAGGCAGGGTGCCCCCACTCGCCATGCTCACACTGAGACTGGCGTCCTGGATTCTGGCGAAGTGGTTGAGAGAAAAACTCACCAGGCTCTCGCTGTCGACGATCGTGGCCGCCGGTATGGCTGACGGGATGCTGCCTGGCGGTACCGGTGCAGCAACATAGCGGGTCATGGTTACATGGATATCATGCGGGTCGAGCACCTGCGCAGGAAAGTCGCGGCTCAAGGCCGCCAGCAACTGTTCAAGGGCGAAAGGGCGCAGCATGGGGATATCGGCGAGAAAATCGTCGGCGGGATTGCCATTGCCGTAGAAGGCTTCGAGCAAATGGACATAAAGCTCAAGATCGGCGTCCGCGGCCTTGTGCAGCCAATCGGGCAGTACGGCTGCGAACAGCAGATTCTGGATACGCACCGCCACCGTGTCGAGCCAGGCCCGTTGTCGATCGTTAGCCAGAACCAGATCAATGTGCCGCCGACAGGTGTCAGCCGAAAAGCGGCTTTGCCTGACCTGCTCGACGGCCGTGGCGAGAGCCCGCTGCTGACACTGCTGTTCAGCCGCTTGCAACCGTTCAATGAAATGCCCATAGACTTCGACCAGGCCCGGATGAGCCTCCTTTCCCGCCGCCAGGGACTGGTCGAGCCAGGTTTGGTCAGTTGCGTCGAACAGCTCCAGCCATCGGGCCCGCCAATCGGGCAGTGCCAGGCGCCGCTTGAGCCAGACCTGCAAGCTCGCCAGCGAGGGCATTGCCTGCAAACCCGACAACCGCGACCAGAACAATAGCCCTTGATCGGGGTGTGCACTGCACTGCATGACCCAGGCATCACTCAAGCCCAGCGAAATCCGTCGGCCTTCAACCTGCAGGTACACGGCATGGACCTCGGCCAGTTCATTGCCATAGACCATGCGCAAGTCACGGCCGGGACGATCCAGCACCTGCTGGAGCATGTCGAGCGCCGCCTGGGGAAATTGCCCAAGCCGCCGCGCCACCTGCAGTTCCAGGCGCAGCAGGTTGTAATGCAGCGCGCACATCATCTGGCCAGGCACTGACTGCGCATAATCCTGACGCAACGGGTGATCGAAAAACGCCGAGACCGAACCTGCGGACAACGCCAGCAGTTGAACACCGGCCTGGTCAAGCACATGCTCGAGCAATCGCGCAGTAAAGGTGGTTAGCACCTCTGGTGTCTGGCCTTGGCCGAGGACTTCACAATTGTCCGCAAGTGGCGCGTTGCGCAGGCCGGTCAGACGCTCCAGCAACAGGTCGGTCAAGGCCAGTGGCCGGGCCGTGCTGTCAGGTTGGGGATCGTCCTGGTCATTGCCTGGGACGAGCAAATACGCCCCTGTCCCAAGGACCCGAACCTGCTGCGCGTCAAGTGCCTTGGCGCCGCCCACAACCGCCAGCCAAGGATTCAAGGCCTGCCTGGCAAGCGCCTCCAGCCGTGGACGCAACGTACCCAGTTCCTTTAGCAAGGTATCGTGCAGCGTCACTTGCTCCATCCACGAAGGGGTCGGGCGGTACGGCCAGGCAACCGGCCCGGGCGGGTTGCTCCAGGTGTCGAGGAATCTTGCGGGTATGGCCTGCCAGCGTTCGCCCGGTTCGATGCCGCTCAGCCGTGGATCAATGAGAGTCCGCACGTCGAGGGCATCGTCAACCATGGCGAGCAGCTCATCGGCATCGTCACTGTGGCGCTTGAGCACCTCGTTCAGGTTGCGCTTCTGCAGGCCAATGATTGAGTCGATACAGTCGAGGAACAACGGCCGGGCCAGGTCGTGGCTGTGCAGTTGCAGGCCGGTGCTTGCGGTGAACAGGCGCTGGTCGTCCAGCGACAGATAATCGCGCAGTTCGCTGCGCCCGGCAGAGCTGTTGGCCAGTTGCATCAAGGCTTGCCAGTCGCCGACAAGGCGCAGGCCCTTGCCCGGCGAATAAAGCGCGTAGCCGCCCTCCAAATGAACAAGATAAAGACTGACCAGCTTGAACGGCCCCTGCTGGGCGGCGCTCAACGAAAGCCGCTTGACCGCCACCGCGGGCTCTGTCCCGAGCGGCTGCACACCCAATCTGAGCAACACCTGCGTATCTGTTGGCGATAACGCTTGCAGCGCCAATGCCTGATGGGTAAAGCCGTCAGCCAGTAGTTGAGCTACACGCTCGCGGCGACTCACTCGCTGTTCATCGGCAATCGCCCAGTAGTCGGCAAGCAACGCTTCATAATCACCGGTCAACTCATTGAGCTGCCACTTGAACTGTGCATCCCCAAGTGAACCCAGTTCCTCACCATGCCGGTCCAGAAAGCGCAACTGCTGGTTGTCCGGCAATGCCTCGCCAGTCAGAAGGCCAAGTACCGCCTGCTCAGGGGGCAGTACCCGAACGATGGTCTGAGCATCAGCTCCAGACTTGCCAGGGTCGGTCTCGACAATCTGCACCGTGAGCGCTTGAGGGTCGATCGCTGTTGCGGGCCAGATCGCTTGCAGTCTGGGCTTGAGCATCCGGCCGATGGCCTGCTGTAGCGACGGCAGCTTTTGCAGCGTAGCCAACAGCCCGTTCAAGGCCTGCACCTGGTGATCGACGATCAACAGCATGCGCTGCTCAAACAGCGAGCCTTCAAGAACCTGATACTCGAACTCCGGATTGAGCCCGCTGCGAATCGCGAAGCGTTGCCTCAACCAGCTCGCCAGCTGACTGCGCTCGGTGAAACACTCAAGCCCGTGCGCCAGGCTGTCCAGGTACAGGGTCTCTCCCGTCGCATGACGACGCACGATCAGAATCGCCGAGGCCAGTGCCAACGGTACCGGCGAGCCGTCCTCCAGAATCAGGCAGTGCAAAACCGGCGGATCATCGCTGAGCAGAGGCTGCTCGATATCGGAAAATCGCTGCAGCCAGTGTGCTTGATCGGCATCGATACGCTGTGCAGCTTGTGCAACCTGCACATGCTGCATGAACCGCTGACGTAGCGGCTCAGGGTGAAAATAAGGTGTGGGCGACATGGCAAATTTCCTTTTGCACAAGGCATCACCGGACACAACAGGTGCCGGTAATGCATCAAATGGAAAAGGAGCGTAACCAGAGTATGACGAGGGACTGCCATACATATGGCAATCCCTGCACTGACTGACTCAGAATTTGCGGGTTTTCTCGACCCAGGCGGCGAAGGTCTCGATGAAGGTTTTCAGGAAGGCCGTGGTGCGCTCGTTGAGCTCGCCATTTTCATCAAAGCTGGCACCGATGTTACCCAGGTAGGATTCTGGCTGCTGCAAGGTGGCAACGTCGAGGAACACCAGTGACTGACGCAGGTGATGGTTGGCACCAAAGCCGCCAATGGCACCCGGCGAGGCACTGATCACCGCGCCTGGCTTGCCGCTCATCTTGCTCTGGCCGTAAGGGCGCGAACCGACGTCGATGGCATTTTTCAGGGCACCGGGCACCGAGCGGTTGTACTCCGGGGTCACGAACAGCAGGCCATCGGCAGCGGCCAGCTCATCGCGAAAACGGGTGTAGGCTGCTGGCGGGCTGGCACCGTCGATATCTTCGTTATACAGCGGCAGATCACCGATCTCGACGATCTTCAACTCCAGGCTCGGCGGTGCCAGCCCGGCCAGGGCCAGGGCAATCTTGCGGTTGATCGACTCTTTTCTCAGGCTGCCGACCAGTACGGCAATGCGATGGACCTGACTCATAAAAAACTCCGGCGCTGGGTTCAAGGAAACTTGAGTTATAGACCAGCGCCCGCGCTGAATGTATGAAGCCTGTGCTTTTTTCTTTAAGCCTTGCTGCACCTTGATGCTCGGGCAGAGAGCGAACCAGTCGCCGATTTGATGGTCTACAGCCGCGATTGACAGGCAATTATGCGGTTATTTTCAGAGGTTCAAGGCAAATGGCTTCAGTTCTGGTCGGGCAGTTTCAAGCAAGAGATGCCGAGGGTCGCGTCTATCCGGTGCATGAATTTCAGGAGGCGCAGATTGATGGGGTCGGTGGCGCAACTGTGGTGACCACGTATCGGTTGGCGATTGGCGACCGGGTCAATCACCTGGGCGGCGACGAGTTCGAACTGGTACAAAATGGCGTGAAGATGACCCGCATCCCTTGAGGGCGTCTTAGCCTGCGGGAAAGATCAGGTACCAGAAAATCGCCACTTCGCGGGTCTGCGGATCAATTGCGCGATAACTCAGATGGTCGACTCCACCCACCACAAAACCGAATTTCTCATACAACCGGCAGGCGTCCAGATTGTTGTTCTGGGTTTCAAGCATGATGCCTGCCAGGTTGTGCTTCTCGCTCCAGCCTCTGGCACTTTCCAGCAGCGAGCGGGCCACGCCATTGCGGCGGGCAGGCGCGTCCACCGCCAGTTCATCTATATAGGCAAAGCCATTCCAGTGTGGCCGGATCGTCAGATGGCCGACCGGCTGATCATCCAGCCAGGCCACCAGCACAGTGGCGTTGGTCGATTCGCGCCGCTGGCTGAACTCTTCTGAGTCAATCCCGTAGTTTTTTTCAAACGGCTTGACCTGCTCAAGCGGCCAGTCAGCCACCGGCTCACCGAGCCGAACCGTGGCGAAACTGCGCACCATGAAGGTGAACACACCGTTGAGCAGGTAGTCCTCGAACTGCTCGTCGGCGGGACGAATCGCCAGGGCCGGATGGATTTTCATACGGGTCGGCTCAAAGGCTGGTCAGTTGGCCGACTGCCCGGCTTCCTGCATCTGCACCCACAGCGCCGGAGCGCCGGCGGCCTTGGCGATGATTGCCATGCGCGCCTCGTGAGCCGCCAGTTCATCGGCGCTGGCACGCAAGATGCGCCCGGCAGGCCGGTCGGCTGGCAGACGACGAATTTCACTTGGGCGATCCGAGCCTCCTTCACCGCCATCGGCGCCCTGCCCCGACAACGACAGCGTGGTCTGCCCGCCAGTCATGGCCAGGTAGACGTCGGCCAGAATTTCCGAGTCGAGCAATGCGCCGTGCAGGTCACGGCCAGAGTTGTCTACGTCATAGCGTTTGCACAGTGCATCAAGACTGTTGCGCTGGCCGGGGTGGCGCTCACGGGCCATGGCCAGGGTATCGAGCACCGTGCAGTAACGGCTGACGTCGGCTCGATCCTGCTGCCCCAGCAAGGCGAATTCGTTATTGATGAAGCCAACGTCGAACGTCGCGTTGTGAATGATCAGCTGTGCGCCGCGAATGAACTCGTAGAACTCGTCGGCGACCTCGGCAAACCGCGGCTTGCCGACCAGGAATTGGTCGGTGATACCGTGCACGCCAATTGCCCCCTCATCGCTTTCGCGGTCAGGTTGCAGGTAGACGTGAAAGTGCCGGCCGGTCAGGCGCCGGCCAATCAACTCGACACAACCGATCTCGATGATCCGGTGACCTTCAGTCACCGGCATGCCGGTGGTTTCGGTATCGAGCACGATCGAACGATTATCAAGGTTTTGCGATGACATATTCTGTTGCCTCTTGTGCAGGCCCGAATATTAGCATGGGTTCAGACAGTGCGCGGTTGGCAGCACTGCCCCGGCAGCACTTCAAGGGTACCTCTAAAAACGTAGGCGAGGCAGTCAGCGCTAGGCGAAATCAGGCGAAAAACGGTCGGAGTCGCGCTCGACTGTACGGGTTGTACATGAGCATTTTGATTGGGCGGCACTCCGTCGGACTCGCGCACGAGCCTGATTTCAACAACGCGATGGCGCGCGTAACGCCGCAGGCGCCCAGCCAGCAGGTAGTTTTTAGAGGTGCCCGTCAGGCCTTGCCGCGCACCTCATCCACGCCACGATTGGCGAGCTGGTCGGCACGCTCGTTGCCGGGGTGGCCGATGTGGCCGCGCACCCATTTCCACTCCACCTGATGACGGCTGACCTGCTCATCGAGTTGCTGCCAGAGGTCGGCATTTTTCACAGGCTCTTTGGCTGCCGTCTTCCAGCCGCGTTTTTTCCAGTTGACCATCCACTCGGTGATGCCTTTCATCACATACTGCGAGTCGGTGACCAAGGTCACTTCGCAGGGGCGCTTGAGCGCTTCGAGGCCGCGAATCGCGCCAGTCAGTTCCATGCGGTTGTTGGTGGTGTTGGCTTCGCCACCCCAGAGTTCCTTTTCCTGGCCCTTGTAAACCAGCAGCGCGCCCCAGCCCCCAGGGCCAGGGTTGCCCTTGCAGGCGCCGTCGGTAAAAAGTTCTATGCGTTCACTCATGGCTGTATTCCGAATTCAAAAAACCTGGGCATCGGCAGCCAGTAACCGCTCAAGGCTCACAACCGTCACGGTTGACCTTGGCCAGCGGCAACGGAATCAGCTTGCCCATGGGCTCGCGGCGTGGCTGGCGCAATGGCCGCAGGCCGACCACCAGCTTGCGCGCCACCAGCAGGTAAAAGCCGCCACCCAATGCCTGACCGCTGGTGCTCCAGCGCTCCATGCCTTGCAAGCGCGTCTGCCACTTGGCCGATGCAAACGGCGGACGATAACACCCGAAGCGGCGCTTCTCCAGCGCAAAGCCCAGCAGGTTGAGCCAGTCGGCCACCCTTGTCGGCGCAATACAGCGCGCTTTGCGCAAGGCGTCGCGGGCAAACACCCGGCGCATGCCCCAACTGCTCCAGGGGTTGATACCAACGATCAGCAAATGTCCGCCGGGACGCACACTGCTGGCCGCCTCACGCAACAAGCCATGGGGAGACAGGCAGAAATCCAGGCCATGTTGCAGCACCACCACATCAGCCGCGTGCTCGCATAACGGCCAGGCCTGCTCTTCGCAGACGATTTCCATCCCCGGCAAGGGCGCACCGAGACGCACGGTGCGCTGGATTTGCACGGCCTGCGGCGGCGTCTGTTGCGCCGGCCCGTAATGCACCAGATAACCGCCGAAAAACCGCGCCAGTTCTTCTTCCAGAGCACGCCGCTCTTCTTCAATCAGCATGCGCCCCAACGGTCCGTCCAGCCACTCACGGGCCACACAGGTCAGCTCCAGCCATTGCGGATCGGCCTGGGCGAAGGATTGATCGATCATGGGATATGTTCCTCCGGGACTCGCAGCGCCAGCTGGACGCTTTGAGCGATACAGGGCAGGCATGGCTTGTGGCCGCTTGCTCGACGGGCATCAATACGTGTGTCTAAGGGTGGCCTACAAAATGGCTGCACTCGGCAATATTGCGTTGAAATCAGCCTCAAGATGCTCATGTACGTTATGTACGCTGCGCTTTTTCGCCTGACCTCGCCTTGTCTTGCCTTCATTCGCCTATTTTGTAAACAGCCCCTAAGATGCACTATTGTTTCCCGCCAAGCGAATTGCGCCATGATACAGATCCACGCCCTGCCCGCTTTCAGTGACAACTACATCTGGTTGTTACAAGACCTTTCGACCCGACGCTGTGCAGTGGTCGATCCGGGTGACGCCGCACCGGTGCTTGGCTGGCTAAAGGCCAACCCTGACTACCAACTGAGTGACATCCTGATCACTCATCATCATAACGATCATGTCGGCGGCGTGGCGGCGATCAAGGCGATCACTGATGCACGGGTCTATGGGCCGGCCGGCGAGACGATTCCGGCGCGCGATGTCGCGCTGCACGACAACGACCGTATCGAGGTACTGGGGTTGGCGCTGCAGGTCATTCTGGTCCCAGGTCACACCGCCGGGCATATCGCCTTCTATCATGAAGGCCCTGAAAAGCCCCTGCTGTTCAGCGGCGACACCCTGTTTGCCGCCGGTTGTGGCCGGTTGTTCGAGGGCACCCCCGAGCAGATGTACACCTCGCTGAGCCGGCTGGCCGCCCTGCCCGACCACACGGCCATCTACTGCGCCCATGAATATACCCTGAGTAACCTGCGCTTCGCCCACGCCGTGGAACCGGACAACGCTGACATCACCCAGCGTCTGGCGCAGGTCAGCCAATGGCGGAGCATGGACCGCATCAGCCTGCCGTCACAACTGGGTCTGGAGCGCCTGACCAACCCATTTATCCGGG
Source organism: Pseudomonas sp. LJDD11 (assembly GCF_024584215.1). Lineage (NCBI taxonomy): Bacteria > Pseudomonadati > Pseudomonadota > Gammaproteobacteria > Pseudomonadales > Pseudomonadaceae > Pseudomonas > Pseudomonas sp. LJDD11. The sequence continues at coordinate 21,391 of NZ_JANJFL010000029.1, forward strand.
TCCATGTAACATCCGTTAAAGAAAAAGCGGACGAGTGGAACGGCCGTGACAATGCCTCGCCCAGTGAGGTATTTGCCAGCCTGCGCGACTGGAAAAACAAGTTCTGACACACCCGCTCATCTACGGAAAACCCCGTAAAGGTTGACCATCGCGGGGTCCCTTCCTAGAATCGCCCGACATTTTTTCCTGGAAACACCCCCGGACAATGTCGTCATCTACTGGAAAACCCGCGAATTCCGCCACCTTGACGCGCCTGGCACAGGCCATCGCGGTGACCGCCAGCGCACTGTTGGCAGGCTGCCAAAGCACCGGCCAGACGACTGGTCAGGTCGAGCACGACGGCACCTACCGCAGCAAGGCCAACCTGGCGACGGGCATCAAGCAGAAGCCGATCTTCGTCAATCCGACCCCCGCCGCCCAGGCCGAGCCGCAAGATGTATGGGAGCGGATGCGGCTGGGTTTCCAGTTGCAACAAGGCGACAACCTGAACCCGCGCATCGATCAGCAGCGCCTGTGGTTCGCCAACAACCCGTCGTTCCTTGAGACTGCCGGTGAGCGTGGCAGCCTGTACATGCACTACATTGTCGAGCGCCTCGAAGAACGCAACATGCCGCTTGAGCTGGCGCTGCTGCCGGTGATTGAAAGCGCCTACAACCCGATGGCGATTTCCCGCGCCCAGGCGGTCGGCCTGTGGCAGTTCATCCCGTCCACCGGGCGTTACTTCAACCTGCGCCAGACCAGCTTTTATGATGGCCGCCGCGACATCCAGGCTTCGACCAATGCGGCGCTCGACTACCTGACCCGCCTGCATGACATGTTCAACGGTGACTGGCTGCTGGCCCTGGCGGCCTATAACGCCGGTGAAGGCACGGTCAGCCGGGCCATTGAGCGCAACGACAAGCTCAACCTGCCCACCGATTACTGGAACCTGCCCCTACCGCAGGAAACCCGTGACTATGTGCCCAAACTGCTGGCCCTCTCACAGGTGGTCCTGACCCCGGCGGCCTATGGCGTGAACCTCACGCCGATCGCCAACGAACCCTACTTTGAAGTCGTCGAGCTGAACAAGCGCGTCGACCTGTCCAAGGTCGCGAGCCTGGCCAACATCGACGAAGACGAACTGATCCAGCTCAATCCAGCGTTCAAGAAGCGCCTGACCGTTGATGGCCCACAGCACCTGCTGGTGCCGACCTCCAAGGCACAGCTGCTGGCTGCCAACCTGCCCAACCTGCAGCCGGCCGAGCTGATGCAATGGCAGCATTACCGGGTCCGTCGCGGCGACACCCTGGACAGCCTGGCCAAGCGTTATCAGGTATCGGTCAGTTCACTCAAAGGCAACAACCAGTTGTCAGGCAACAGCCTGAAGGTCGGCCAGTCACTGAATATCCCGCTGCAACCGGGCGGCACAGCGAAACCGGCCTTCGAGCTGGTCGCCAGTGAAGACAAACCGAGCCGTTCGCGCACCTACCGGGTCAAGAGCGGTGACAACCTGTCGAGCATCGCCCGCGCCAACAAGGTCGATGTCGAAGCCCTGCAACGCTGGAACAAGCTCTCTGGTCATCGCCTGCAAATCGGCCAGTCGCTGGTCATTCAGGACAATAGCCGGGCAGCCGGCAAAGTCGTTGCGGCGGCCAGCGCCAAGACCGCCGAAGGCAAGCCGGTGCAGTACAAGATCCAGAAAGGCGATTCCATGTACCTGGTGGCCAAACGCTTCAATGTCGAGATGAAGCATCTCAAGCGCTGGAATCCACGCAGTGGCCAGGCACTGCGCCCCGGCCAGACCCTGACGGTCTACCTGCCGCGTTGATCAGCCACGACGGTCAGGCGTCGTGCTGTGCCGCAGTCTTTTTCCAGACAGGACAAACTGCTACTGTTAGCGGCCCAGAGCCCAAGCCGTGCGCAATGTGATTCGTCCCATCCTGTTAGCCATCAGCCTGGGCTTGAGCTCCAATGCCAGCGCCGCCATCAGCGAAAGCCATGGCTACGCGCAGTTTGGCGCGCTCAAGTACCCGGCCAGCTTTACCCACTTCGACTGGGTCAATCCCGAGGCGCCGAAAAACGGCACCTTGCGGATCATGGCATTCGGCACCTTCGACACCCTGAACCCTTATACCTTCAAGGGCACCAGCCCGGTCGAGACCGGCAACTTCCTGCAGTACGGCGTCAATGAACTGAATGAACCGCTGATGGTGGGCACCGGTGCTTACGACCCATCCGGCGATGAGCCGACCTCCAGTTACGGGCTGATAGCCCGCAGTGTCGAGTACAGCGAGGACCGTAGCTGGGTGGTCTACAACCTGCGCCCGCAAGCCCGTTTTCATGATGGCCAGCCGATCACGGCTTATGATGTGGCGTTCTCTTATCGCACCCTGCTCAAGGACGGCCACCCACAGTACCGCACCGCCTTGCAGGAAGTGCAGCGGGTCGACATTCTCAACCGTCACCGCATCCGCTTCGTGTTCAAACGGGTCGGCAATCCACTGCTGATCATGCGCCTGGGCGAGATGCCGGTGCTGCCCCAGCATTACTGGAAAGACCGCGACTTCAAGGCCACCACCTTCGACCCGCCGCTGGGCAGCGGCCCGTACCGGATCAGCAACGTCCAGCCCGGTCGCCAGTTGATCTTCGAGCGGGTCAAGGATTACTGGGCTAAAGACCTGCCGGTCAATCGCGGCAAATACAATTTCGACCGGGTCGAAGTGGAGTTCTACCGCGACAGTGAGGTGGCCTTCGAAGCCTTCAAAGCCGGTGAGTTCGACATTTATATCGAGCACCAGGCCAAGAACTGGGCCAACGGCTACAACTTCGCAGCGTTGCAACGTGGCGAGGTCGTCAGGGCTGCCATAGCCCACCAGATCCCGACCCAGACCCAGGGTCTGTTCATGAACACCCGGCGCAGCACCTTCAGCGACGTGCGGGTGCGCGAAGCACTGGGGCTGATGTTCAATTTCGAGTGGACCAACCGGGCACTGTTCAGCAACGCCTACCAGCGCTCGACCAGCTATTACCCCAACAGCGAGTTTTCCGCCAGCGGGCTGCCCAGTGGCCGCGAATGGCTGATGCTATCCCAGTACCGCGAGCGTCTGCCGGCCAGCCTGTTCAGCCAGCCGTTCAGCCTGCCTGCCAGCGACGGTGGCGGCCTCCCGCGCGAGACACTGCGCAAGGCTCTGGCGCTGCTCGGCGAAGCCGGCTGGACATTCTCCGGGCAACGCCTGGTCAACGCCCAACAGCAACCGCTGCGCTTCGAAATTCTGCTGGTCAATCCCAACCTGGAGCGCATCCTGCAGCCTTATGTAGAGGATCTGCGGCGCATCGGCATCGACGCAGGGCTGCGAACCGTGGACCGCGCCCAGTACAAGCAGCGCCTGGACCGTTTCGATTTCGACATGATCCTCATGACCCTGTCGCAGACCCTGAGTCCGGGCCTGGAACAGTGGCAGTACTTTCATTCCAGCCAGGCCGCCGTGAATGGCAGCAAGAACTACGCGGGCATTAGCAGCCCGGTGGTCGACGGCCTGCTCAACCAGTTGCTCGCCGCCTCCAGCCGCGAAGATCAGGTCGCCGCAGCCAGGGCACTTGACCGGGTTTTGCTGTCAGAGCACTACATGATTCCCAACTGGTATCTGAACAACCACCGCCTGGCCTGGCGCAATCGCTTCGCCATGGTCACCACGCCGCCCTATACCCTGGGCTTGCGCGCGTGGTGGCTCAAGCCTCAGGAGAACACCCGATGAACCCGATGCGTACGCTGTTGGCCAGCGCCGGCAGCCTGTTGCTGGTGGCCCTGGCCTGCACCGCCCAGGCTGCTCCCCAGCATGCCGTGACCCTGTACGACGAAGCGCCCAAGTACCCGGCGAACTTCAAGCATTTCGATTACGTGAACCCCGATGCGCCCAAGGGCGGGACCTTTCGCCAGGCCGGGTTCGGCAGCTTCGACAGCCTCAACCCCTTCATCAGCAAGGGCACAGCCGCCGCCGATATCAGCATGATCTACGACACTCTGGCGCGCTCCAGCCTCGATGAGCCGCTCACCGAATATGGCCTGATCGCTGAAAAAATCGAAAAAGCCCCTGACAACATGTGGGTGCGTTTCTATCTGCGCCCTCAGGCGCGCTTTCACGATGGCCACCCGATTCGTGCCGAAGACGTCGAGTTCACCTTCAATACCCTGATCAAGGACGGTGCGCCGCTGTACCGCGCCTACTATGCCGGCATCGACAAGGTCATCGTCGAAGACCCGTTGCGAGTCAAATTCGTCTTCAAGGACAGCCACAGCCGTGAGCTGCCACTGATCATCGGCCAGTTGCCGGTATTGCCCAAGCATTTCTGGGCGACGCGCGACTTCACCAAGGGCAATCTTGAATTGCCGCTGGGCAACGGGCCGTACAAGGTCACCCAGGTCAAGGCCGGTCGCTCGCTGCGCTTCGAGCGGGTCAAGGACTACTGGGCCAAGGATCTGCCGGTTAACCGTGGGCTGTACAACTTCGATGTGATGACCGTTGACTACTACCGCGACCCCGATGTGGCCCTGGAGGCGCTCAAGGCCGGGCAGTATGACTACCGCGAAGAAAACACTGCAAAGAACTGGGCCAGCGCCTATGACGTGCCGGCGGTGCGTGACGGACGCCTGATCAAGGAAGAGCTGCCCAACGGCAACCCGCAAGGCATGCAGGGCTTCATCCTCAACCTGCGTCGCCCGGTGTTCCAGGACCCAAGGGTGCGCGAAGCACTGACCTTGCTGTTCGATTTCGAGTGGACCAACAAGCAGCTGTTCAGCGGCTCCTACACCCGTACCCGCAGCTACTTCGACAACTCGGAAATGGCCTCCAGCGGACTGCCCACCGGTGAAGAGCTGAAACTGCTTGAAGCGCTGCGCGGCAAGATTCCTGAGCGGGTATTCACCGAGCCCTTCACGCTGCCGGTCAACGACGGCAGCGGCATGATCCGCCCGCAATTGCGCCGCGCCTACCAGCTGTTGCAGGAGGCTGGCTGGCAGATCAAGGATGATCGCATGACCGACGCCCAGGGCAACCCGGTGAAGCTTGAGTTCCTGATGGTGCAGACCGCCTTCGAGCGGGTCATGCTGCCCTACAAGCGCAACCTCAAGGATCTGGGGATTGAACTGTCGATCCGTCGGGTCGATGTCGCCGAATACATGAACCGCCTGCGCTCACGGGACTTCGACATGATCGTCAGCAGCTTCCCGCAGTCCAGCTCGCCGGGCAATGAACAGCGCGAATTCTTCCACTCGGTCAGCGCCGACCGTCCCGGCAGCCGTAACTACATGGGCCTGAACGATCCGGCAGTCGATGCATTGGTTGACGGCCTGATCCGCGCCGACTCGCGCGAAAGCCTGGTGGCCCATACCCGTGCCCTGGACCGGGTGCTGCTGTGGGGCTTTTACGTGGTGCCCAACTGGCATATCAAGAGCTGGCGCATCGCTTACTGGGACCACTTGGCGCATCCGCAAGCCAAGGCGCTGTCGGACATCGGCCTGAGCAGTTGGTGGGCCAAGCCGGATGTCCAGCCGGCACCGCCAAGCCAGCCGCCAGTCAGTGAAGATGACAGCACCGGCGACACCGCCACCGGGAACGAGGAACGCTGAAATGCTGGCTTATATCCTGCGGCGCCTGCTGCTGATCATTCCGACCCTGCTGGGCATCCTGATCATCAACTTCATTATCGTCCAGGCCGCCCCTGGCGGGCCGGTGGAACAGACGATCGCCAAGCTCGAAGGCTTCGACGGCGCCACCAGCCGCATCGGCGGCGGTGGCTCGGAGGTCGGCGTGGCCGGCTCCAGCTACCGGGGTGCACAAGGCCTGGACCCGGCTTTGATCGAAGAAATCGAGCGTATGTACGGCTTCGACAAACCGGCGCCGGAACGCTTGTGGATCATGATCAAGAACTACGCCCAACTGGACTTCGGCACCAGTTTCTTCCGCGACGCCAAGGTCACCGACCTGATTCTGGAAAAGATGCCGGTTTCAATTTCGCTGGGGTTATGGAGCACCCTGATCATGTACCTGGTATCGATCCCGCTGGGGATCGCCAAAGCCACCCGGCACGGCAGCCAATTCGACGTGTGGACCAGTTCAGCCATCGTCGTGGGGTATGCAATTCCGGCGTTCCTGTTCGCGATTCTGTTGATCGTGTTGTTCGCCGGTGGCAGTTATCTGGACTGGTTCCCGCTACGCGGCCTGACCTCGAACAACTTCGATGAGCTGAGCACCACCGGCAAATTGCTGGATTACTTCTGGCATCTGGTGCTGCCGATCACCGCTCTGGTCATTGGTAACTTCGCGACCCTGACCCTGCTGACCAAAAACAGCTTCCTCGACGAAATCAGCAAGCAATACGTGATCACCGCCAAGGCCAAGGGCCTGAGTAACAACCGGGTGCTGTACGGCCATGTATTCCGCAACGCCATGTTGCTGGTGATTGCCGGTTTTCCGGCGGCGTTCATTGGCATATTTTTCACCGGATCCTTGCTGGTCGAGGTGATCTTCTCGCTCGACGGTCTGGGCCTGATGAGTTTCGAGTCGGCCATCAACCGCGACTATCCGGTGGTGTTCGGCACCCTGTTCATCTTCACCCTGCTGGGCCTGGTGGTGAAACTGATCGGCGATCTGACCTATACCCTGGTCGACCCGCGCATCGACTTCGAAAGCAGGGAGCATTGATATGCCGTTGTCCCCCCTCAATCGCCGCCGCTTCGAGCGCTTCAAGGCCAACCGCCGTGGCTGGTGGTCTCTGTGGCTGTTCATGGCCCTGTTCGTCCTCAGCCTGGGCGCTGAATTGATCGCCAATGACAAACCGCTGGCAGTGCGTTACGACGGCCAGTGGTACTTTCCGGTGTTCGAGCGCTACCCGGAAACCACCTTCGGCGGCGAGTTTCCGCTGGAAGCCAATTACAAAAGCCCCTATATCCAGGACCTGCTCGCCGCCAAAGATGGCTGGACGCTTTGGGCACCGATCCCCTACAGCTACCAGAGCATCAACTACGACCTGAAAGTCCCCGCCCCGGCTCCGCCGTCACCGGACAACTGGCTGGGCACCGATGACCAGGGCCGCGATGTACTGGCCCGGGTCATCTATGGCTTTCGTATTTCGGTGCTGTTCGCATTGACCCTGACGCTGCTCAGCTCGGTCATCGGCGTGATTGCCGGTGCGCTGCAAGGCTTCTATGGCGGCTGGGTCGACCTGCTGGGCCAGCGGTTTCTGGAAGTCTGGTCGGGCCTGCCGGTGCTTTACCTGCTGATCATTCTTGCCAGCTTCGTACAACCCAACTTCTGGTGGCTGCTGGGCATCATGCTGCTATTTTCGTGGATGAGCCTGGTTGACGTGGTGCGCGCCGAGTTTCTGCGCGGCCGCAACCTTGAATACGTGCGTGCAGCCCGGGCACTGGGCATGCGCGATGGCGAAATCATGTTCCGGCACATTCTGCCCAACGCGATGATCTCGACCATGACCTTCATGCCGTTTATCCTCACCGGCGCCATCGGCACCCTGACCGCACTGGATTTTCTCGGCTTCGGCCTGCCAGCCGGCGCACCGTCGCTCGGCGAGTTGGTCGCCCAGGGCAAGGCCAACCTGCAGGCCCCCTGGCTGGGCATCAGCGCCTTTGCGGTACTGGCGATCATGCTCAGCCTGCTGGTGTTCATCGGTGAATCGGCCCGCGACGCCTTCGACCCAAGGAAATGACATGAGCCAGGACAATCTGATCGAAATCCGCGACCTGGCGGTCGAATTCACCACCGGTGATAACCGTCAGCGCGTGGTCGAAGGCGTTAATCTGGATATCCGCCGGGGTGAAACCCTGGCGTTGGTCGGCGAAAGCGGCTCGGGCAAGTCAGTCACCGCGCATTCGATTCTGCGCCTGCTGCCCTACCCTATCGCCAGCCATCCCAAAGGCAGCATCCGCTATGCCGGCGAAGACCTGCTGAGCCTCAGTGAAAAACGCCTGCGCGGCCTGCGCGGCAACCGCATCGCGATGATCTTCCAGGAGCCGATGACCTCGCTCAATCCGCTGCATTCGGTGGAGAAGCAGATCAATGAGGTGCTCGCCCTGCACAAGGGGCTGACCGGTCAGGCGGCGCGTAAACGGACGCTGGAGCTGCTGGAGCTGGTGGGTATCAGCGAGCCGCACAAGCGACTCAAGGCCTTGCCCCATGAGCTGTCTGGCGGCCAGCGCCAACGAGTCATGATTGCCATGGCGCTGGCCAACGAGCCGGAGCTACTGATCGCCGACGAACCGACCACCGCGCTGGACGTCACGGTGCAGCTGAAAATCCTCGAATTGCTCAAGCACTTGCAGGCCCGCCTGGGCATGGCGCTGCTGCTGATCAGCCACGATCTGAACGTGGTTCGACAAATAGCCCATCGGGTATGTGTCATGCAGCGCGGTTCCATCGTCGAACAGGCATCGTGCGAACAATTGTTCCGTTCGCCCCGGCACCCGTACACCCAAATGCTGATCAATGCCGAGCCCAGTGGTGGCCCGGTGGCCAATGTGCCAGGCAAGCCGTTACTGGAAGTCGAGAACCTGCGGGTCTGGTTCCCGATCAACAAAGGCCTGTTCAAACGCACTGTCGATCACGTCAAGGCGGTCGATGGCGTAGACTTCAGCCTGCTGCAGGGGCAGACACTGGGGATCGTCGGGGAAAGCGGATCAGGCAAGTCCACGCTGGGCCTGGCGATTTTGCGGCTATTGAGCAGCGAAGGCGCCATACGGTTTCAAGGGCAGCCCCTGAACGGGCTGACGCAGCAGCAGGTTCGTCCGTTGCGGCGGCAGATGCAGGTGGTGTTCCAGGACCCGTTTGGCAGCCTGAGCCCGCGCATGTCAGTGGCTGAAATCGTGGGTGAAGGTTTACGCATTCACAACATCGGCAGCGCCCAGGAACAACAGGTCGCGATCGTCGAAGCACTCAAAGAGGTAGGCCTGGACCCGGAAACCCGGCACCGCTACCCCCACGAGTTCTCCGGCGGGCAACGACAAAGAATCGCCATTGCCCGGGCATTGGTGTTAAAACCGGCGCTGATTCTGCTGGACGAGCCCACTTCGGCGCTCGACCGGACCGTCCAGCGCCAGGTAGTCGAGCTGCTACGCTCGCTGCAAGCCAAGTACAACCTGACCTATCTGTTCATCAGTCATGACCTGGCTGTGGTCAAGGCGCTGAGCCATCAACTGATGGTGGTCAAGCAAGGCAAAGTGGTCGAACAAGGTGCGGCAGAGGCTGTTTTCGCCGCACCGCAACATCCTTACACACAGCAGTTGCTGGAAGCCGCCTTCATGGCACCAGTAGCTGTCGATTAACCTGAAGAGGAACAACACATGGGTTTTCTCGCCGGTAAGCGCGTCCTGATCGTCGGTGTCGCCAGTAAACTGTCCATCGCATCCGGCATCGCTGCCGCCATGCACCGGGAAGGTGCAGAGCTTGCCTTCACTTATCAGAACGACAAGCTCAAGGGCCGTGTCGAAGAATTCGCCGCTGGCTGGGGTTCGAGCGCCGAGCTGTGCTTCCCTTGCGATGTGGCCAGCGATGAAGAAATCGCCAAGGTCTTTGAAGAGCTGGGCAAGAAGTGGGATGGTCTGGACGTGATCGTGCACTCGGTTGGCTACGCCCCGGGCGACCAGCTCGATGGCGACTTCACCGACGCCACCACCCGTGAAGGTTTCCGCATCGCTCACGACATCAGCGCTTACAGCTTCGTGGCACTGGCCAAAGGAGGTCGTGAGCTGATGAAAGGCCGCAATGGCAGCCTGCTGACCCTGTCGTACCTGGGCGCCGAGCGCACCATGCCAAACTACAACGTGATGGGCATGGCCAAGGCCAGCCTGGAAGCCGGTGTACGTTACCTGGCCGGCAGCCTGGGCGCTGAAGGCACTCGCGTCAACGCCGTGTCGGCTGGCCCGATCCGCACCCTGGCCGCTTCCGGCATCAAGAACTTCCGCAAGATGCTGGCCGCCAACGAGGCCCAGACCCCACTGCGCCGCAACGTGACCATCGAAGAAGTCGGCAACGCCGCCGCCTTCCTGTGCTCGGACCTGGCATCGGGCATCAGCGGTGAAATCATGTACGTCGACGGTGGCTTCAACACCACTGCGATGGGCAACATCGAAGAGTAATCGGGAAGCCGCTTACTCAGACGCAAAAAAAGAAGGGAGCCCCCCGGGGGGGGCGCTTTTTTTCCCCCTG
>NZ_JANJFL010000029.1:31596-42302 GCF_024584215.1 Pseudomonas sp. LJDD11
ACACCCCCCTAACCGAAACAAAAAATACAGCCCCCCGCGCTGGGGGCCGCCCTTTTTTTGCCCTGCAGGAGCTGCTTCAGCAGCGAAGGCCTTGGCACCATTCGCGGCTGAACCCGCTCCTACACAGCTAACGTTAGTACTTCTCGATCTTGGCCTTGTGCTCCAGCTCGGCACGATAGGCCGAGAAATCCTGCTGCCCGGCACGCGATGCCAGGAAGCGGCGGTACTGGGCCTTTTCCTCGTCAGACGGCGCAGCGGCCTGGTTGACGCCCTTGAGGCGCACAATCACGAAGCTGCCGTCACGAGCGCTCAGGCTGGCGTACTCGGACTTGTCCTGGCCTTCAGGCTTGGGCATACGGAACAGGGTCTGCAACACAGCCGGATCGACACCGTCCTGACCGCGGCTGACCGCTTCCAGAACCTTCCACTCGATACCGTCCTGGCGCGCAGCCAGCGCAACCTTGCCATCGCGCAGGCCCGCGAGCAGCGCCTCGCCCTTGGCTTTGGCCGCAGCGGCAGCCTTGTCATGGACCAACTGGTTACGAATGGCGCCGGCCACTTGTTCCAGTGGCAGTTGCTGAGGCTGCAGGTGCTCCTTGGCGCGCACCACCAGCACGGTGTCAGGATCAAGTTCCAGCACGTTGCTGTTGGAACCCTCTTCCAGCACTTGCGGACTGAACGCTGCCTGGATCACCGCACGGTTGGCTGTCAGACCTTCACCACCTTCACGCCCGAACGCCGCGGTGGTCTGGACCTTGAGCCCCAGATCCTGAGCCGGCTGGCTCAGATCGGCAGACTCAAATGCCGCGTCCTGCAGTTGCTTGGTGACTTCGACGAACTTCTGCTCAACCTGTTGCGATTTCAGGTCGGCGGTCAGCTTGTCCTTGAGGCTGGCGAAGCTCGGCACCGAAGGTGCTTCAACGCCCAGCAGCTTGATCAGGTGCCAGCCGTAATCGCTGCGTACCGGCTGCGAGACCTGGTCCTTGTTCAGCGCGTACAGGGCATCTTCGAAAGCCGGGTCGTATACCCCCTTGCCGGCGTAACCCAGATCACCGCCCTTGGTGGACGAACCCGGATCCTGAGAGAACTCTTTGGCCAGGGCGGCAAAGTCTTCACCTTTGGCCAGGCGCTGCTGGATTTCTTCCAGTTTGGCCTTGGCCTGCTGATCGTTCACCTTGTCGCCGACTTCGATCAGGATGTGCGCAGCCCGACGCTGTTCGGTCAGATTGGCAATTTCCTGCTGGTAAGCGGCCTGCAGGTCTGCATCCTTGACCTGAACCTTGTCAAAGAACGCCGACTTCTTCAGCTCGATATAGTCCAGAACCACTTGCTCTGGGCTCATGAACTCCTTGGCGTGCTGATCGTAGTGGGCCTTGACCTCGTCATCGCTTACCGAAACGCCAGCAGTATTGGCAGCAATGGTCAGGGTGGCCGAATCACGGGTCTGCTTCTCCAGTCGGGCAAACGCCTCGACCTGGGCATCGGTCACGAACGCGCTGCCAGCGATACCGGCACGGGTCTGAGCGATGAGCATTTCCTGGGTCAGCATCTGCCGGAACTGCAGACGGCTATAGCCCAATTGACGAATGACCTGATCAAACCGGTCGGCACTGAATTTGCCATCGACCTGGAACTCAGGCGTCATCAACAGTTGCTGGTCAACGGCGGCTTCGGAAAAGGCGAACTTGTCGTCTGCGGCTGCCTGCAACAGCAGTTTGCGCTCGATCAGGCCCTTGAGAGCCGATTCACGCAGCAGCTTTTCGTCCAGCAGCGCAGGATCGAAGTCCTTGCCCAACTGCTGAGCCAATTGCTGAGCCAGCTGGCGACGTTGCATATCGACCGCTTGACTCAATTCGTTTTGGGTCACCTCTTCGCCATTCACCTCGGCAGCATTCTGCTTGCTGCTCGAAGAGGTGAACATCGCTTCGATGCCCGTCAGGGCCATCAGCGCAACGATGATCCCGATAATGGTTTTGGCAATCCAGCCTTGGGAATTGTCCCTGATGTTCTGCAGCATGCGTCCCCCAGAACGGTTGAACTCACGAACCAACCGCGGAGCGTGGGTAGAAAGCGGATAGAAGAAAGGCGCATCCGAGGATGCGCCTTCCCGTAAATCGCGTAGCGGAAGGTCTCGAACCTTCCGCGACCGGTTCGCGAATGCACGCGAACCAGCGCGTCAAGGCTTGAAAGAAACTTAGTTGACAGCTTCTTTCAGGGCCTTGCCGGCTTTGAATACTGGCTTCTTGGCCGCTGGAATTTCCAGGGTCTTGCCAGTCTGCGGGTTACGACCTACACGGGCAGGACGGTCAGTAACGGAGAACGTACCAAAGCCAACCAGAACAACCGAGTCGCCAGCCTTCAGAGCGCCAGTGACGGATTCGATCACTGCGTCCAGCGCACGGCCAGCAGCAGCTTTCGGGATATCAGCAGATGCAGCGATAGCATCAATCAGTTCCGACTTGTTCACTCTAAGTCCCCTTATCTCTATATGGAGTATGTTTCTAAGTTTTTGGTGTTAAGCAAAACGAGCGCTGAGGGTCTTCAAATACTGGCCTGAAAGAGCCGCTTTATAACAAGCGCTCCAAAAAGCTGTCAAGAAAGCCCACTCAGACTTAATGCGTGCTAATTCTTTCCTTAGAGTCAGACTCGCGCTTTTCGTCCTTCGCCACCCTGTCGGGAGCTACATCCGGCAAGGGCTCAGGGGCGTATTGCAGCGCAATTTGCAGGACTTCGTCAATCCATTTAACGGGCTTGATCTGCAAGTCTTGCTTTATGTTGTCAGGAATTTCCTTCAAATCGCGTACGTTTTCTTCGGGAATGATTACAGTCTTGATCCCGCCACGATGTGCGGCGAGTAACTTTTCCTTCAGACCGCCAATCGCCAGTACCTGACCACGCAGGGTGATCTCACCGGTCATCGCCACATCGGCGCGCACCGGGATCTGGGTCAGGGCCGACACCAGCGCGGTGCACATGCCGATACCGGCGCTCGGGCCATCCTTGGGGGTTGCCCCTTCAGGCATGTGGATGTGCGTATCGTGCTTCTCATGGAAGTCCGACGCAATCCCCAGGCTCTTGGCACGGCTACGTACAACCGTCTGTGCGGCGGTGATCGACTCGACCATTACGTCGCCCAGCGAACCGGTCTTGATCAACTGGCCTTTACCCGGAATCACTGCCGACTCGATGGTCAGCAGTTCGCCGCCCACCTGGGTCCACGCAAGGCCGGTCACCTGACCGATCTGATCCTGCTGCTCGGCCAGTCCGTAGCGGAATTTACGCACGCCCAGATAATGCTCAAGATTGTCCGAGGTGACCTTGATGGCGAATTTACGCTCCTTGGCGTGCTCCTTGACTACCTTGCGGCAGACTTTGGCAATCTGCCGCTCAAGGCCGCGCACGCCCGCTTCACGGGTGTAGTAGCGGATGATGTCGCGAATGGCGCTCTCGTCGAACTCCAGCTCGGCCTTTTTCAGGCCATTGGCCTGGATCTGTTTGGGCGCGAGGTACTTGACGGAGATGTTGATCTTTTCGTCTTCGGTGTAGCCTGGCAAACGGATGACTTCCATACGGTCGAGCAGCGCCGGCGGGATATTCATCGAGTTGGAGGTGCACAGGAACATCACGTCCGAAAGGTCGTAATCAACCTCTAGATAATGATCGTTGAAATTGTGGTTTTGCTCGGGGTCGAGCACTTCGAGCAGCGCCGAAGCCGGATCGCCACGCATGTCACTGCCCATCTTGTCGATCTCATCGAGCAGGAACAGTGGATTGCGGACCCCGACCTTGGTCATCTTTTGTATCAATCTACCCGGCATCGAGCCAATGTAAGTACGACGGTGACCGCGTATTTCTGCTTCATCACGCACGCCACCCAAGGCCATGCGCACGAACTTGCGATTGGTCGCACTGGCAATCGACTCGGCCAGCGATGTCTTGCCGACACCCGGCGGGCCGACCAGACACAGCACCGGACCACGGATCTTTTTCACCCGTTTCTGCACGGCGAGGTACTCAAGGATGCGCTCCTTGACCTCTTCCAGACCGTAGTGATCAGAGTCAAGAATCTCTTCGGCACGGGCCAGGTCCAGACGCACCTTGCTCTGCGCCTTCCAGGGCACCTGTACCAGCCAGTCGATGTACGAACGCACCACGGTCGCTTCAGCGGACATCGGCGACATCTGCTTGAGCTTGTTCAGCTCGGCGGTGGCTTTGGTGAGAGCATCTTTAGGCAGACCAGCCGCGTCGATGCGCTTTTTCAGCTCTTCGATCTCGTTGTGGCCTTCATCACCATCACCCAGTTCTTTCTGAATGGCCTTCATCTGCTCATTCAGATAGTACTCGCGCTGGCTGCGCTCCATTTGTTTCTTGACCCGGCCACGAATGCGCTTCTCGACCTGCAACAGGTCGATTTCAGCATCCAGCAGAGCGAGCACATGCTCGACACGTGCAGACAGGTCGATGATTTCGAGGATTTCCTGCTTCTGCTCGATCTTCAGCGCCATATGCGCCGCCATGGTATCGACCAGGCGACCTGGCTCTTCGATGCTGTTGAGCGAGGACAGGACTTCGGCAGGGACTTTTTTACCCAATTGCACATATTGCTCGAACTGGCCGAGCAAGCTGCGTACAAAGACCTCGGACTCACGGTCCGGCGCGGCAGTTTCATCGATCAGCGCTACTTCGGCGCGGCAATGACCGTCGACTTCCATGAAGCGCTCAACGCTGCCGCGCTGCTCGCCTTCAACCAGCACTTTGACAGTACCATCAGGCAGTTTGAGCAGTTGCAGGACAGTGGCGACAGTACCGACACCATAGAGGGCTTCTTCGCCCGGATCGTCGTCAGCCGGGTTTCTCTGCGCGAGCAGGAGAATCTGCTTGTCACCGGTCATCGCCGCCTCAAGGGCTTCGATAGACTTCTCGCGCCCCACGAACAGCGGGATAACCATATGCGGATAAACCACAACATCACGCAATGGCAAAAGAGGCAATTCGATGGTGGCTTTCATGATTTCGCCTCTACAGCGGCCAATTGGCCGTGGACAGATTGAATGTGCTTGAAACCAAGATGGGGTCTGCGTTGCAAAAATACAAGCCTTAGCGGCCCGATCAGGAAATAGTTACGATTTTATTTCCCGGATCCGGCAGGGCTTGCCCGACCAACGACGAACGCCGCACTGCTGGCGGCGCATAACCCCAAAATGCAGAAGGGGCCACAAGGGCCCCTTCTTGGGTTTTGCACGAAAACTGCCTGCATTCGCCGACGTTTCGTACAACCCCTTGTCAGCACTCACGCACAGGCGTCAGGCATCGGGTGCAGCTTTGGCGGCAGGCTCGCTGTTTTCATAGATCAGCAGCGGCTTGGAGGTGCCTTCGATGACGCTCTCGTCGATCACCACCTTGCTCACGTCGTTTTGCGACGGGATTTCGTACATGGTGTCGAGCAGCACACCTTCGAGAATCGAGCGCAGGCCACGAGCACCGGTCTTGCGCTCCAGGGCGCGGCGAGCCACGGCCTTGAGTGCATCGGAACGGAACTCCAGGTCAACGCCTTCCATCTCGAACAGCTTGCCGTACTGCTTGGTCAAGGCGTTCTTCGGCTCGGTCAGAATCTGGATCAGCGCCGGCTCATCCAGTTCGTCCAGTGTTGCCAATACCGGCAAACGACCGACGAACTCGGGGATCAGGCCAAACTTGACCAGATCGTCCGGCTCGACTTCACGCAGCGACTCACCGACCTTCTTGCCCTCTTCCTTGCTGCGCACCTCAGCATTGAAGCCGATGCCGCCGCGGGTCGAGCGGTTCTGGATGACTTTCTCCAGACCCGAGAACGCGCCACCGCAGATGAACAGGATATTGCGGGTATCAACCTGCAGGAATTCCTGCTGCGGGTGCTTGCGACCGCCTTGTGGCGGTACGGAAGCCACAGTGCCTTCGATCAGCTTCAGCAGAGCCTGCTGAACACCTTCGCCGGACACGTCGCGAGTGATGGAAGGGTTGTCGGATTTGCGCGAAATCTTGTCGATTTCGTCGATGTAGACAATACCCATCTGGGCCTTCTCTACGTCGTAATCACATTTCTGCAACAGCTTCTGAATAATGTTCTCCACGTCCTCGCCCACATAACCGGCTTCGGTCAGGGTGGTGGCGTCGGCGATGGTGAACGGCACGTTGAGCAGGCGAGCCAGGGTTTCGGCGAGCAGGGTCTTGCCCGAGCCGGTAGGCCCGATCAGCAGGATGTTGCTCTTGCCCAGTTCAACGTCGTCATTTTTTTTGTCGCGTTGGTTCAAGCGCTTGTAGTGGTTGTACACCGCTACTGCGAGAACCTTCTTGGCGCGCTCCTGACCGATGACGTACTGGTCAAGGATGCCGCTGATTTCTTTAGGCGAAGGCAGTTTATGTGCGCTGCTTTCGGCCTGTGCTTCCTGCACCTCCTCACGGATGATGTCATTGCACAGGTCGACGCACTCGTCGCAGATAAAGACCGAGGGGCCGGCAATCAATTTACGCACTTCATGCTGGCTTTTGCCGCAGAAGGAGCAATAGAGCAATTTACCGTTGTCCTCGCCGTTGCGGGTGTCAGTCATTCGATCGATCCAGTCCGATAGGCTTGCAACACAAGATGAAGGCTCTTGCGGGCTTTTTCAAGTCCGCAGGCGGTCAGTTGCAGGACCGCCCACATCCCGGGTTACTCAGGCAGGCATTTCACGCTTGGTGATGACGGAGTCGATCAGGCCGTATTCGGCTGCGCGATCCGCACTCATGAAATTGTCGCGCTCTGTGTCACGTTCAATGGTTTCAAGGCTTTGGCCGGTATGCTCGGCCAACAGGCTGTTCAGGCGGTGACGGATATGCAGAATTTCACGGGCATGGATATCGATATCCGAAGCCTGGCCCTGGAAACCTCCCAGTGGCTGGTGAATCATCATCCGCGAGTTGGGCAGACAATGCCGCTTGCCCTTGGCACCACCTGCGAGCAGGAACGCACCCATGCTGCAGGCCTGGCCGATGCAGATGGTGGACACGTCCGGCTTGATGAACTGCATGGTGTCGTAGATCGACATGCCTGCTGTCACCGAACCGCCAGGTGAGTTGATGTAGAGATGGATATCCTTGTCCGGGTTTTCCGCTTCCAGGAACAGGAGCTGCGCCGCGATCAGGTTGGCCATGTAGTCTTCTACCGGACCCACCATGAAAATCACCCGCTCCTTGAGAAGGCGCGAATAGATGTCGTACGCGCGTTCGCCACGGGCGGACTGCTCGATAACCATCGGGACCAGGCCGCCAGCAGCCTGGATGTCAGAGTTGTGCTGAAAATAAGAATTGCGGGACATGTCCTGCACTCACTCCCAAATAGTCGAGTCTTGAATACGCACAAGCCAGCGCGAAGGCTGGCCTGTGAGTGTTTTCGAACGAAACAACGAAATCAGTCGGCTTGTGGAGCTTCTACCGGCTTGACCGCTTCTTCGTAGGAGACCGATTTGTCGGTCACGCTAGCTTTCTGCAAAACAGTATCTACAACTTGCTCTTCCAGCACAACCGAACGAACTTCGTTCATCTGCTGTTCGTTCTTCAGGTACCAGGCCACGACCTGCTCTGGCTCCTGGTAGGCCGAAGCCATTTCCTGGATCAGCTCGCGAACGCGATCTTCATCAGGCTTGAGATCGAACTGCTTGACCACTTCAGCAACGATCAGACCCAGCTCAACGCGGCGCTTGGCCTGCTCCTGGAACAGCTCGGCCGGCAGTTGGTCAGGCTTGATGTTGCCGCCGAACTGCTGAACAGCCTGAACGCGCAGACGGTTGACTTCGTTTTCCAGCAGCGCTTTTGGCACTTCGATCGGGTTGGCAGCCAGCAGACCGTCCATGACCTGGTTCTTGACCTTGGATTTGATCGCCTGACGCAGCTCACGCTCCATGTTCTTGCGAACTTCGGTGCGGAAGCCGTCCAGACCGGTTTCCTTGATGCCGAACAGCTTGAAGAACTCTTCGTTCAGTTCAGGCAGCTTAGGCTCGGAAACGCTGTTGACGGTCACAGTGAACTCAGCGGCCTTGCCAGCCAACTCAAGGTTCTGATAGTCCTCAGGGAAGGTCACGTTCAGAACGCGCTCTTCACCGGCCTTGGCACCGACCAGGCCGTCTTCGAAGCCAGGAATCATGCGACCGGAGCCCAGTACCAGCTGAGTGCCGGTGGCGGAGCCGCCAGCGAACGCTTCGCCGTCGACCTTGCCAACGAAATCGATGTTGACCTGATCGTCGTTCTGAGCGGCACGGTCAGCCTCTTCAAAACGCACGTTCTGCTTGCGCAGGATGTCCAGCATGTTGTCCAGATCGCCATCAGCCACGTCAGCAGACAGGCGCTCGACAGCGATGGTTTCAAAGCCGGAAACAGTGAATTCAGGGAAAACTTCGAAAGTGGCGACGTATTCCAGATCCTTGCCTTTCTCGAAAGACTTTGGCTCAACAGCAGGCGAGCCAGCCGGGTTCAGCTTCTGCTCAACCACAGCTTCGTAGAAGGTCGCCTGGATCAGCTCACCCAGAGCCTCCTGACGAGCACCCTCTTCAAAACGCTGACGGATCACGCTCATTGGCACTTTGCCTGGGCGGAAGCCCGGGATTTTGGCCCTGCGCGCAGTCTGTTGCAGACGCTTGTTGACTTCGGTCTCGATGCGCTCGGCAGGCACGCCAATGGTCATGCGGCGTTCGAGAGCAGAAGTGTTTTCAACAGAAACTTGCATGGATATTCCTCGTTGCACAGACGTTAGCCGGCGTTTCCGACCCTAGAATCAAGGGCATGCATTCTAGTGGGTCGAACTCAAGAAGTCACCCTACTGAAAAAGGGCAGTTTTAAGAGGATGTTATCGAATCGCCGATGAAAGGACTGATGCAACTGGCCGCTTCCCCGGCAACCCGTCTACCCCGCCCTGCCCCCATGAGGAGCTACCGGACCGGGCAGCACCGATTCCATCCGGATACTGCGTTTCACCAGACCGACGGCATCAGTCCGGGAAACCAAAAACCAGTTTGCCAAAACAGAAAAAGCCGCTCTAGAGCGGCTTTTTCATTTAACAGGATAAAGACATGTAGCCAATACCTGCTTGTTTCATGGTGCGGAAGAAGAGACTCGAACTCTTACACCTTGCGGCGCTGGAACCTAAATCCAGTGCGTCTACCAATTTCGCCACTTCCGCGCAACCAGCTTTTAAAGCAAAGGCGCCAGACTTTTAAATCCGGCGCCTCTCTCGAATATGGGGTGGACGATGGGGATCGAACCCACGACAACAGGAGTCACAATCCTGTGCTCTACCAACTGAGCTACGCCCACCATATTGCATTTACTTGTGCCAAAGCTGCCTTGAATGGCGCACCCGGCAGGACTCGAACCTGCGACCATCCGCTTAGAAGGCGGATGCTCTATCCAGCTGAGCTACGGGCACTTATATAATCTGCATCTTTAACGATTACAAATTACAGGCTTTAGATCATCTCGAACCGGGCGTTAACCTTGTTCAATCTGACTAGCATTATCCAGTACCGAGGTCTTCGGCGCTGGGCTCTGCCCGGCAAGTGGTGCGAATCTTATAGACGACCCCGAAGGTCGTCAACACTTTTTTTAAAAAAAATTCAGGCAGATAAAGGAGTTAGCTTATTAGGCGCAGCGAGCGCCTTTGCCCTGACGCCATGTCATGAGAGAATACGCGCTCTTTTTAATCCTTCTCGATGGTTAATCACCCGCATGACTGCAAAACTAATCGACGGCAAAGCGATCGCCGCGAACCTGCGCCAGCAGATCGCCCAACGTGTCGCCGAACGCCGCCAGCAAGGCCTGCGCACCCCGGGCCTCGCGGTGATCCTGGTCGGCAGCGATCCCGCCTCCCAGGTCTATGTCTCGCACAAACGCAAGGATTGTGAAGAAGTAGGCTTCCTGTCCCAGGCCTATGACCTGCCGGCCAGCACGTCCCAGGCAGACCTGACCGCACTGATCGACCGCCTTAATGAAGACGCCCAGGTTGACGGCATTCTGCTGCAACTGCCGCTGCCGGCGCATCTGGATGCCTCCTTGCTGCTGGAGCGCATTCGTCCGGACAAGGACGTCGACGGGTTCCATCCCTATAACATCGGTCGCCTCGCTCAGCGCATCCCGCTGCTGCGCCCCTGCACCCCCAAGGGCATCATGACCCTGCTGGAGAGCACCGGCGCCGATCTGTACGGTATGGATGCGGTGGTTGTCGGCGCCTCGAATATCGTCGGCCGGCCGATGGCCATGGAACTGCTGCTGGGCGGCTGCACCGTAACCGTGACTCACCGCTTCACCCAGGACCTGGCCGCTCATGTAGGCCGTGCCGACCTGGTGGTCGTCGCCGCCGGCAAGCCTGGCCTGGTGAAAGGTGAGTGGATCAAGCCCGGCGCGATCGTGATTGACGTCGGTATCAACCGGCAGGCCGACGGTCGACTGGTCGGCGACGTGGTCTACGAGACCGCCCTGCCCCGCGCCGGCTGGATCACGCCAGTACCGGGCGGCGTTGGCCCGATGACTCGCGCCTGCCTGCTGGAAAACACCCTGTACGCAGCAGAAACCTTGCACAACTGATTTCTGGCTGGCATACACCCACAAAAAAAGGCACCCGAGGTGGCGGTTTTTGGTTACCCAGCAACCTCAGGGTGCCCGTCAGTCCGGCAGGAGCCCAGTCCTTGCCGCCTTGGCCT